>CAZXWI010000009.1:0-29130 GCA_964644555.1 uncultured Lachnospiraceae bacterium | reverse complement strand
GAGGTTTGTTATGGTAAATCTGCTGCTTATCATTATCGGAATATTACTTTTGATTATATTTATGCTCCTTGCAAAGGTATATTTTTTGCGCGAGTCAGCACGGGAAATTCGTGAGGCATTCCATGACCGATTGACAGCAGATACAAATACCCTCATCGACGTTTCCACCAGTGACCCTTATATGCGAAAGCTGGCATCAGACATCAATGTACAGCTTCGTCTGCTTCGAAAGGAACACCACCGTTATCAACAGGGGGATCTGGAACTGAAAGAAGCCGTAACGAACATATCCCACGATTTGAGAACCCCTCTTACCACCATAAGCGGATACCTCGACTTGGCACAACAAGAAGAATCAAATGAAAACCTAAGCCGATACCTTTCCCAAATAAGAAACCGTACCGATGAATTAAAAAAACTTACGGAAGAAATGTTTGACTACAGCATGGTTACATCTTCTCACAAAATAAGCCCGTGCATAACAAATTTGGTGGGAGATCTGGAAAAAAGTTTGGTTTCGTTTTATGCGCTTATGAATCAAAAAGGGATAGAGCCAAAAATAGCTCTTCCCGAAAAAGCGATTTGGAAAAATCTTGATGAAGAAGCATTGGATAGAATTTTTTCGAATATAATAAGTAATGCCATAAAATATTCCGATGGAGATTTATCCGTGGTTATGGAGGAAGACGGGAAAATAGAATTTTCAAATAATGCAAAGGATATGGATAGTATAGCAGTTTCTCGTTTATTCGACAGATTCTACACACTATCTACCGCACGAAAATCCACAGGGCTCGGCTTAGCCATAGCCAAAAATTTAGTTGAAAAAATGAATGGGAAAATATATTCGCAATATAAATCGGGCAGGCTTTATATTGTGGTGCAATTCGAGTAAGATGAAATAAAAAATTTAATATAAACAGGCAGCTTTTGAATAGCTGCCTGTTTAGTGTACTATTTACCTAAATTATCTATTAAAATATTTGTAAATTCAACACATGAAGCATCTCCTCCCAAATCTCGGGTGAGGTTTTTACCGTTTTTGAAAGTGAGTTTCATGGCATTTTCTATGGCTAATGCTTTATCGGTCATGCCCACATAGCGCAGAAGTTCGCTTGAAGCACATATCAGAGCAGACGGGTTGGCGATATTTTGCCCTGCAATGTCGGGAGCACTGCCGTGAATGGCTTCGAATATCGCATGGTCTTTTCCGATATTGTTTCCGCAGGTAAGCCCAAGCCCACCTACCAAGCCGCTCGTTAAATCGGAGAGAATATCTCCGAAAAGGTTCGTTGTTACTATAACATCAAATTTTTCGGGATTAGTAACAAGTTTCATGCAGGTTGCATCGATAATAAGGGAGTCATGCTCGATATCGGGGTATTCTTTGGCAATTTCTTCAAATACTTCAAGGAAAAGCCCATCGGTTTTTTTGAGAATATTTGCCTTATGCACAGCCGTTACTTTCTTGCGGTTTTGTTCTTTGGCAAGAGTAAAAGCGTACCTAATGATATCTTCGCTGCCTTTTCTGGTAATCAGCCTTATTGATTTGGCGGTATCCTCTCCTTCTGTTTCTTCTATTCCGCAATACAGCCCTTCGGTATTTTCCCTTACGGTTATTATATCCACATTTTTAAAGGGAGTATTTATTCCCTCGTAACTTACGGCTCTCCTCACATTGGCATACAAGCCGAACATTTGACGAAGAGTTAAGTTTATGCTCCTAAAGCCCGTGCCGATTGGCGTTGTGATAGGGCCTTTGAGTGCTACTTTGTTGCGTTTTATGCTTTCACAAAGCTCGTCGGTAATAAGCTCATTGTACTTTTCGTAGGAAATTATTCCCGCATCGTATTCTTCAAAATCCATATTTGCGCCGGTCGCTTTAATGACCCTTATTGCTTGAGATGTTACCTCGGGGCCGATGCCGTCGCCTTTAATTAATGTAATGTCCATAAAGAGCATTATACCACACCATGCTAAAGTATTAAAGGAATCTTAATAATATAAATAAAATTTCCCCATCTTATTTTTATAATAAAGCAAAAACTGTATATATGAATATTATGCTTTTATTTTTCGTCATTAAATGTTATAATAAATCAATTAATCATTTAGGGGGTAATTATGATTGATAATAAAACACTGAAAGGCGCTTGCCTTGTAGGTCAATCCGGAGGGCCTTCTTCGGTTATCAACGCAAGTTTATACGGGGTAGTAAAAGCAGCCCTTCAAAACGAAAGCATAACCGCAGTCTACGGAGCGACTCACGGAATAAAAGGGATACTGCAAGACAAATTGATAGATTTTTCGAAAGAGGACGAAGAAGAAATCAATCTTCTTTCGACAACTCCGTCATCGGCGCTGGGTTCGTGCCGTTATAAATTGAGTAATTTTGATGAAGACGATTCGGATTATGTAAAAATTCTCAATGTCTTTCGTAAATACGATATTCGCTACTTCTTTTACATAGGCGGAAATGATTCCATGGACACATGCGACAAACTCAGCCGATATTTTGAAAGCGTAAACTACGAATGTCGAGTAATGGGTGTACCGAAAACAATAGATAACGATGTATACGGAACGGATCACTGCCCTGGCTTTGGTTCTGCCGCCAAATATGTGGCAAGCACATTAATGGAAATATATCAAGATGCCACGGTATACGATTCGCCTCAGGTGGTAATTGTGGAAATAATGGGCAGAAATGCAGGCTGGCTTACAGCGGCTGCTTCATTGGCTTCGCACTTCGGCGAAGGACCTGATTTCGTATGTTTGCCGGAAGTTCCGTTTGATCTTGATGATTTCGTAAATCAGATAGAGCAAAGAGTTAAATACGATAAAAATGTATTGATTGCGGTATCGGAAGGGGTTCGAGATAAAAACGGCAAATACATTTCGGACTACGCACCGGCAAAAGATTCCACCGATGCTTTCGGCCATGTGCAAATGGGAGGGCTGGGAGCGCTCCTCAAAGCTATGGTAAAAGAAAGAATAAATGTCAAAACACGCTCCATTGAGCTTAGCTTGCTCCAGCGCTGCGCTGCACACATTGCCTCGGAAACAGACCGCAATGAAGCGATAAATGTCGGTAAATCCGCCGTAGAAGAAGCATTAAAAGGCAACAGCGGTTATATGGTGGGTATTAAAAGAATATCAAATGAGCCATATGAAACGCAAATCGAGCTTGTCCCATTAGAAAAAGCAGCTAACTTTGAAAAGAAAATACCTCTTTCATGGATAAGAGAGGACGGCTATGGCGTAACAAACGAATTTATAGAATATGCTGCACCACTCATTATAGGCGAAACCGACACGGTGTACCAAAACGGACTTCCTCGTTTTGCAAACCTAAAAAAAGTTATTGTGGAATGAGTTATAAATTAATTAAAAATTAAATAATCGTTATGAAATGCGGTTATAGTGTTTTATCATTATAACTGCATTATTTTATAAGAAAGGAAATGACCATTGAAGAAACAAACCGTATTTTTCATCTTCGGCATTATTGCACTTATTTTAGTTGTGGCATTATATGCAGTTTCGCTTAATGTGTATTACGATCAGATAGCACTCACAGCTGAGTCCTATGCAATGGCTGAAAGCGATGTTATCGCTCTTATGCCTTATATTTCAACAACATTCCTTGACTACAGCGTACCAATGTGCCTTATGCTTATTTTGGCTTTCATTCTGTTTATAGGAAACGCATTGGTAAAATATTTCAAAATGTTTTTCGAAAATATAGCACTGGAAGAAATAGAAGAGAAAAAGTAAATTATATTTTAAGGGCAGAGTGAAAATCTTCTGCCCTTATTTTTACGATTCGGAATATGTAAATGTTAATCCGTCTAACAATGTATTGACATCTTCGGAATAATCCAGTATTACATCATATGTATCGTTTATATATATGCATATTACATACAGTTTTGCGTTTTGCACGGTTTCGTAGATGTATCCGCAATTATCTTTTCCTTTTAAAGGGGCATAATAGGCAAAATAATCCTCTGTGCCGAACTTGGTTTTATCCACCCACAACGGGCTTAATTCGTATGCGTTACCCTCAATAAGATAATTAAATAAACTTCCCACATAAACATAATTGTTATAGGTGGAGTCGAATGCACCCGATTGAATATTTAATTTGGGGATATCAAGGATATCTTTATATTCGTCTGATATACTCTCGTAAATATCCGTTACGGTAATTATCATATTGATTTTATCGTCTTTATCGGTAATTGAAATATAATTATCGGTTTCTTCTATAATCGAATCTTTAAGATAAGATATACTTATTCCCTTTTCGGCACTTTCGCTTATTGTATTGCGGCTGCAAGATGTGCTGATTAGGCATATAAGCAAAAGTGCGAATATAATAATCTTTTTTATTTTCATGTGATACCCCAAATCCAACTAGCCTTTATAATTATCGCGAAGAAGTGCGATTTCTTCTTTAAATCCGGCTAAGTCATTGGGTGTTTCCAAATAAAACGGTATGTTATCAAAGGCAGGGTGGTTAATGATTCGAACTATTGCATCAAATCCTATATACCCCTGACCTATTTTGGCATGGCGGTCTTTATTGGTGGCAAAATCATTCATGGTGTCGTTAAGATGAATGGCTTTTAGCCTGTTAAGCCCGATGATATTATCAAACTCGGTCAAAACTTTATCCAAATCATTTACAATGTCATATCCTGCGCAGAAAACATGGCATGTGTCAAGGCACACTCCAATCTTATCTTTAAGAGTTATGCCGTCTATCATATCCGCTATTTCGTTGAAGTTGCGACCCATTTCGCCGCCTTTGCCGCTCATGGTTTCAAATAAAAATTCAGAGGTATTTTCTTCTTTTAAAGAATCATTTACGGCACTTATGATTCTTGCTATGCCCTCCTCTACAGTGTCTTTTTTTCGGCTGCCGGGGTGAATATTGTAAAGGCTGCAAGGAAGAGAGTCCAATATTTGCATATCGTAGCGAATAAGCTCCCTTGCCCCCTCTCTTACGTCTTCTCTGTCGCTTGCCATGTTTATGGTGTAGGGGCTGTGCGCCAAAATGGGAGCAAAATTATATTCGCAAAGAAGCTTTTCGGCATTTGCTACATCATTTGGGTCAAGCTCCTTAGCTGAGCCGCCCCTTGGGTTTCTTGTAAAAAACTGGAATGTATCAGCCCCTATTGATATGGCATCTCTTACTGCTTTTTCGTATCCGTTTGCTATCGAAATATGTGCGCCTATATTAAATGTCATTTATTTATATTTCCTCCCAATGCGTTAAAGAGTGCCGCACTCGGCACTACAAAATATTTTCTGTCTTTTTTTATTACACGAATATCTATTTCGGATTCTTTTTTTTCGATACATTCTTTCATTTCTTCGTAGCTCTCAGCTAATTTTTCGCAGAGCATATCGTATTTTTCGTTATCCGATGAATTAATATATTCTTCGGTTTGCATTAACTCAAATGCATCAAGCCCGACCTTTTCAATAACTTCGGTGGCGTCATATGCTTTGATAATGCAGTGGAATATATTCTCATCATCAATGATAACCTCTGAAATTATTTCGCATGAAATATTGGAATAGACAAATTCGACAAAATACATACTTTGCAATTTTTCGTATTTGTCGGTATCATCGGAAACTTCGAATATATCAAAGGCTTTTTCGTAAAACTCTTCTTCGCCCGACAGTTCTCCTGCAGATTCGAAATCCAAGTTATTAAGAGAAGAAAAATATTTTTCTAATGTTTTTTCGGCAGAATTTTCACGGCAGGCGACAGCACCGAATATAATTACCACCATAACAAAACAAATTATGAGCTTTTTTATAAAACAAGTAATTTTCATAAGTAAATTTTACCATAACATACAGCCTAATTCAATAAAAGCACTTGCAGGCAGGATTAATAATATTTTTAAGTTATTGCACAGGAAATAATAATAAATTATGTTATACTGAATTTTATGGAAAATATCTATACTCGTTCATTGCCTATTTTGGGTGATGAAGCAATCGAAAAATTAAAAAAAGCATCTGTATGCGTTATAGGTTTGGGAGGCGTCGGTTCGTTTGCTGCGGAGGCATTAGCCAGAAGCGGAGTCGGTCATATTACGCTTATTGACTTTGATACTGTATCGGAATCAAACCTCAACAGGCAGCTGTATGCACTCTCTTCAACCAAGGGAAAGCACAAAACAGAAATAGCAAAAGAGCGTATAGCCGATATCAACCCGATATGCGAAATACAAACCATTGAATTATTTTTAAATACGGATAATATAGAAAGTTTAAATTTGCAAAAATGCGATTATGTAATAGATGCAATAGATAATGTGAGCGCAAAGGTAAAAATAGCAAAAATATGCGAAGAAAATAATACTTCTCATATCAGCGTAATGGGTACGGGAAACAAGCTCCGTCCCGAAATGCTTACAATAAGCGATATCTACAAAACCAAGATATGCCCCCTTGCCAAAGCGGTCAGAACTCTTGCAAGAAAAGAAAACATAAAAAAGATGAAAGTAATCTATTCCGAGGAAGAACCGATAGTTAAAAACCGTGTACCGGCAAGCATGATATTCGTGCCGTCTGTGGCGGGGATAATGGCAGCAAGGGAAGCGACTTTACACATAATTAACATGTAACATCTTTGTAACAAGATTGTATAGAGGTATAATTCAGTTGAATGAGCATATTCGTTGACTTTCAGTATGCTCTTAAATCATAACTTTGATTTTACAATACAGAGGTAAGAAATGAAAAAAACTGCGGTATTATTAATATTACTACTATGCGTATTTACGGCATTTTCCTCTTTCGCTTATGCCGAGGAAAGTGCCTTGCCTCAAAGCAATGAGGCAAATCAATCGCAAGAAACAGCTGAAGAACCCGTAACCGACGGAACTCAGCAAACCTTGGAAAATGTCAGCACGGGAGCAGTAGTCGATTATTACAAGGCGCAGATGGTGAAAGTGGAAACGCTAACCAAAGCTCAGGTGGACACATTTACCGAGGGAGAAATTCAGCAAATATGCCAAGTTAAGATTCTTTCGGGAAAGTTTAAAAACAGAATATACGAAATAACCAATTACACCAATACCAATGCATATGACATGAAAATATTCGAAACTGGCGATTTGGTAATGCTCTCGGCGGAATTGAAAGAGGATTCATCGGATATAAAGAGTTTATACATATACGATTACTACAGAGTCGAATCGCTCGGACTTATGCTCATTTGTGCAAGCGTTATTCTGTGTGCAGTGGGGCTCAGCGTAGGGCTTAGATTTATAGGAACGATATTGATATTCGCCTTGTCTTACCACTTCTTCTTTGTGCCGTTTATGCTCAAAGGAGTTTCTCCGATAATTCTTTGTTTGCCGATATGCGTTTTGATATTGTGCATAAATGTATTTACCGAAATGGGGCTTAATAAACAGGGGCTTATTTCTCTTTTGGGCTGTATGATATCCGTTATAATATCGGCCCTTATAGGGCTTTATGCCGAAAATATGGCGCATTTATCGGGAATAAGCAGTGCCGAAACCGAGCTTATGTCGTTTTTGCCTAAAAGCATAGCTCTAAACCTCAGCGGTTTAACATTTGCCCTTGCCATGCTTATGAGCATGGGAGCGGCAATGAGCGTTAATTGCTGCATAAGCGAAGAAATGTATGAAGCAAAACAAATGAATAAATATATTTCCCGCTCCAATCTTTTTAAATACGGAATGCAAAGCGGAAGAAATGTTCTTTCAAGAAATGTTCTCACCGTATTATTCGCATCTTTGGTACCTATAGTGCCGACTTGGCTGATTTACGCAGGATGCAATATGCCGATATATGAACTGCTTAACCTTAACGAAATAGCAAGCCAGCTGTTTAAGGTAACGGCATGCATTGCAGGAATCAGCATAAGTGTTCCGATAACATGCGCACTGTCAGCATATTCGTACCGTTCAAGGTCTTTGTATTAAATTTAATTTGAGGATAATATGAAACTGCTAAAACGAATAAGTGCTTTAATACTCACTTTACTTATGGTATTTTCGCTTTCCGGGTGCGGCATTACCGAAAATCAAAATGACAAAATATCGGAAACGAGAATACTTCTTAATACCTATGTTACAATAACCATATACTCAGAGTGCGATGAAAGTGTACTGGATGAATGTTTCGAGCTTATACAAAGCTATGAAAACCTCCTAAGCAGAACTATTCCGACAAGCGAAATTTCGCGTCTTAACAACAAAGAAATTTCATCGGTAAGCGATGATACGATTGAGCTTATATCAAAAGGACTTTATTACTCCGAATTGTCCGGTGGAAAGTTTGATATAACGATAGCTCCCGTAAGTTCACTTTGGAAATTCAACGAGCTCGAAAAAGTTCTGCCAGATGAAACCGAGCTTTCCGATGCATTAACCCATGTTAACTACAAAAATGTAAATATCTCTCAAAACGAAATCACTTTCACCGATGAGAAAACCTGCCTTGACTTAGGCGGGATAGCCAAAGGATACATTGCAGATAAAGTAAAGGAATTTTTACTTTCAAAGGGTGTAACCTCTGCTTTGATAAATTTAGGCGGTAATACCCTGTGCGTAGGCCAAAAGCCAAACGGTGACAACTTTAAAGTGGGCATACAAAAGCCTTTCGGAGACACCAACGAGACCATTTTGGTTTTGTCGGTAGATGATATGTCGATAGTTTCATCGGGGGTATACGAAAGATATTTTGAAATAGACGGCAAAAAATATCACCACATACTAAATCCGGAAACCGGTTATGGCTACGACAACAACCTTTTAAGCACGAGCATACTAAGCGAAAAGAGCGTTGACGGAGATGCACTCAGCACTGTTACATTCGCTTTGGGGCTGGAAGAAGGACTTAAGCTTATTAATTCCATTGACGGAGTTTATGCTATATTTATAACAGATGAATACGAAATATATTATTCCGACGGAGCTGAAAACTTTGTTATGAAATAAATTTAAACGGCATTTAATATGCCGTTTTTATTATCCCTCATTTTTGTATTATTCACTTCTTAATTTGACAAAATTGTATTAAGGTGTGGTATAATTATCAAAAACAGGTTTATTAAACATATATATTGAAAACTAATATTTAGGCAACAAAAGGAGAAAAATGAAAAATTCATATATTACCACGGCAATCACAAAAGACGGCAGTGCCAGATTGATTTTTGCAAACACAACAAAAATATGCGAGGAAAAGCGCATTCAAGATAATTTGAGCGTTACGGCAACGGCTGTTTTGGGCAGAGCATTAAGCGCAGCCTCCATAATGGGTAGCATGGGTAAAGGCGAAAAAGAAACCTTAACCCTTCAAATAAGAGGCGATGGACCTGCGGGAAATGTGGTTTGCGTAAGTGACCAAATCGGCAATGTAAGAGGATATATCGACAACCCCGATGTGGAACTGCCCTCCAAAACACCCGGAAAAATCGACGTGGGTGGAGCTGTAGGCGAAGGAAACTTGATTGTAATAAGAGATTTGGGGCTTAAAGAACCTCACACTGCAATGTGCGAATTGGTAAGCGGCGAAATAGCGGAAGATATCACATCGTATTACGCAAACAGCGAGCAAGTGCCAACCGTATGTGCATTGGGAGTAAGGGTAGAACCCGATTACATTTGTTCTGCCGCAGGCGGATACATTATGCAGCTTTTGCCGTTTTATGACGAAGAAGTGCTGAATCAAATAGAAGAAAACATTAAAAATATTAAGAGCATTTCGTCGATGATATACGAAAATATGTCGGACGAAGAAATCATAGGCTCTGTTTTTGACAAAATAGATTTCGAGATAACATCTCATCATGAAATAGAATACAGATGTAATTGTTCACGCGAAAGATACTACACTGCACTTATGAGCCTATCAAAGGACGATATCAAAGACTTAGCCTCCAAGAAAGAGCCGATACGTGCGGTATGCAATTTCTGCAAAACGGAATACATTTTCGAAACAGACGGCGAAAATATTTTGGAATAATCAATTTAAAACTAAGGACAAAACAATGACAAACTTTTTACTTAAATTATTCGTGCCAAACAGCGATGATGTTTCCGATTCTAAAGTGCGAACCAAAATCGGAAATCTTGCTTCGACGGTAAGCATAGTATTAAATGTTATCTTATTCTTATTAAAACTCATGATAGGCAAAATAAGCATGAGTGTATCAATAATTGCAGATGCTTTCAACAACTTATCGGATGCATCATCAAACTTAATATCATTGGTAAGCTTTAAGATATCATCTCGCCCTGCCGATGAGGATCACCCCTATGGGCATGCCCGATTTGAATATTTGGCATCAATGATAGTTGCCTGTTTGATATTGGCAGTAAGCTTTGAGCTTGGGAAATCGAGTATTGAAAAAATTATAACACCAAGTGAAGTAACTCTCAGTTTGCCGTTTGTGCTGGCACTGGTTTTGTCGGTATTCGTTAAATTATGGATGAGCATATTCAACAAAAAGATAGGCACAAAAATAAATTCCACTGTTCTCTTGGCCGCCGCAGCAGACAGCCGAAACGATATAATATCGACCTGTGCGGTAATTGCAGGCGGAGTTATGGCAAGTTACTTCAAAATTAAAATCGATGGCTACTTAGGGCTTGGTGTTGCGCTGTTTATATGCTACAGCGGAATATCCTTTATAAAGGAATCCTTTGATCTTATAATGGGTATGGGAATAAGCAAAGAGGAGCATGACGAAATAAAGCAAAAAATAATGAGCTACGAAGGAATCCTCGGAGTGCATGACTTCATGCTTCATGACTACGGCGCAAATAACCGCTTCGGCAGCTGCCATGTGGAGATGGATTATGCAGCGGACCCGATGGTGAGCCACGAAATAATCGACACCATAGAAAGAGATTTGTATGCACAAAAGAACATATATATGTCCATACATTATGACCCTATTTTAGTGGGAGATCCGGAAGTGGACGAAATGAAAGAGAGGTTAAACTCTATAATAAAAGAGATATCACCGAAACTCGGCATGCATGATTTCAGAATGGTAAGGGGAGAAGAAAATACAAACCTCATATTCGATGTGGTTGTGCCGTATAAATTCGAGCTTAGTAATGACGAAATAAAAGAAAAAATAGATAATTCCCTATCGGGAGAAAAGATGATATACCATACCGTAATAACTTTCGATTTCGGATTTGCGGAAGAATAAAAAAAGAAAGGCGGAAAATAAAATGAGCGCAAAAATTTATTTTTCAAAGGAAATTTCACCTGCCAAAGTATTACAGCTTTACAAAATGGCAGAAAATGAAAAGAAGCTTGAGGGCAAAGTAGCCATCAAAGTCCACAGCGGCGAAGTGGGCAACCAAAACTTTCTCAAACCTGAATTTTGGAAAGACATCGTTGGTTACACTAACGGCACAGTAACCGAATGCAACACCGCATACGACGGCGAACGCAATACTACAGAGAAGCACCTAAAAGCCATAGAAAAGCACGAATGGACAAAATATTTCCCATTTGATCTTTTAGATGCCGAAGGAGATGATATCGAGCTTGAGATTCCAAACGGCAAAGTAATAAAAAAGAATTATGTGGGAAAAAACCTCAAAAACTACGATTCACTCTTGGTTCTTTCGCACTTTAAAGGCCACCCCATGGGAGGATACGGTGGAGCGTTAAAACAGCTTTCCATAGGGATTGCATCTTCATTCGGGAAAGCCTATATCCATGGAGCAGGAGAGCCCGAAAAAATATGGAGTTCAGATCACGATTCATTCTTAGCCTCCATGGCAGATGCGGCAAAGAGCGTTGTCGATTATTTCAAAGGCAATATCATCTATGTCAATGTAATGAAAAATATGTCGGTTGACTGCGACTGCTGTGCAGTGGCAGAAGACCCATGCATGAAGGATATCGGAATATTGGTATCAATCGATCCTGTAGCTATAGATAAAGCCTGCATCGACTTGGTAAGACAAAGCGATGACCCGGGTAAAGAACACCTGCTTGAGCGAATCGAATCAAGAAACGGTGAATATACTATCGAATGTGCACAAAACTTGGGCATAGGTTCAAAAGAATACGAATTAATCAATGTACAATAATTTATAAGGCGGCAGGAATAATCTTGCCGCCTTAGTGTATATTAATCCTCTTTCGGGTAATAATAAAAACAAAATTACCGCTACCGAAAGAAGGAAAGATTATGAAAGAGAATAAAAACAGGAATACATTATTTACGGCAATCGCTGTTTCCGCCGTAATTTTGGTCTGCTTGGGCGTGGTATCGCAATTTACAATGCCCACTTCCGAAATAAATACCGATAACAAAGAGATAAGCCAAAATAACGAGGACTTATCCAAGATATCCATCGAAGATGTATTGGATATCAATCCAAATAAAGCACTTAATAACGAAAAACGTCAAAGTGCAAATTCCGAGAGTAATTCCGAACCGGAGCTTATTGATAATGCTGAAAGCGAATATGAGAGCGAAACTCCCGACACAGCCAACGCACAAAATGCCGAAAACAGCATTACCGTTTCCGTGGATGGGTACGATTTAGCAAATGCCACATGGCCGGTTTCCTCAAAAGAAATCGTTATGGACTACAGCTACAACACTACTCCCGTATATTCGAAAACCTATAATGAATATAGAAGCGACCATACGGGAATCGATATAAAAGCAAGTGCAAACGAAGAGGTCAAGTGTGCATATGCAGGAAAGGTAGTCGAAATTTCAAATGATGACAGATTGGGTAAGCTTGTCAAAGTGGAGCATTCACAAGGGATATACAGCATATATGCAAATTTATCGGAAGATGTAAAAGTAACGCTTAATCAAAGGGTGTCCGAGGGTGATGTTATCGGATATGTGGGAAATAGTGCGGCTGCGGAAAGTGCAGAAGAAACTCACCTTCATTTTGGGGTAATAGCGTTCTCGGATTATGTAAACCCAGGCGAATATATTAAAGTTAAGTAAACCTATGTGGGAAATTAGTTATAGAAGAATAGAAGGCATCCTCTTTTTTATTAAAGAGAATGCCTTTTTATTTATAACCCTGCCTTTTCCTTTGCTTTTTTATATTCATCAAAAGAATAGGTACGCTTTTCAACAGGATATTTGTCGAAGAGTTTGATGTAGCTGTCGAGTTGATTAAAATCATTTTGATAGGCATGGAAATTATTTGCAATGTAGTGAAGTTCTCCTACGGGAAGATTCATGTCATTCGCTGCTTTTCGCTGAAGTGCGGCAATGGCTTGAATATTCATGGGAAAAGCTTTGACACCGTCATTACTTCTGAATACACAGGTTAATTCAAGTTTTCCTTCAACTACCGTGAACATGAGTAGCTGCAGACACGGCGGGTCGGAAGTGAAGTTGATATCACCTTGCCCGAGAGCAATAACGGCTCGTCTTGTGTTGATGTTTCGTTTAAGCTCGGCTAAAACCTTTTCGTAAAACGGAGAATATAATCCGTGGTAGGTATATTTCCAACCTAAGTTATCGGCAGTGCCGTTGATAAATTCGTCCTCATATGAAGCGAGTGCTTTTAAGTCGCAGGGCATTGCTTTGCTGATAAAAGGTTCGCTTAACGGATTTATTACATCAAGCACAAGCTGTATTTCTTTCATTTCGTTGGTTCTGTCTTGATTTTCTCTTTGTTGCACATGAGCATTGGTACTTAATGCTCTCATGGAGAGTTCGATTCCCTCTGCTAAGGAGTTGGCTTTTATATATGTGTACATAAACGACCTCTGAAGTTTCTATATTTGTATTGTAACACAAAAAACTCACAATTCAACGAATAATTCATTATAAAGAATGGGAATGTATTTACAAAAAAATCATTAAAATTAAAAAAACTCCGTTTTCGGAGCTGAATTTACTATGGAGCCTTCTATCAGATTCGAACTGATGACCCCCACCTTACCATGGTGGTGCTCTACCTACTGAGCTAAGAAGGCAAACTGCTTAAATATATTATCATATTAAAATGAAAGTGTCAATCTAAGAAAGATTATTTTTTTACATTGCCGCTAATTTTTTTATTTTGAATTTCATTAGGTATGAAATCCAAGCCTGCTGATATATAATATAATGTACCGATAAAATTAAAATATTGGAGTTTTGATGTGAATACGACCAAAAAGAAGAACTATGTAATGGGAGCTTTGATACTTTCATTAGGCGCTTTGTTATCCAAATTTTTGGGAATGTTCTTTAAAATACCTATCACCAACATCATCGGAGATTACGGCATGGGCTTATACGGATATGCGTATCCGCTGTATTCGACACTGCTCACCGTTTCCACGGCAGGTCTTCCGGGAGCAGTATCCAAAATGGTTTCGGAGTGTGTGGCACAGGGGGATTACAAAAAAACATATAAAATATTTTATATCGCTTTCGTAACCCTTGCGCTATTCGGCATTGCCGCATCCGTTACAATGTTTGCCGGAGCAAAAACATTCATAAAATTATTTTCATGGGACGAAAATGCCTACTACAGCATAGTTGCGATATCGGCTTCCCCCTTTTTCGTGTGCCTTATTTCAGCCGTAAGGGGATTTTTCCAAGGAATGCAGAATATGACTCACACGAGCATTTCACAGCTGATAGAGCAAATAGGCAGAGTCGTGTGCGGAGTGAGCCTCAGCGTATACCTTATGAATACAAGAGGTGTAGCCTTTGCGGCGGCAGGAGCTTCGTTCGGTGCTGTGGCAGGAGGTGTAGCGGCATTTATATATTTATATATAGCTTTCGGAATATATCAAAACAAGCATAAAAACGATTTTGTTTCAATTAAAACAAATGAGTTACCCGAAAGCACACGCTCGATATTAAAAAGGCTTATTTTAATAGCAATTCCGCTTATGTTAAGCAGTGTGATAAATACCCTTATGGATCTTATCAACTCCATAACCATATCAAACAGCTTAAGGCAGATAGGCTACAGCGCATCAAAGATAACCGACCTTTACGGGCAAATGACATCTAAGGCGCAAACATTGGTAAATGTGCCGCTGGTTATAGGGGTTTCTCTTTCGGCAAGCCTTGTGCCTGCAATAAGCGAATCAATAATAAAAAAAGATAAGCAAAAAGCAAAACAGAAATCGACTTTGGCAATAAAGCTCTCGCTCTTATTTGCACTTCCTGCCTCAATCGGATTATGTATTTTGGCAGAGCCGATAATAGCTTTGTTGTTTTCCAAAGCATCAAGCGGCCATGAGATGCTCTCGCTTTTATCGCCGAGCATAATATTTTGTGTTACAATGAGCTGTATGCAAGGTATCTTGCAAGGAGCAGGGCATTACATTTCACCTCTTGTAAATATGACGATTGGCGGAATAATCAAGTTGATATTAAACATGACTTTGGTTAAGATACCATCACTCAACATATACGGAGCAATAATATCCACCATTGCGGCAACATTCGTCATTGCAATGCTTAATTTCATCTCGGTGAAAAAATATGTGGGAATTGACATCCTTGTTAAACCGATAAGCAAAATAATTTTTTCCTGCATAATAATGACGATTGTATGTATATTTTCATACAAAGCATTACTTTATATAGTATCATTTAAAATTGCGGTAATAATATCAATACTTTTGAGCATTGCAACATATGCATTATCGATTATAATAACAAAGGCAATAACATTGGAAGATGTGTATTCAGTAAGGAGTTAAAATGAAAAACATGACAGCACCTTCCGTAATTACGGAATATATGAAAAAGAATGATTTCTTTTTTAAGAAAAATTTAGGACAAAATTTTCTGCGCGATGAAAATGTGGCAAGGAAGATAGTGGAGGAGCTTGATATATCACCCGACGAAACCGTGCTTGAAATAGGACCGGGGTTCGGAGCGCTCACCCAATTTTTGGTAAAAGAAGCAAAAGAAGTAATAGCCGTTGAAATAGACCCCTTTGCAATTGGAGTATTAAACGAAGTTTTCGAAGAATACGATAATTTGAGAATAGTCAAAAACGATATATTAAAAACAGACCTTTCCGAAATTTTATCGAACTCTGCTTCACACGGCAGACTTAAAGCAATATCGAATCTTCCGTATTACATAACATCTTCAGTAATACTCCTTCTGCTTGAGTCGGAATACAAATTCGAAAAAATCATCGTTATGGTGCAAAAGGAAGTATCAGAGCGTTTATCGGCAAAACCGGGCAGCAAAAACTACTCCGCATTTACGGTGCTTTTAAATTATTATGCCAATGCAAGAAAACTCTTTGATGTTTCGCATACCAATTTTATCCCTGCGCCGAAAGTGGATTCGTCGGTGGTGGAAATCATTCCGCTTAAAAGCTCACCGGTGAAAGTGGATAACGAAGAGGTTTTTGTAAAAACCGTAAAAGCGGCATTTTCAATGAGAAGAAAAACATTACAAAATTGCATAAGCTCATACTTTAATATTTCAAAAGACGAAGCCGCAAAAAAAATAAACGAAGCAGGCTTTGAGTGCAGTATCAGGGGAGAAACACTTTCACTGGAGGATTTTGCACATCTATCTAATGTAATGAATTCTTAAATCAGAACATTACCGAAATCAGCCTTGCAAAAGTGTATAAAATGATTATTAAAGCAGCAATCAGCCATATTATGATTGCTGTTCTTTTTTTCGGCACAACCACGGTAATGCCAAGGCATATTACCAATATAGGCCATAAATACGAAACGGAATGCCACAAATGCTCCATGGGAAGTGAGTCGAATTTAAGTATTTTAATGATTTTGGTTATGGCAATAAACGAAATTACCGAACCCAAAGCTACTTTGGTTATTTTGACATTATTGTTGTCGATTTCCGTCATGCTGCTCATAAAGAGGAAAATACCTATTGCCAAAGTCATAAAACCCAATACATCGACAAATGCCACATCAAATAAAAATACTTTTTTATATATAACTCCCCCGGCAAACGCACCGATAAGTCCTATTACAAGAGCCTGTATGCAGGTTTTCTTTATACCTTGGCTCATTTCCAATCGGGACAGATTATTTTTATTTGTTTCTTCTTCGGTATTTTCATATCCGCTGGGCAAAGTAACCGCCAGAATCAAATAAAGAATCAATGTTGTGGGGTAAAACAAACACAAAAAAAATGCGGCAATACGAACTATCGCAATGTCGAGATCGAATGTTTCGGCAATACCGGCGCAAACACCACCGAATTTTTTATCTGTCTTTGATTTGTGAAATCTACCGTTCATAACCACACCGATTCTTTTTTGTAAAATATACAGCGGCTTTATTAAAACATAATTAAGCCGCTGTTATTATTTTATTATTTTTGCCCTACAATCAAATACCATTGTCCCATATTGCGAACTTCGATTATTTCATAGCCGTTATCTATGTAGGCTTGTTTAACTTCATCGGCTCTGGACTCGATTATACCGGTTGATATAAAGATAGCACCTTTGGTGAGGATATCTTTAAGCTGAGATGCCAAAGTGCAAATAGGACCTGCAAAAATATTGGCAACTACCACATCGGGCTTGTCTTTTAACGCTTCGGCAAGATCAGAGCAAATTGCTTCGACTTTATCCTGCACATTATTAAGAACTGCACATTCTTTTGTGGCAATTACGGCGTTTTCGTCTATATCAACGGCTGTTACTCTTTTAGCACCGAGCTTTGCCGCAGCCACGGAAAGAATACCGCTGCCGCTGCCGATATCGGCAACATATACATCATCGGAAACATATTTTTCCAACGCTTCGAGAGCCATTCTGGTAGTTTCATGCTGACCTGAGCCGAAACTTGAACCGGGGTCAATTTCCACGGTGATTCTGCCATCAAAATCATTTTCCACCCAAACGGGCTTAATGTAAAGCTTTCCTCCGAGGGTAAAGGGCTTAAAGAACTCTCTCCAATTATATTGCCAATCTTCGTCTTTTACATTGACTGACTCAATTTCAAGGGAATCAAACATTTCATTTCCCGAATTTTTTAATGACTCTATCATATCGTTTAATGCACCCATGAGTGAATTGCCGTCCTCATCATCAGCCACATAAAGCTTGATATTCGGGCGAATGGCTTTGATTGAGCCTTCCAGCTCTTCATCGAGCATATCCCATTTATCGGAATTCTCTTCTATGAAAGAAAGTATTTCTTCGGGTTCTTCCACAACAAAGGAGCTTATTCCCAAATCCATTATTGCACCGCTGAGGGATTCGATAGATTCTTTTTTCGTATATACAGTTACTTCGTTCCAGTTCATTATTTTCTCCGAATATAATTGATAATATATACAAGATTATATACCAAATTATCGAATTTATCAAGGGATAGAGCCAACAGCTTATATAATTACTTATTGGGCTTTTAATATATTATTTATGAATACAGTTCTTCCAACTCATGCTGAATTTCTTCGGCTCTTTTTATCTGCTCATTAAGATTCCACTTACCGATATTGACTCCGTCTTTTAAAAACATCGAACCGCATTGATGAAAATAAAATTCGATTCCTCTTTGCGTAGCTTCCAAGTAAAGTGATTTTACCCACTCGTATTCAATGGCTCTGACATCGGCTTTCGGTGCCATTTCACCTCCGACATTTACACACTTGATTAGACCCGTGTCAAGATATTTTCCGATGGTTATCGGTGCAATAAGAGGAGAACAAAACACCTCTCTGTGAGATAGCGGTGCATCTAAAAAGTGCGGAATACGAATATCCGCCATTTGCTGATTTTCGATGGAAATGCTCAAATGAAAATTATCCCAACCATCACCCCAATCGTAGGGAACACAGTCCTTGATTCGTTCCGGGCGCTTTGTGGTGGTAACAAAAATACAGTCATGTCTTCGGCGGATAAAGTCCCAACAGCCCTCTCTCCATTCATCGGCTTCTTCAATAAAGAAATCCGATGAAAAGCATAACTTTACCAACGAATTGGGTGGGCAGTCTTTATCTTTTAGTTCGTAAGTCGTTTTGCCCTTAGTTATAATTGTGGTATCTCGTCCGTAGCGGCGATCCATTTTATATACGAAACAGTTTTTGCATCCGGGGCTGACTTTCTTACATCCGTGCCACGGGTTCCAAGCGATAGCTTTTTCTATTTGCTCATTTTGCATAGCATTACCTCCATTTATTTTCCCTAATATATTTTTATACTGTATTGAAATATGATTTATTGCTCTTTCGGGATATATGTAAAATTGTTTATGTTTATTAGTTTTTTCCAAAACACTACATACTACAAATCCGACACACGCACAGATAATAAGCAATATTGCCCCAAAAGATTTTTCTTTAGGCATATTGCAGTTATCATGGCCAAAATGCCGATAAAACTCCCTATTAAAGCATCGAGCCTTTTATAAGTTTTTAATTCGTACTTCATTTATGAACTCCAATGAAAAGTTTTTTATATTATAATACCAAAATACATTTTCAGTTGATGGTTGACCTTAAAATATTAAAATAAATTGTAAAGATTATTATAAAGATTTCATAAGAAACCGTGCTACATTCCGAATCTTTTTCGCATATTTGGATACATTGGTTAAATTTTATTTATTATTTCCAATCAAATCAGAACAAATAATTCATTTTTGCGTACTATTATATGATATAATTTATCTATGAATATTTTGGTAATAGGCTCAGGCAGTTGCGAACACGCACTTATAGAAAAAATTAAACAAAGCCCTCTTTGCGACACCATTTATTGCGCTCCCGGAAACCCCGGAATAGCACAAATTGCGATAACCGAAGATATCGCATTGAGCGAAACCGATAAATTGGTGGAGTTCAGCGTAAAAAATCACATAGGGCTTGCCATAACCTGCTCGCATGTGCCGATTCAAAACGATATAGCAATGAAATTCGAATCCCACGGCATAAAAATATTTGCGCCATATGCGGAGGACCTTCGTTATATCGTCAGATCGGATAACATGAAGCCGATATGCGAAAAGTTAGGCATAGAATACAGTACAGCGGAAAACGACAACACCGTTTCGTATACATGCATGGCTGACGGCAAAAGCGTGGTTGCGCTTATGAGATGCATTTCCTACAACCGTATGTATGATTACGACGAAGGAAGTAAAACCTCCAGCATGGGCTGCTACCACGATGGCAAATCGCAGGATTTATACATTCATATGTTATCTCGTGAGATACTCACCCCATTGATGAACGAATTAACAAATATGGGCATTAATTACAAAGGTTTCTTGGGAGTAAAGGTAACCATAGAAGAAGATAAACTCATTCTCAACGGATACGATATGCATATATCGGGAACAGCAATGGCGATAATAGCAAATAGGTTTAATGGCGATATGCTAAAGCTGATACTGAATGCAACGGACGCAAAACTAAACCCGAATATGATAAAATGGAATGATATGAGCTTTGTGAGCGTGGTGATGATATCCACATCTGCAAATACGCTGATGGCCGAAATAAATATGCCCGATAATATTTTACCTCAGGTGAAAATATATCAAAGCCGCACCAAAATTAACGAATCGGGCAACCTTTGCACAAACGGCGGCAGGGTGCTGTGCGTATGCGGATTTGACAAAAAGCTTGAAAAAGCAAGGAACAAAACATATGATGTGATATTGAGAACTTCATTCAGCACAATGTATTACAGAAGCGATATAGCAAGGCAGGTAAACGACAAATGAAAATGAAGCAATTAAGATATAAGCTTATGCAAAACGGATATGATGTAAGCGAACGAATGATAAAGTATTACATAGAAATAAACCTCTTACCCTCCCCCGATTATCCGGAGGTGAATCAGGCAAGCTACGGCGATATACATTATTTGCGTCTTATGAAAATATCCTCACTTAAAAAGCTCGGTACATCTTTTAACGATATAAAACAGATTATAGAAAAGGATAATGATTTAGTAAAAGAATATGCCGAAGAAAACGGTATGGATATTTACAGTGCATACCGTGATAAAAAAGTGTATATGAGGGAATATACGAATTATTGCTTTGAATATGCCGATAAAACCAAGCTCTATACATATGAAGAGTTAATAGATAATATCGGGTGCGAAAAGATGGTATTTGATATTGCACTCGATACCAAACTCATAGAAAAGAAAACCGAATATACTCATAATGATATGCTGATTCTGATATCGGTATCGAATATATTCAATTATGACGATGTATCGACAGGCACAATAGAAAAGATAGGCGAGATATCGAAAGTGAATACTATTGCGAATCAGCTTGCAAATCTTTATTCTAAGAGCAAAACGAATATGCAACTGTACAAAAATTTGACGGACAGTTTATTAAAAGGAAGGTTGGAAGAATTATGTCAAAACAGGATTTAATAAGAAATTTCTGCATTATAGCTCATATAGACCACGGCAAGTCGACTCTTGCCGACAGGCTCATAGAAAAAACTGGTATGGTATCTCAAAGGGAGATAACTCCTCAAATGCTAGATAAAATGGATATTGAGCAGGAGAGAGGTATTACCATAAAATTGCAAGCAGTTCGCCTTATATATAAAGCGAAGGACGGAAATGAGTACACACTCAATTTAATCGACACTCCGGGGCATGTGGACTTCACATACGAAGTTTCACGCTCTTTAGCTGCATGCGAGGGTGCTGTTTTGATTGTGGATGCAACCCAAGGCATTCAGGCCCAGACATTGGCAAATGTGTATTTGGCACTTGACAACAACCTTGAGATAATTCCGGTTATAAATAAAATAGATCTTCCCAGTGCAGATCCGGATATGGCTATAAGGGAAATAGAGGATTACATAGGACTTCCGGCAGAAGATGCACCGAGAATCAGTGCAAAAGAGGGACTTAACATTGAAGATGTTTTGGAGGCAATAGTAAAAGACGTGCCGCCACCGGAAAACAATGACGACAAACCGCTTAGAGCATTGATATTCGACTCTTACTACGACTCCTACCGAGGAGTAATATGCTCAATAAGAGTCATGGACGGCAGCCTAAAAGCAGGGGATAAAATCTATTTTATGGCAACGGGCAAAACTTTCGAAGCAGACGAAGTAGGTATTTTTACCAACACTCTCACGCCCGTGGATAAATTATCAAGTGGTGAAGTAGGTTATGTTACTGCATCGATAAAAAATGTTGAAGATACGAGAGTCGGCGACACCTTAACCCATGCAAATGCCAAAGCTCCCGAACCACTCCCCGGATATAAGGATGTAAATCCGATGGTATTTTGCGGAATATACCCGGCAGACGGCAGCAAATACGAAGATTTGAAAGAGGCACTCGGCAAGCTCAAGCTAAATGATGCCTCCCTCACATTCGAAGCGGAAACATCGGCAGCATTGGGCTTTGGATTCAGATGTGGATTTTTGGGGCTTTTGCACCTTGAAGTAACGATGGAAAGGCTTGACAGAGAATATGATCTTGATCTTATTACAACATCTCCCAGCGTTATATATAATGTTATCAAAAATGACGGCACTGTAATTCAGGTGGATAACCCCACCAACCTGCCGGCTCCTGCCGAAATAAATTACATGGAAGAGCCTTTCGTGGATGCCTCCATAATGACACCGCAGGATTATGTGGGTGCGGTAATGGATTTGTGTCAAAACAGAAGAGGTGTATTTGTTACAATGGAATATATCGAAAACCGTGTTATGCTCAAATACGAACTGCCACTTAACGAAATAATCTACGATTTCTTCGATACACTGAAATCACGCACCAAAGGGTACGCTTCTTTAGACTACGAATTAAAGGACTACCGAAAGAGTGAGCTGGTCAAACTGGATATATACTTGAACGGCGAAATCGTGGACGCACTTTCGTTTATCGTCCATGCCGACAGTGCCTACTCACGAGGCAGAGGCGTTGCGGAAAAACTCAAAGAGGAAATTCCGAAGCATATGTTTGAGATTCCCATTCAGGCGGCAATAGGTGGTAAGATAATCGCCAGAGAAACAGTCAGAGCATTACGAAAAGATGTTATCTCCAAATGCTACGGAGGGGATATAAGCAGAAAGAAAAAATTATTGGAAAAACAAAAAGAAGGGAAAAAGCGTATGCGCCAAATAGGCAAGGTGTCGATACCGCAAGAGGCGTTTATGGCTGTGTTGAAACTCGATGAATAATCTGCAAAGGCTTTCACTGTATGTGCATATACCTTTTTGTCAATCGAAATGTTCTTATTGCGACTTCGTTTCGTATGTGAAAAGTGATGACAAAATAGATGAATACTTTAAAGCACTCTACAGCGAAATAGAAAATTATTCCGAAGAACTTAAAATCGACAGCATATATATAGGAGGGGGCACTCCAAGTTATGTTGACGAAAAATATATAGAATATTTGTTAAGCGTTATAAACACAAACTTCAATGTAACATCAAATTGCGAAATATCAATAGAATCAAACCCCAACAGCTTAACCCCCAAAAAGGCGAAAGCCTACCGCAGAGCCGGCATAAACCGCCTGAGCATGGGGGTGCAGGCAATTCAAAACGATTTATTGAAAAAAATCGGCAGAATACATACTCATGAAGACACCTTAAAAGCGCTGGACTCTGCATTTGGGGCCGGATTTGAAAACATAAATCTTGATGTTATGTTCTCACTTCCCGATCAAACAATCGAAGATTTTGAGGACACACTTGATTTTGTGTCGTCATGCGGAGCAAAGCATATTTCGGCTTATTCGCTCACTTTGGAAGAATCAACTCCCATTAACCAGCTTTATAAAGAGGGGCTTTACGAACAAAATGATGATTTAGACAGAGAAATGTACTCCCTTGCCAATGAATACTTGGCACTTAGAGGATATAAAAAATACGAAATATCAAACTTTGCTCTTCCGGGGTACGAATGCAGGCACAATTTATATTGCTGGGATTTCAAAGAATATTTGGGATTCGGTTGCGCAGCACACAGCTTTATAGGCAACAAAAGATTTGTTAATGCAAACGATTTGGACGATTTTATCATAAAAGCCCCGCAAATGGCGGAAACCGAAATAATTTCGGAGGAAAATCGTGATGAACTCATAGGCGATTATCTTATGTTGGCACTCAGAAAAACTTCCGGAATAAATAAATACGAATTCAGACGAATGTTTAAACTCGATTTCGATAAACGCTATGCCGACACCATATATAAATTCGAAAATGAGGGACTTTTGCGCCCAACTGCTATAGGATATGCGTTAACTGAACGTGGATTTGATTTTGCGAATATAATTATGAGAGAATTTTTATAAAACTATTGACTTATGGGCAAAATAGTGTTAAATTTATATCATTGTTAGCACTCAATAGCAAAGAGTGCTAACAAAAGGAAGGTTTTGATATGGATAAGAACGAAAGGAAGTTTGATATTTTATATTCGATCGTCAGGGACTACATCAAAACCGCAGAGCCGGTAGGTTCGCGTACAATCGAAAAAAAATACAACATAGGAATATCTTCCGCCACCATACGAAACGAAATGGCGGATTTGGAAGAAATGGGATTTTTGCTCCAACCACACACTTCGGCAGGCAGAATACCATCGAATAAAGCTTACAGGCTTTATGTTGATAGATTCATGAAATCAGTAAACATAGACAGCTACATCAAAGACGATGTCAGAGAGCTTTATTCGAATTATTTCGGAGAACTGAATGAAGTAATGCAAAAAACCGCACAAATACTTACAAAGCTCACGAACCTCACATCTTTGGTAACCACACCGAATATTTCGGGACTGAATATCAAAGATATCCGCATTTTGCATATAGATGCAGACAGGGTGCTTTTAGTAGTAATAACAAAAGAGGGTATCGTAAAAAATACGGAACTTAAGTTATCGCTAATACCGAGTGCCACGCAGCTTGAAAGGCTCACGAATTTCTTAAACCTTTGCGCCA
Source organism: uncultured Lachnospiraceae bacterium (assembly GCA_964644555.1). GTDB lineage: Bacteria > Bacillota > Clostridia > Eubacteriales > Anaerofustaceae > RUG14186. The sequence continues at coordinate 4,210 of CAZXWI010000009.1, read as the reverse complement.
AAGATATGCAAACGGAAATTTCGGTAAAGAGTTTTGCAAATGCCATAGATGCACTCACCCATACAGAGCAAAAGATGCTGGCGGATATAGTGGAAGCGATAAAAATCATGTTTAACCAAGATGTATCTTCCAGAATCTATTCCGACGGAATTACGGAAATATTCAACTATCCCGAATTCCGCAACGACATGGACAAAGCAAAGAATTTCTTGGAAGCACTCAATAAGAGAGAATTAGTTTCCCAACTTGTTTCGGAGATGTCAAAAGAGGGCTTAAACATAAGAATAGGCGAAGAGACCGAGATAGACGAATTAAGCGATTGTTCCGTGATAAGCGCCACATACAAGCTTAACGGCAAACCCATAGGCTCAATCGGGCTGATAGGACCTACAAGAATCGATTACGACTATTGCGTTTCGGTGATAAACACTCTTACGGAGGAATTGACTAATCACCTGAACGAATCTATAGGAGGGAATACTCAAAATGGAAAAGGAGAATGAGAAAATTAATACAGAGCAGTGTGAAGAAAATTTAGAAAAGCAGTGCGATGAGCTCTGTGAAGAGGAAGCGTGCGAATGCACCGAAGAAACGCCGTGCGATACTTCGGATGAAGAAACCATCGAAGTTAAATCAGGCGAAATAGAAAAATTAAAAAAAGAATACGAGGAGCTTAACGAAAAATATTTAAGACTTTACGCAGACTTTGACAATTATAAAAAGCGTGCGGTCAAAGACAAAGCAGATGCGCTGACATATGCTGTAAGCCCACTTGTGGAAAAACTTTTGAGTGTGCTTGACAACTTTGACAGAGCATTGGCTTCGGGCGAGAGTGATTCGCCGTTTTATGAGGGTGTAAAGATGGTTTCCAAACAACTTAACGATATCCTTCATAATGAAGGCCTTTGCGAAATAGAATGTGAAGGAAAGCTCTTTGACCCCAATTATCACAATGCTGTCATGGTGGATAACCTTGAAGATGTGGATGACAACATCATCACCCAACAGCTTCAAAAGGGTTATACATTCAAAGAGAGGGTTATAAGATCCTCAATGGTAAAAGTAAATAAACATAATTAATCGAAATATGGAGGCAAATATTATGTCAAAAGAAAAAATAATAGGTATTGACTTAGGTACCACAAACTCATGTGTCGCAGTAATGGAAGGCGGCGAAGCAACAGTTATCACAAACTCGGAAGGCGCAAGAACAACACCGTCCGTAGTAGCATTTACAAACGATGAAAGATTGGTAGGTCAGGTTGCAAAACATCAGGCAATCACAAACCCCGACAGAACAATCTCATCAATCAAAAGAGAAATGGGTTCTGACTACAAAGTAACAGTTGATTCAAAATCATACACACCGCAGGAAATTTCCGCAATGATTTTGCAAAAACTTAAGAAAGATGCCGAAAACTACATCGGCGAACCTGTTACAAAAGCAGTAATCACAGTCCCCGCATACTTCTCGGACGCTCAAAGACAGGCAACAAAAGATGCAGGTAAGATTGCAGGTTTGGAAGTATTGAGAATCATCAACGAACCAACAGCAGCTGCATTGGCATACGGTATTGAAAAAGAAGACAACCAAAAGATTATGGTATACGACCTCGGTGGTGGTACATTCGATGTATCAATCCTTGAACTCGGTGACGGCGTATTTGAAGTATTGTCAACAAGCGGCAACAACCGTCTCGGCGGCGATGACTTCGACAAACGCCTTATGGATTACCTCATGGAAGAATTCAAAAACAGCACGGGAGTTGATCTCTCAGGCGATAAAATGGCTGTTCAAAGACTTAAAGAAGCTGCAGAAAAAGCCAAAATCGAACTTTCAAGTGCAACCACAACCAATGTAAATCTTCCGTTCATCACCGCAACGGCAGACGGCCCGAAACACCTTGATATTACAGTAACAAGAGCTAAATTCGAAAGCCTTATTTCGGATCTTATCAAAGCAACAACAGAGCCTGTTAAGAAAGCTATCGCAGACAGCGGTCTTTCGGTTAATGAAATCAACAAAGTTATCCTCGTAGGCGGTTCTACAAGAGTTCCTGCCGTTCAGCAGGCTGTTAAAGATATTACGGGAAAAGAACCTTTCAAAGGCATCAACCCCGATGAATGTGTAGCAATCGGTGCTGCAATTCAGGGTGGTGTTTTGGCAGGAGAAGTTCAAGATGTTCTTCTTTTGGACGTTACACCGCTTTCACTCGGTATTGAAACATTGGGAGGTGTATTCACAAAGCTTATCGAAAGAAATACAACTATTCCTACAAAGAAGAGCCAGGTATTCTCAACAGCAGCAGATAACCAAACAGCAGTAGATATCCATGTATTGCAAGGTGAGAGAAAATTAGCTGCCGACAACAAAACACTCGGTCGTTTCCAGCTTGCAGGTATTCCTCTTGCACCAAAAGGAGTTCCTCAAATCGAAGTTACATTTGATATAGATGCAAACGGTATCGTAAATGTTTCAGCTAAAGACCTCGGAACAAACAATATTCAGAATATTGTTATCCAGTCAAGCACAAATATGAGCGATGCAGACATTGAAAAAGCAGTAAAAGAAGCTGAACAATATGCTGCAGAAGACGCTAAGAGAGAAGAACTCATTACAGCAAAAAACAATGCAGACTCAATGATCTACCAGGTTGAAAAGAGCCTCAAAGATAATGCCGATAAAGTAACAGACAGCGAAAAATCAGCAGTTGAATCCGCAATTACAGATCTTAAAAGCAAAATGGAAGGTGATGACGCCGAAGCTATCAAACAAGCTACGGAAGCCCTCAGCCAAGCATTCTACCCAATCGCTCAGAAGATGTATGAAACACAGCAGCAGGCTCAGCCGAATCAGCAAACCGACAACACACAGAATCAATCATCAAACAACGATGACGACAATGTTGTAGATGCTGATTACGAAGTGGTAGACGATTAATATAATTAAAGTATAATTTACACTATTACAGGAGGATGCAATGGCGTCCAAAAGAGATTATTACGAAGTATTAGGGGTAGACAAAAGCGCTACCCCTGAAGCTATTAAAAAAGCATATAGAAAATTAGCTATACAGTACCACCCTGATAAAAACCCAGGAAACAAGGAAGCCGAAGAAAAGTTTAAAGAAATAAACGAAGCATATGAAGTATTGAGCGACGAAAATAAGCGTTCACAATATGACCAATTCGGTCATGCTGCTTTCGACCAAACGGCAGGCGGCGGATACGGAGGCGGTTTCAGCGGCTTTACGGGATTCAGCGGAGGAGATTATTCCGATATTTTCGGTGATATATTTAATATGTTCGGTGGAGGTGGAAGCGGTTTTGCTTCAAGCTCTAACAGAAACGGTCCTAAAAAAGGCTCGGATTTGAGAGTAAATATAAATATTACTTTCGAAGAAGCTGCTTTCGGATGCGAAAAGAAGATAAAGCTCACCAGAAAAGAGTCCTGCCCCGAATGTTCGGGAAGCGGTGCTAAAAAAGGAACAAGCCCCAAAACCTGCCCCACTTGTAACGGAACAGGTCAGGTAAGAGTTACTCAAAAGAGCATACTCGGCATGATGCAGACAGTACGCGCGTGTGATCACTGCGGAGGAACTGGTCAGATAATCGAAGAACCCTGTACTCACTGCGCAGGTAGCGGCAATGTGGCAAATCAAAGGACCATCACCGTTAAGATACCGGCAGGGGTTGACACGGGCAGCGTTCTTCCATTAAGAGGCGAGGGTAACTGCGGCACTAAAGGCGGTAAAAACGGTGATGTATATATTATCATCAATGTTAAAGACCATAAATACTTCGAGCGAGATGGCATAAACATTTACCTGGATATTCCTATTTCGTTCGTGGATGCAAGCCTCGGCTGCGAGATAAAAGTGCCTACATTGGAGGGTGATGTAAAATTAAAGATACCCGAAGGCACGCAGAGCGGTACTATATTCAAACTAAAAGGCAAGGGCGTAACCAACATTAACGGATTCGGCAAAGGCGATGAATTCGTTACGGTCAATGTGGAAATTCCTAAGAAACTTTCATCAAAGCAAAAACAGCTTTTGAAAGAATTTGACGAATTGACCAAGAAAGACGGCGCTTTTGAAAAAGTTAAAAAGTTCTGGGATAAAATTACAGAATAGATAAAAAGAGTTGTGAAAACGGCAACTCAATAAGGGATTTATAATCCTGTAAAATATCGGCATAGTCGTAACAA
>CAZXWI010000008.1:0-30195 GCA_964644555.1 uncultured Lachnospiraceae bacterium | reverse complement strand
ATTATAAATATTATAGCATTATTTAATAAGAAAACAATATGAGATTTCAGGTATGAGTTAGTTAAAACAAAAGTAAAAATGCCGTATTACTGTACGGCATTTTTAAGATATTATATCATATTTATTTTATCATGGCTTTAACTATTTCGGATAAATTATCAAGTTGTTTTTCATCGAGTTTTTTTAAATTTTCGATCAAGTTATTTAGCTTTGAGGGGTATTTGTTTTCATCGTCAAAGAAGTCCTTTGCCGAGATGTTGAGATATTCGCATATGTAGAAAAAACCTGCCAGCGATGGTTTCATTTTACCTGTTTCTATATTGTTTATGTATCCGGGGTTCTTACCTATGGATAAGCTCATATCCCTTGCTGAAACTTGTTTTTGTTGTCTTAACTTGGACAGCCTGAGTGCAAAATCTTTTTCATACATAATTTTTAAAACCTCTGCTATATTTTACAATTTTAATGTCATAATTTATTGTTTTAAAAATGGTATATATTATAAAGTAACAGTTATAAAATAACGCAATGCTTTTGCAAAGAAAAAACAATTTTAACGAAAAATTATATTGACAAAATGGGAGAGGTATGGTAATATTTAATCAAGTTAGCCAAGACTAACTAAAAAGAGAAAGGAATACATATGTCAGACGATTTATTGGTTAAACATTGTTCTCCGACAATGGCGGGAATCAAGACGGGAAGTATGTTTTCGTGCGAATATTCTTCGGCGGATGAATTAAAAAAGAGTATTCGTTTGCTAAATAAAAAACTGACTAAGAAAGGTCTGAGAATTGTTCCTTTGAAAATTACAAACAACAGAGCATTGCTTTATGCTTATCGTCCCGTATTGCTTTGTAAAGATCTGGATAATTCGGTTGCAGATAATCTGCTTAAAGAATGTGGATATTGTTGTGAAAATCCTTGTAAGTGTGTTATGCATTTAGTAAAACGAATGAAAAACTCATCCGATTTCCCGCACGAAGTTGGTTTGTTCCTCGGTTATCCTCCTGAAGATGTTCAAGGATTTATCACACACAAAGCCAACTTTTGTAAGTTAAGCGGATGTTGGAAAGTTTACGGTGATGAAAAGAAAGCACAAAGGCTGTTTGCAAAATATAAGAAATGTACGAAAATATATTGCAAACATTATGCCTATGGCAGTTCCATAGAGAAATTGACTGTTGCCCTTTAAACGGCATTTAACTTGCCGCATACTATTCCATTTCCTCACGCCCTCTTCGTTAAGTTGAAGAGGGCACTTCAATTTTAATAAATAGTTTTGTAATATAACGGTGTGAATTTTTTATGTTTTGATTTTTCATTGCATTTAGGATTTATTTACTATAATTTAACCGAAAAATAAAGCTCCTGTGCAACACCATACACAAGAGCTTTATGGAATTATTATAATTTTTCGCTAACGCTTGGGAAAAGCTCAGCCTGAGTGTGAGGAAGGAAGCATGCTGCTACAAATTCGCCCATGTAGTCGCTTTGGTTACTGAGTTCGATATAGGTCATGTTTCTTTCTATTTCGAATACTTTCGTATATGCCTCTTTAGATGTGAGCATACAGAATGAACCGACAAGGCTGGAGTTGCCGATGTATTTGTATTTATCGATTGGTACATCGGGAAGCATGCCTATCATAATTGCGTTCTCCATATTTATGCCGCTTCCGATTCCGCCTGCAACATAGACATTTTCAATTACATCAACTTCCATGCAAAGCTGTGAAAGCATACATCTGATTCCGGAGAATATAGCACCTTTTGCTCTGATGAAGTTATCAATATCGACCTCGCTTAGAAGAACATCTTTAACAGAGCCGGCTTCTTCTTTGAATGCCACAACATAGCTGCCTGTACCGTGTTCATCGCGGACAACTCTTTTGCCTTCACGCACTATTTCGCCTTTGCTGTTGATAATGCCTGTTTTAAACAGTTCTGCGATAATATCGATGATTCCGCTTCCGCATATGCCTACGGGTTTGCCTCCTCCGATAACGCTGTATGACGGTTCCATGGTTTCTTTGTCGATGGTTACCTTTTCTATAGCACCGTCCGATGCTCTCATTCCGCAGCTGATGTCGCCACCTTCGAATGCAGGACCTGCGCTGCACGCACAGCTCATGAAGAAGTCTTTGTTGCCGAATACTATTTCACCGTTTGTGCCGAGGTCAATGAAGATTGAGTATTCTTGCTTTGTCCAAATAAGGCTTGCCAATGTGCCTGCTGTGATATCACCGCCTACATAGCTACCGATATTCGGAGCAATGGTTACTCTGGCGTTATTGTTTATGCCTATTTGTATATCGTGTCCTGTAAGTGTTTTATATTCGAAGAATGTGGGAACAAATGGTTCGAGTCTTACATTTTCCGCAGGAATACCGAGGAATAAATGATTCATAGTCGTGTTGGATGCTACGCACATTCTGTATATTTGATTGGGATTAATATCAATGCTTTGGCACATATTTGCTATCATCGGAACGAGTGTTTCTTCGCAAATGGCCTTTCTGAGTTTTTCGATTCCTCCCGGTTTGCCCTGCTGAATTATACGGTTGATAACATCGGCTCCGTAACGAATCTGACCATTACCGGTTGATGCTTTTGCCAGTATTTTGCCTGTGGGGATATCCACGATTATACCTGCTACGGATGTTGTTCCTATGTCAACGGCAAGACCGTATATTTGAGTTTGGTCTGTTTTTACTATATCCAATACGGTCAACAAGTTTTTATATGTCTGAGTAATACAATTAAACTCAAAATTGTTTTCACGCATAAATGTAGGCAATTTTACCATTACTTCGAATGGTATGCATACCATTTTTATTCCAGTGATTTCTTTGAGTTTGCGTTCTAATCTTTCGTTGTCGGGCATGGTGTCTTCCATGGTCGGCTCGTCAAGTTTAACGCTGATTACTTTCATATCCGTTTCGAAAGTAATGCCTGCTTCTTCCACGCCTTTTCTGATGTCGTTAAATATTTGAACTTCGCCTGCGCTGCTTAAATCGGCAATCTTCATTCTGCTTTGGTATGCGCTTGCGATATCGGGTACTTCAATAATGCAGTCGGTGCTGATTTTGCTGTTACACGCAAGGCGGTAACCTTCGTCCCATTCGGACTGCGAAAGGTGTCGGGAGATTGAGCTTTCAACTTCGCCTCCTACCAGCTTGACTTTGCATTTGCCGCAGCTAACATTTCCCGAGCAGGGCGCATCAATGGGTACATTTGCTTTTTTTGCTACATCAAGCAGATTTTCACCCGGATTGGCATCGATTATTACATCGTTGATTCCTGTTTGTTTAAATGTTACTTTACTCATATATGTTCCTTTCTGAAAAATGCTACCTTTGAATTAACCTTATGTATATTATATCCGAAAAATGTTCAACATTCAAATAAAACAGCCTATTAAAATAAGTAATTGCAAAATGACTGTGAGCTAAATCCGAAGTGTGCGGAATTTAAGATTGAAATTTTTGCCGAATTTTAAATATACGAAATAATATTGAAATTTAAAAAAGGAGAGTCGTGCAAAGTACGTTTCTCCTTTTGGAATGCTATTTCTTTTTATTTGCTGCTTTAAGTCTTTGTTCTTTATTGAGAATGCTCTTTCTGATTCTGAGGCTTTCCGGAGTAACTTCCAAGAGTTCGTCATCAGCTAAGAATTCGAGACATTGCTCAAGGCTCATTATTTTTGCAGGAACTAATTTTAGTTTGTCGTCATGACCTGCGGCTCTCATGTTGGTAAGCTGTTTTTGTTTGCAAACATTTACAGCCATATCCTCGGCTTTTTTATTTATTCCGACTACCATACCTTCGTATACTTTTGTGCCGGGGGTAATAAAGAGTTGTCCTCTGTCCTGAGCATTGAAAAGCCCATATGCAACGGCATCGCCTGTTTCGAATGCAACAAGGCTTCCGTTATTTCTTCTGGAAAGTTCGCCCTTGAATTTGGCATAACATTCAAATACACTTGCCATTATGCCCTCGCCTCGGGTATCTGTCAAAAATTCGTTTCTGTAGCCGAAAAGACCTCTTGTCGGAATGAGAAATTCAAGTTTTGTACGGCTTCCCATAGCAGTCATTTTTTCCATTTCGCCTTTACGGTTGCTGAGCTTTTCTATAACCGAGCCTACGCTGTCGGCAGGAACATCTACTACCAATCTCTCTATAGGTTCACATAAAACTCCGTCGATTTCTTTTTTGATGATTCGCGGAGGTGAAACTTGAAGTTCGTAGCCCTCTCTTCTCATTGTTTCAATGAGTATGGAAAGGTGCATTTCCCCTCTGCCTGCCACATTGAACGCTTCGGTCGAATCAGTTTCGGAAACTTTGAGGGATACATCCTTTTGCATTTCTTTGAAAAGACGATCTCTTATATTTCTGCTGGTAACATATGTACCTTCTTTGCCTGCAAATGGTGAATCGTTAACGGAAAATGTCATTTCCATTGTGGGAGCGCTTATTTTTACAAAGGGAAGAGGTTCTATCTTCTCGGTTGAGCAAATGGTATCGCCTATGGTTATATCCGCAATTCCGCTGAGTGCAACGATATTTCCGGCTTCCGCATTTGTAACGGCAACTCTGTTTAATCCGTCAAACTGGTATAAGTTGGTAACTTTCGCTTTCTTTGATTTGTCGGGATCGTGGTAGTTGCAAACGGCTATTTCGGTATTTTGCTTGATTGAACCTTTGATGATGTTGCCGATGGCGATCCTGCCGACAAATTCGTTATAGTCGATTGCCGAAATGAGCATTTGAAGCGGCTCGTTGGGGTAGGCTTCGGGTGGGTCAAAATAATCCACTATCAACTCAAACAGCGGTGTTAAGTCCGTTCCTTCTACGGATAAGTCTTTAGTACAGGTTCCTTGTTTTGCACAGCAATATACCATGGGTGAATCAAGTTGTTCGTTGGTGGCATTAAGCTCTATTAAAAGTTCGAGTATTTCATCGATAACTTCGTCAATTCTAGCATCAGGGCGGTCTATTTTGTTGATTGCAACTATTACCTTATGTCCTAATTCCAATGATTTGCTCAAAACGAATCTGGTTTGAGGAAGTGGACCTTCTGCTGCATCTACAAGCAAAATTACACCATCTACCATTTTGAGTATTCGCTCAACTTCACCACCGAAGTCGGCATGACCCGGAGTATCGACTATATTGATTTTCATGTCTTTATACATTACGGCTGTGTTCTTTGCCAGTATTGTGATACCTCTTTCTCTTTCGAGGTCGTTAGAGTCCATAACCCTGTCTACTGCGACTTGATTGTCGCGATAGATACCGCTTTGCTTGAGCATTGCATCAACCAAAGTTGTTTTTCCGTGGTCAACATGAGCGATTATGGCTACATTTCTTATCTTATTTGCTTCCATTATTTTATTCTTCCCTGTTTATTTATTGATTTACGACCTAATATTATAGTACAATTATTTCGTTTCGGCAATAAATACGAGCAAAAAACATTGATTTATGCGAAAAATGTATTGTTTTGAGTAAATGATGTTTCGGTAAATAATAAAATTTTGCCGAATTTATATGTCGATGTTCGAAAAAACAGTGTAAAATTGATTTAAAAATCAGTGAGATTGATGTATGATTTTGCTTATTTTGTATTTTAGCGAAAATAAATTTTCTTTTAGCTTTTGAGTAAATCAAATATGTATATTTTAACTAAGAAAGCTTTTACGAAATATGTAAAAAAATAACCGTATAAAGCCAAAAAAACAGAAAAAGAATAGGTGAAATATGAGAATTTGAGCGGCTTTTCTATGATAGAAATTATTTTTATGGTATAATTAATCAGTTAAGAAATAACATGGATAAAGGATTGCAATGCATATTCAAAGTTTAACATTAAACAACTTTCGAAATATCGAACATGCCGAATTGATTTTCGGTGAGCGGTATAATGTTATCTGCGGCAAGAATGCACAAGGCAAGACCAATACCGTCGAGGCAATATATTTGACTTTAACGGGCAAGAGCCACAGAGAAAATGCTTTTATGAATTTCATACAGGAAAATAAGAATTTTTGCATGAGTTCGGCGGTCGTTTGCTGCGATGACTTCACGAGCGTAGATGTAAAGATGAGTATAGATGAAAAAGGCAAAAAGCATTTTATCAATTCTTCCGCCGTTAAAAGCAGACAATCTTTGCTTAATGAATTTTCGGCAGTTATTTTCTCTCCGGAGGATTCCCGACTCGTTGTGGAAACGCCTCAGGTAAGACGAAATTTTATAAACGAATCCATCAGCATTTTATACCCCGGATATGCTCACATTTTAGCGGAATACAACAAAACATTGAAAATGCGAAATATGATTTTGAAAGATTATTCCGTAAGCAAAGAGTCGCTTTTGGAAGTGTATGACGAAGCTTTAGCGAGTTCGGGAATGGGAATTTGTCAATACCGAATAAAATTTTTGAAAGAATTAAACAGCGTTTCACAAAAATACTATTCTTTGATAAGCCGAGGTAGCGAAAATATATCGCTGAGTTATTCATCGAATGTGATAGATGCGAATATTTCTTTATCGGAGATTTTAAATCTTTACAAAAATAGGCTTTCCGAAGCCAAAAGAACGGATATGATTTGCCAAAATACTTCCGTTGGGGTTCATCACGACGATATAATCTTATATATAAACGGCAAAAACGCAAAGAAATTCGCTTCTCAAGGGCAAAAGCGAAGCATTGCATTAAGCTTAAAGCTTGCCTTGTGCGAACTTATCGAAAATCGTAAATACCAAAAGCCGATAATCCTTTTGGATGATGTCATGAGTGAATTGGACGAAACCCGAAGAAGCAGTATAAGCGAAATATTAAACGAAAATCAGGTTTTTATAACATGTGCGAATATTGATTTTGAGACGAACTCTCAATGCAATATTTTCAGTGCAGATAATGGGAAAATTACAAGAATATAATTAAATTGCAGATATATGAGTAAAGGAGATATTATGACAACAAACGGTTATGACGCAAGTGGCATAAAAGTTTTGGAGGGGCTGGAAGCGGTTCGCAAACGACCCGGTATGTACATCGGCTCTACGGGAAAAGGCGGATTGCACCATTTGGTTTACGAAATTGTGGACAACTCTGTTGACGAAGCTTTGGCAGGATATTGTAAAAACATCGAAGTCGTTATTAACGAAGGGGACACCATTACAGTTACAGACGACGGGCGAGGTATTCCTACGGGTATGCACCCGCAATATAAAAAGAGTGCCGTGGAGATAGCACTTACCAAGCTTCATGCAGGAGGTAAGTTCGACAATTCCAACTACAAAGTATCGGGTGGGCTTCATGGTGTAGGTGTTTCGGTAGTTAACGCATTGAGCGAATGGTTACATGTTACTGTATACCAAAACGGTGAGATACACGAACAGGATTACCAAAGAGGTAAACCTATGGGGGATCTTAAAGTTACAGGTAAAACGAAGAAAACCGGAACCGTAGTTTCATTTAAGCCTGATGCCGAAATATTTTCCGAACTCGTATATTCTTTCGATATATTAAAACACAGAATGCAGGAATTGGCATTTCTCAATAAAGGACTTTGCATAAGTTTAAAAGATGCAAGAACCTCCGAAATAAAAGAAGAAGTTTTCCATTACGAGGGCGGTATTATCGAATACATAAAAATGCTCAATACCGGTAAAGAATCTATAACCGAAAGCATTATGTATTTTGAAAAATCCTCCGATGCGGGTGAACTTGAAATAGCTATGCAATACACCGACAGTTACAAAGAGAACCTCTATTCGTATGCGAACAACATCAACACCACCGAGGGCGGTATGCATATGAATGGCTTTAAAAGCGCTCTTACACGCTGCATAAACGCATATGCGAGAAGATACAATATCATTCGAGAAAATGAAGAAAACCTCTCCGGTGAGGATATAAGAGAAGGACTTACCGCAATCATCAGCGTTAAGCTCAAAAATCCCGAATTTGAAGGACAGACCAAAACAAAACTCGGTAACCCCGAAATAAGAGGAATGGTCGATACGCTTGTTGCAGATTATCTCAATTCGTACCTTGAAGAACACCCTGCGGAAGCAAAGCTCATTTTGGAAAAAGCTGTTTTGGCAACAAGGGCAAGAGCCGCAGCCAAAAAAGCAAAAGACCTTATCAGAAGAAAGAGTGCATTGGAATCGGCGGCTTTACCCGGTAAATTATCAGACTGTGCCGACAAAGACCCTGCAAATTGCGAGATATATATCGTAGAGGGGGATTCTGCGGGAGGCAGTGCAAAGCAAGGTCGAGATCCTAAAATACAGGCTATTTTGCCGCTAAGAGGTAAAATACTAAACGTTGAAAAAGTTCGTCTTGACAGAATGCTTGCCAGCGACACGATCAAATCTATGATAACCGCATTCGGTACGGGAATATCCGATGATTTCGATATCTCAAAAGCAAGATATCACAAGATAATCATCATGACCGATGCCGATGTCGACGGAGCACACATCAGAACATTGCTTTTAACATTCTTCTACCGATACATGCCGGGGCTTATTGACCACGGATATGTATATATTGCTCAGCCGCCTCTTTATAAGGTGCAAAAGGGCAAAGACATTCGTTATTGCTATGACGAAGATCAACTTGAAATAATTTATGAAGAGATAGGCAGGGATAAAACCGAGCTTCAACGATATAAAGGTCTTGGTGAAATGAACCCCGAACAGCTTTGGGAAACCACAATGAACCCCGCTAACAGAACTCTTCTTAAAGTCAGCGTTGAAGATGCAATGCGAGCAGATCTTATCTGTTCCATATTAATGGGAGATCAGGTACAGCCGCGTAAAGATTTTATTACCGAGAACGCAACGAAAGTTGTTAACTTGGATATATAAGGTGATTGAATATGGACGAAAAAAATATTGAAAATATGACCGAAGAAAACTTCGACGATGTTAAAGTCGTAGATTTCGTAGATACTATGCAAAAGTCCTATATCGATTATGCCATGAGCGTTATTGTAGGGCGTGCTCTTCCGGATGTAAGGGACGGACTCAAACCTGTTCACAGACGTATCCTGTACGCTATGGAAGAACTCGGTGTAAGAGCAAACAGTGCATACAGAAAGAGCGCTCGTATAGTCGGTGATGTAATGGGTAAATACCATCCCCACGGGGACTCATCAATATACGATGCAATGGCTCGTTTGGCTCAGGACTTTTCCACAAGATATATGCTCGTTGACGGACAGGGTAACTTCGGTTCTGTTGACGGCGACAGCCCTGCTGCCATGCGTTACACCGAGGCGAGAATGTCGAAAATCACGGCTGAAATGCTTCGTGATATTAACAAAAACACAGTTGATTTCGGTCCGAACTTTGATGAAAGCTTAAAAGAGCCGCTCGTTTTACCCTCAAGATTCCCGAACCTTTTGGTAAACGGTTCAAACGGTATCGCCGTAGGTATGGCAACCAATATTCCGCCGCATAATATCGGAGAGGTTATCGATGCAACGGTAGCTCTTTTGGATAACAGCGAATTAACCGCAAGGGATCTCACAAAATATGTCAAAGGTCCGGATTTTCCGACAGGCGGTATCATAATGGGCAAAAGCGGTATTATGAATGCTTATACCACAGGTCGAGGCAGAATCAAAGTCAGAGCCAAAGCTACAATAGAGCAGGCAACCGCAACCAAGCAGAAGATCGTTGTTACGGAAATTCCGTATATGGTTAATAAAGCCAAGTTGGTAGAAAAAATAGCCGATTTGGTAAGAGATAAAAAGATAGTCGGCATTTCCGATGTTAAGGATTTATCCGACCGTAAAGGTATGAGAATAGAGATAGATCTTAAAAGAGATGCCAATGCTCAAGTTATTTTAAATCAGCTTTATAAAAACACTCAAATGCAGGATACTTTCGGTGTTATAATGCTGGTTTTGGACCATAACCAGCCGAAAGTACTTAACCTTAAAGAAGTGTTGGATTGCTATATCGAGCATCAAAAGGAAGTTATTGTAAGAAGAACAAAATTCGACCTTGACAAAGCGCTTGCAAGAGCCCACATTTTAGAGGGTTATTTGATTGCTCTTGATAATATCGACGAAGTAATTTCCATAATCCGTTCTTCATACAACGATGCGGAAGCCCGTCTTATGAAACGCTTTGAATTAAGCGAAATTCAGGCTAAAGCCATCGTTGATATGCAGCTTAGACGACTCCAGGGTTTAGAGAGAGAAAAGCTCCAAAACGAATATGAAGAAATAGAAAAACTCATCGAATACTTAAAGGCAGTTCTCGACAGCGAGCAGATGGTAAAAGATATCATCAAAGAAGAAATGCTTGAAATTAAAGAGAAATTCAATGATGAGAGAAGAACTTCATTCGAAAATGACGAAGAAGATATTGATGTGGAAGATCTCATTCCGCAGGAAGATGTGGTAATTACCATTACTCATGTGGGATATGTAAAAAGAATACCTGCCAACACCTATAAATCGCAAAAACGAGGAGGTAAAGGTATTTCGGCTCATGCTACAAGGGAGAACGACTTCGTTGAGCATTTGTTCATGTGTTCCACACACAGCTATATACTCTTCTTTACCAATAAGGGTAAGGCTTACCGCTTAAAGGCATACGAAGTGCCCGAGGCAGGACGCACGGCAAAGGGAACAGCCATAGTAAATATTCTTCCGACAGACCCGGATGAAAAGATAACTGCAGTTATTCCGGTTCAGGAATTCAATGAAGATAACTTCCTTGTTATGGCAACGAGAAACGGTATCATTAAGAAAACCGCACTCACCGAATACGATTCATCTCGTAAAACAGGCATTATCGGAATTAACCTTGCCGAGGATGACGAACTTATCAGCGTTAAACTCACCGACGGAACCAAGAACATCATCATGGGTACGGAGAGTGGTTTGGCTATAACATTCAACGAATCCGACCTAAGACCAATCGGTCGTGTCAGCATGGGGGTAAAGGGTATTAACCTTATGGACGGCGACAGATTGATCGGTATGGATATAGCCGAAGACGGTAAACACATTCTCAGCGTAACTCAAAACGGATTCGGCAAACTCACGAAAGTTGGATTGTATCCTATCCAGAAGAGAGCCGGTAAGGGAGTGCAGAACTATAAATTAACGAGCAAGACCGGCTTTGTTACTGGAATTGTTTGCATCGATAAAGACGAAAACGATGTAATGATGATTTCCGATGACGGTGTTGTTATCAGAATGGAAGCCAGCGGAATTTCGACCATGGGTAGAAGCACATCGGGCGTTAAGGTAATGAGGCTTGATGATGATATTAAGATTGCGGCTATTGCCAAGATCACAAAAGAAAATGATGCAGAGGAAAACTCATCGGAGAATGAATAAGCTATTATGAGAGCCTACAATATTTCGGTAAAAGAGCTATGTGCATACAGCATGCTTTCAGGTTCAATAGATAACAGGTATTCATCACGCGGGCGTATGACGGAAGGTATACGCCTGCATCAATATGTGCAAAGTAAGTATAAACCGACAGATCTGAGCGAATATTCGCTTGATTTGTCGGCTGTTTTTGATGATACGCTGCTTAATATTTCGGGGCGAGCCGATGGCGTTTTGAACTACAAAAAACATCCTGCAATCGAAGAAATAAAATCTACTTCAAGATCTCTTTTGGAAATAGAAGAACCGGAAGATGTGCATTTGGCACAGTGCAAGTGCTACGCATATATGTACTGCGTGGAAAACGACCTTGACTGCATTGATTTAAAGGTTACATATATATATACCGGTGAAAAGAAAGATATAAAGCAGTTTGAATACAGTGAAAGTTTTGAGAAGCTCAAAATCTTTTTCGATAAGATGTGTTTAGCTTACATTGATGCTGTAAAACACTTGGAGTTTTTGGAAGAAAAACGAAACGATACCATAGCCAAAATAAAGTTTCCCTTTGACTTCAGAATGTACCAAAAGGAAACCATAAACAGAATATATAAGCTGATAAAAGCAGGGAAAAATGTGTTTATGAATGCGCCTACGGGAAGCGGTAAAACCCTCAACGCATTATATCCGGCAATCAAGGCAATGCCGTATTTGAATAATCCAAAAGTGTTTTACTTGACATCGAAATCAACCCAGAAAGCCGTTGCCGTAAATGCCATGCAAATTTTAATGAAAAAGGGCTTGAATGCCAAGGTTGTGGAAATAACCGCCAAAGAAAAAGCATGCAAGCTGGCAAAACCGAGTTGCAACCCCATAGACTGCGAGTATGCAAACAGGTATTACGACAAATTAAGAGAGAATAAAGATAAGATTTTAGACGACAGAAATTTTGTTTTGCAAAAGGATTTTGAAGATATAAGCGAAGAATATAAGATGTGTCCGTTTGAAATGTCGCTGGATTTTGCACAATGGGCTGACATAATAATATGTGATTACAACTATGTTTTCGACCCCTCTGCCGCATTGAAACGATTTTTTGATGACGAGAGCGAAAGCACCGACTATATATTTTTGGTGGATGAGGCTCATAATCTGCCCGACAGAAGCCGGCAAATGTATTCCGCCGAAATATACAAAAAGGATCTTTACAAGCTAAAACAGGTTGCACCGAGCCTTCGTAAGCTTAATAAGATAGCGGACGAAATCATCGATTATTTCGGCGAATGGGAAAGTGATTCCCGTGGCAAAGATGCTTATGTTTTCGAAGATATTTCTCTTGATTTCTACACATTGCTCGGAAAGTTTACTCACGAAGCGGATAACTATTTGTCAAGGGCAAATTCAAGTGATGAAAAATATCAATATGTACTGGATATGTACTTTAACGTCAATCGATTTATAAATATATATGACATAAAGAAAGAATCCCATATTTTTTATTATGACAATAAGGGAGATTTTCTTAAACTGTTTTGCACAGATGCAGGCGAATATTTAAAGGCTATTTTGAAAAAGGGCAAAAGCGGAGTGTTTTTCTCTGCAACCTTTACTCCTTTGGAATATTACCGTGAGATATTGGGCGGAAGTAGTGATGATGACTTATACAGTGTAGCATCATCGTTTGATAAGGATAATTTTAAGATAGCCGTCGATACGAGCATTTCCACCACATACACCAAACGAGCACTCCACTACAAAGATGTGGCAGATCGAATACATGATACCATAATGAGTAAAAAAGGGAATTACATAGTATTTTTCCCATCGTATTTATATTTAAATGCTGTTTACGAAGAGTATATCAATAAATACGAAGATGATAATATTCTTCTGCAAGAGCGAAATATGAACGAAAAAAAACGCAACGAATTTTTGAGTAAGTTCACCGTTTCGAGTGCCGTTACTGCATTTGCCGTTATCGGAGGAGTGTTCGGAGAAGCTGTGGACTTGGTGGGCGATAAATTGATAGGTGCTGTAATATGCGGAGTAAGCCTGCCTATGATATGCACGGAGAGAGAGCTTATAAAAGAGCATTACGACAAATCGGGCAAAAGCGGATTCGATTATGCCTATGTGTATCCCGGAATGAATAAAGTTTTGCAGGCTATGGGCAGAGTTATCCGCACGCAGGACGATAAGGGTTGTGCGGTTTTGTTGGACGAGCGTTTTCGCTACAGTGCATACAGAAAGTGTTTTCCGCCTCATTACGATAATATGGTTTTTGTCAATAATTCCAATGATTTAAAAAAATATCTGCGTTCCAGCGGATTCGATGAGTTTTTTGATGATGGATTTTACGAGGAGTAAGCTAATATAAAACATTGTATTTTAATTTAAAGGCATATATAATATTCATATGAAATATGTGATAGCGTATCAAGCGAAAGAAGCGATACAAAAAATTAAGCAAAAGGGTTATTCGGCTTATTTGGTGGGCGGTTGCGTTCGTGATTTTCTTATGGGTAAGGTTCCGAATGATTATGATATAACGACTTCTGCTCGCCCTGAAGAAATTATAGATGTTTTTAAAGATTATTCTGTTATCCCAACAGGAATAAAACATGGCACAATCACCGTTATAATCGATGAATTGCCCCTTGAAATAACCACATACAGAATAGAGTCTGCATATTCGGATATGCGCCACCCCGATTCTGTGGCATTTACCGAAAAGTTAACCGATGATTTACTAAGGCGGGATTTTACCATGAATGCCATAGCCTGTGATGAACTCGGTAATATCAAAGACCCACTCGGTGGCATAGCAGACATAAAAAATAATGTTATTCGATGTGTGGGGGAAGCAAATATTCGTTTTAGCGAAGACCCTCTCAGAATACTCAGAGCAATTCGTTTTGCCTCTGTTTTAGGTTTTGAAATAGAAGAAAATACTTATAAAGCACTGTTTGATAATAAGAATCTTCTTAAAAATGTGAGCAGCGAAAGAATAAGGGACGAATTTATAAAGTTAATTTGCGGTAAGTACGCAGGAAAAACAATAATCGATTTTGCGGATATTTTGGGGGTGTTTATTCCCGAAATACTTCCGATGAAAGGCTTTGAGCAAAAAAACAAACACCATATTTACGATGTTTTAACTCATACTGCCGTAGCGGTGGATAATATAGGGCAAGATAAGATATTGCGGCTTTCGGCTTTTCTACATGATTTCGGCAAGCCCGACACATTTTTTACTGACGATAACGGAGTCGGACATTTTTGGGGGCATAATAAAGTAAGCATGGAAATTGCCGAAAATGTTTTAACCCGATTAAAATTTGACAATGATACGAAAAATAAGGTTACAATTCTCGTTTATCGGCATGATATGCCCATAGAAAATACCGATGACTCAATAAAAAAATTGTTTAATAAAATCACTCCCGAATTGTTTTTTATGCTGCTTGATTTAAAGAGGGCGGACACTTTAGCGCATAGCCCCGAGTGTTTTGAACGAATTGACTTAATAGATAAAATAAGTGAAAGAGCAAAGAATATTTTAGAGCGTGAAGAATGCTTTTCATTAAAAGATTTGGCATTAAACGGGGATGATATCATAAAATGTGGATACTTAGAGGGAAAGCAAATAGGCAAACTTCTTAATATTGCACTTGAGGGTGTAATAAAAGGGATTGTAAAAAATGATAAGAGCGAACTTATTTTGTACATAAACGATATTACAAATAAATAATGTTTCATTTTGGCATAAAGATTATAATAGCAAATTAATTGATAAGAGGATAAAGCAAATGGATAAAATCGCAAGTTTTAAAGTAGATCATACCAAATTGGAAGAGGGACTTTATGTAAGCCGAATAGATAATTGGAAAGGAGGCAGCATAACCACATTCGATATAAGAATGAAAAAGCCCAATAAAGGTGATTATCTTTCTACTACTGCGGCTCACACCATAGAGCATTTGGGTGCTACATTCTTAAGAAATGACTCCAGAACCAGTGATAGCACTGTTTAATTTGGACCGATGGGCTGCAGAACGGGCTTTTATGCGGTATTTTTCGGAGAATTGGAGCCGTTTGATATTGACGATATAATTCTTGATATGTTCAAGTATATTGAAAATTATGAGGGGATAATTCCCGGACAGAGTGAAATCGAGTGTGGAAATTACAAGGATTTGGAAATAAGCGAGGCAAAGAAAGAAGCCAAAGCCTATATCAAAGTTTTGACGAATTTAAGCGAAAAAAATACCGTCTATCAATAAAAACAAAAGACCGAATGTGGATATTTTATCTATTCGGTCTTTTTTATTGGCAATTATACAAAGCAATGTTATAAGTCGTTAGTCCGATTTCGGATTATTTAATTAAGAAGGTTGCATTATGGCTTAACTACGCAGGCAGAGAACTTTTTACAACGATACTTGCATTGATATTGTTAATAAGATTCAATAAAAAGAATGTTTCGGTTGAAAATTCAAGTGAGAATTAAAACGAGGTATATTTTATGTAAACAACAAAAGAGGTACACCGTACAAGGTGTGCCCCTTTCAATGTTTGATATTATTGTTCTTTCTTTTGTTGCTGTTTTGCCGGAACCAAATTTCTCTTTTTATCTTTGAGCTCTGCTTTATTCGAGTCGATAGTTTCGATGAGAATTCTTAGATCTGCCTGTGTCTTATTAAGCAGGCTCGTTACATAGTCGATACTCTTAAGTTTAAGGCGGTTAGCTTCTGCCGTTGCGTCTTTAATGATGGCATTGGCTTCGTCTTGAGCGAGCTTGGTGATTTCGTTGGTATCGATAAGTTTGGCTTTTCTTTCGTTCGCTTGCTCCAAAATAGTGCGAGCTTCGGTATTTGCTTTTTGCGTAATGCGGTTTTCATGCTCTTTGATTTTTTGAGCTTCTTCAATATCTTTGGGAATAGCACCTCTGAGATCATCGATTAAATCGAGTATTTCATCTTTATCGATCATGACCTTATTGGTTAATGGAACATTCGGAGCGTTTTCTATTTCTATTTGTAAGTTGTCTAATATTTCAAATACTTTCATAATATAGCCTCTTTCACATTATATTATAAATGATAAAATTGATTTTCTTAACACTTTTTATATTAATTATCATTTTTATATTTTTCGATTACTTTTTCTTCAACGCATTTCGGTACCATAAAGCTGATATCCCCTCCGTATTGAGCTATTTCTTTGACGGTGGAACTGCTTAAATAGGTGTAGGAGCTTTTGGCAACGAGCAACACGCTCTCCACCTCGGAATTAAGGCTTCTATTTGTAAGAGCCATTTGAAATTCGTAGTCGAAGTCGGTTAATGCTCTAAGTCCTCTGATTACCGTGTTGATATTGTGCATTTTGCAATAATCAACCATAAGCCCTTCGTAGAAATCGAATTCCACATAATCGGTATAGTCGCTTAGTGCTTTTTTTAATAATTCGAGTCTTTCTTCTTTTGTGAAAAGATATTTCTTTTGCGAATTTACCATAAGCACTACGCGAATTTTGCCGAAAATCTTTATGGCACGCTGGATAATATCTATATGACCGTTGGTGAGTGGATCAAAACTTCCCGGATATATGGCTTTTATTTCGTTATTCATCGGATTCGTCCTTTGTGGGTTCTTCGTTGATATAATAATATACGGCAGTTGCCGAATAAAGCTTTTCTTTAAACATTAAAAGAGAACATTCCGGTTGAGGCTCTTTTCTTGCTTTTTCTACTACGAGAACTCCTCCCTTACTAAGAAGGTTTCGCTTGATGATTACATCGATAAGCGAATCGGTATCTTTGTAGTTATAGGGTGCATCCATAAAGATGATGTCGTAGGTGTTTCTTGTGGATAAAAGGTAATTTTTCGCATCGCTTCGTGTAATTCGAAAATATTGCTTATTTTTGGTTTTCTCTATATTTTTGTTAGCTAAATCAATTGCTTCTTTTGATATGTCCACAAGTTCTGCCTTGTTAAAGCCACGGCTTACAGCCTCTATTCCTATTGCACCGCTTCCGCAGAATAAGTCGAGGAATATGCCGTTTTCTTTTACGAAAGGCATCAATATGTTGAATATATCAACCTTGACTCTGTCGGTAGTGGGGCGAATGTCATCGTTTTTGGGAGAAAAAAGACTGGTGTATTTAAATCTGCCTGTTATGACTCTCATATTATAATCTCCTTACACATATTTTGCTTGCACGACTCTATCAAGCCCTGCAAGGTCTTTTGTTACGGTTATGTCTACATATCCATAGTTTTGCATGATATTTTTTACATCAAATGCCTGATATGCACCTATTTCAAAGAGCAATGCTCCGTTTGAATTCAGGTGATTTACGGCTTCTGCGGCTATATCCCTATAAAAATTCAGCCCGTCATGCCCTCCGTAGAGAGCATTGTGGGGTTCGTATAGAAGAATATCCTCGCTTAAAACATTCATTTCATCGGAAGTGATATACGGCGGATTGGAAACTATTATGTCAAAATACATATCATCCAATTCTTCAAACAGATCCGATTTTATTATCTCACAATTTTCTACATTAAGCGCTTTTGCGTTCTGTATGCAAACATCTATTGCACTTTCGGATATATCGCTTAAAAGCACGATGGAGTTTTCTATTGTTTTGGCAAGGCTCAGCCCGATTGCACCGCTTCCGCAGCAAAGATCCAAAATTCGTATTTCGTTTTTGTTAAGCTCTTTTGCATAATTGAGTGCACATTCCGTTAATATTTCGGTGTCGCATCGGGGAATCAAAACATCCTCGTTGACTATGAAATTGTATCCGTAAAATTCTTTTGTGCCTGTTATGTAGGCTACGGGGCATTTGTTGAGCCTTTTTGTTATTGATAAATTAAATTGTTGTATTTCATCTTCGCTTAGGCATTCATCGGGGTGGGTATGCATATAAAGCACATCTTTTTTTGTAACATAAGAAAGAATGACCCTGCTGTCAAGGGAAGGAGTATCAATACCGCACTCCGAAAGGGCTTTTGTTGCTCTTTCAAGGGCATTTGAAATCGTTATGTTATCTTCTGAAAGGTTCAATTCGTTTTCCATAGTGGTATTATAGCATATTATTCAAAAAACCGATTCGAAATGTGTTATTAATTTATTTTTTAGGCTGTGATGCTTCGGTATAAATATGCAAATCATTTAATTCGTTCAGGGCTAAGTCGATAAAAGCAGCGAAAATAAAATTTTGGCGCTTTAAAAAAGTCAGTTTTGAAGTTTTTGGTCTATGTAATAATCAAATCAGACTTTTTTGTATAAAAGGCTGAATTAAGTAAATGTGTAATATGTTGATAAAAATTAATGTATTTGATATAATTATCATATAAGTTTAACCTAAGGTGATTAAATGAAAATACAGGAATCCGCAGAAAATTATCTTGAAGCAATTTTAATGCTGAAAAAGGAACACGGTGTTGTGCGCTCCATCGACATTGCCACATATTTGGAATTTTCGAAACCGAGTGTAAGCGTGGCTATGAAAAAATTAAGAGAAAACGACTATATCGTAATGGATACGGACGGGCTTATTTCTCTAACGGAAAGCGGCATGCAGATAGCCGAGAAAATGTATGAACGACATACTTTAATTTCGCAGCTTTTGATGAAATTGGGGGTTTGCGAAAAAACAGCTATTGAGGACGCTTGCAAAATAGAGCATGTTATAAGTGAAGAAACTTTTGCCGCCGTAAAAAAACATGCGATAGACTGCGGCAAGTAAGGAGTTTGTGATGGAATATATAATGGCTCTTGATGCAGGCACGACAAGTTCGCGCACTGTTATATACGATGAAAATGCACTGGAAGTTTCGGTTTCGCAAAAGGAATTTACTCAAATATATCCTAATCCGTCATGGGTGGAGCATGACCCCGAGCAGATATGGGAAACTCAGCTTTATACCATAAAAGATGCCCTCGCAAAGGCAGGTTTGTCACCTTGTGATATAAAAGCAATAGGCATAACCAACCAAAGAGAAACCACATTGGTTTGGGATAAGCTTACTGGAAAGGCGATATACAATGCTATAGTATGGCAATGCAGAAGAACTTCCAAGCTTTGCGAAAAACTAAGTGACATCGTAGGATTTTCCGATTATGTAACGGAGAATACGGGGCTTGTTATCGATGCGTATTTTTCGGCAACTAAAATAAAATGGATACTCGATAATGTGAAAGGGGCTCAAGAGCTTGCCAACGAAAACAGACTTATGTTCGGGACTGTGGATACTTGGCTTATATATAAGCTCACAGGAGGGAAAGCCCATATCACCGATTACAGCAATGCTTCCAGAACGATGCTTTACAATATAAAAGAGCTTAAATGGGATAAATTCATTTTGGATACATTGGGCATTAATGAATCAATGCTGCCTAAAGTAGTTAATTCTTCGGGGGTATGTGCATATACCGACAAAGATGTTATCGGAAGCGAAATCCCGATAAGCGGTATTGCCGGAGATCAGCAAGCATCGCTGTTTGGGCAGGGGTGTTTTTCCAAGGGCGAAGCGAAGAATACCTACGGAACAGGGTGTTTCCTGCTTATGAATACGGGTTCAGTTCCCGTAAAAAGCAAAAACGGTTTGGTAACCACCATAGCATGGGCAACGAAAGACGGTGTAGAATATGCCCTAGAGGGCAGTGTGTTTATGGCGGGGGCTCTTATTCAATGGTTAAGGGACGAATTATGCCTTATTAAAACCAGCGAAGAAAGTTATGATTGTGCTGTGAGCGAAAAGGATTCCTGCGGAGTATATATAGTGCCCGCATTTACAGGGCTTGGCGCTCCGTATTGGGATATGTACGCAAGGGGAATGATATGCAATCTTACAAGAGGAGCAAATAAAAATCATATTATAAGAGCATCTCTTGAAGCAATAGCATATCAGGTAAAAGATTTACTTGATGCCATAGAAGCGGATTCGGCAATTAGGCTTAAAGAACTGATGGTGGACGGAGGTGCATGTAAAAACGACTTTTTAATGCAATTCCAAAGTGATATTTTAAGAGTAAATGTAAATCGACCGAAAAATACCGAAAGTACTGCTTTGGGAGCTTGTTTTTTGGCAGGGCTTGGAATAGGTTTGTTTAAAGATTATACACACCTTAAGAAGATACGACAAACGCAAATGCTGTTTACTCCCGACATGGACGAAGAAAAATCAATCGAGCTTGTCAAGGGGTGGCATAAAGCTGTAAAAATGTGCATGAGCATGAGCGAAGAAAACGATTGAGCGTGAGAAAATAAATGAGAAGAATAGATATGCATGTGCATACCATAGCTTCCGATGGTTCTTTGTCGGCAGAGCATATGGCAGATATGGCAAATGATAAGAAGATAGATTTTGTATGCGTTGCCGACCATGACACTACCGAGGCTTTGAGCAAGTTTCAGAGTAAAGCGAGAGAATACGGCATACAAACTGTAAATGCTGTGGAGCTGACAAGCTTTTATGAGGGCTTGGAAATACATATTTTGGGGTATGGATTTTCCGATAATAAAAAAGAAGATGTAAACAAATTCGGCAGTCGTGTTATTTCATCTCGTGATAACAAGGATAGGATTACAGTAGTTCAGCTTGCCGATATATACGATAATATAGATATAGCCGAATACGATTCATATGAATTCGTAGAAGAGTTAGGCGGATTTAAGGCGATAAATTATCTTAAATCGAAAGGCATTGTTAAGGATTATATCGAATTTTCAAATTTAAGAGATACTCTTGATATTCCTCAAATGGATTACCCGAGTGCTGAAGAAACTGTGAATTTTTTGCTTGGGATAGGTGCTTTGCCTGTTTTGGCTCATCCGAGTTATCATTTCAGAAAAAGCGTTATGGGAATTAAAATGCTGGATGATTTCAGAAATATGGGAATATCGGCAATAGAGTGCCTAAGCCATTATAACCCCGAAAAGGAACAGTTTGAATATTACAAAAATTATTGCCGAAAATACGATTTGGCAATTTCCGCAGGCTCTGACTGCCATGGACCATATCTGACAAGAGAGATGGGTGTTCCGTATGCAGACGAAGAGATGTGCGATATATTGGAAAGGTTGGGAATGTAGAATGATAGAAGTAGTAGAAGTAACCGAAGTAAACGGCAATGACGCAACCGTGTTTATACAGCGCTCCACCGCCTGCAAAGACTGCGGTATGTGCATGGTGGGCAAGAAAAACCTGGAGGTGTATGCCCATGTGAAGAACACATTGAATGCGAAAGTCGGAGATAAAGTAACGGTTGAGATGGAGCTTAAAGGTGTTTTGTCGGCAAGTATGATAATGTACTGTGTGCCTCTTTTAGCTTTTGTTATAGGGCTGCTGCTCGGATATAACATAATTTCGAATTTGCTTACTCTTCCCAATGATTTAACAGGATTCGGTCTCGGCATAATATTTTTAGCCCTTGCATATCTTGTAATAAAAATATTGGATAAAAAGGGAATATTTGCCGAAAGGTACGAACTGACTATGAAGGGTATAGTATAAATTAATGGCAGTTGTATTCGAAAATGATTGGGGGAAGTATTTAGCGGACGAATTCGAAAAGCCTTATTATTTGGAATTAAGAAAAAAGCTCGCTTATGAATACAAAACTCAAACTATCTACCCCGATATGTACGATATATTCAATGCATTGCATTATACATCGTACGAAAATATGAAGGTTGTAATAATAGGGCAGGACCCTTACCACAATGTGGGGCAGGCTCATGGGCTGAGTTTTTCGGTTAAGCCCGATGTTGAGATTCCGGCTTCTCTTGTTAATATATACAAAGAACTTGAATCCGATTTGGGAATACCGCCTGCTGATAACGGCTGTTTGATAAAGTGGGCAAAAGAAGGTGTTTTGTTGTTGAATGCCGTTTTGACAGTACGGGCTCATCAGGCTGCATCACACAAAAATTTGGGTTGGGAGAATTTCACCGATAGAATAATCGAGATAGCCAACTCAAAACAAACTCCTGTTGCTTTTGTGTTGTGGGGTTCATTTGCCCAAAGTAAGCAAAGCCTTATTACCAACCCCAAGCATTTAATAATAAAGTCTGCACATCCATCGCCGCTTTCGGCTCACAGAGGCTTCTTCGGAAGTAAACCCTTTTCGAGGGTAAACGATTTTCTCATTCAAACGGGGCAGACGCCGATTGATTGGAAGATTGATAATGTGGGCAAATAATGAGAAAACATGAAAAAGCTATTTGAAATGAATGCGGAGGAGATATACGAAAGTTTCGTCAAAGCCAATATAAGCTGCTTTGATAAAATAGTATATGATGAAGAAACCGACACAAACCACTTACTGGGTAGGCCTGGGCAATATGTGAGTAAGGTTAATTTTAACGATGTGCACTATGTCGAAGAAGAGCAACCTTTCACTATAGAGGTGTTTACTTCCGAAGCAGAGGCATTTGCAAGAAAAGAATATGTGGAAAAACTATAAGTAAATATAAATTGCTCACCGAAAGTCAACATATGTTTCTTAAAGAATATGCGTTGGGCAGAATACCGTATAAAGTTGTTCCGAAACACGCCAATAAATATGATATGGTTTTAGATGCTCTTTTAGAGGGCAAAGATGTAATGGGCTTGTTTGAAAAAGAAGAGTATGATATCAATAGCTTACAGCCTCAGGAAAGTGATTTGTCTAAAATCTTGCATAAGGCATTGGACGAAAGAAGAGCTATCCTTAATGTAAAAAGAGAAATAACCATTGAGCCTGTAAACGATAACAAAAATATTTCTTTTGATGAAGTATATGTTTTGGAATACTTTAAATACTGCGCTCCCGCAGGCTGGCTGACAAAGAAAAACGATATCCCGTAGGCGATCTAGCCGTTTTGGGTAAAAAATGATATATTCATTCGCATTCATAATAGAAGGTTATTCATTTGACGATTATAAAAAATTGATAGATGAATTTATAGTTCATACCGATGTTATTGAAGATGAACGGAATGGACTATTCGGAAAGCTATTTAAAAAATAAAATTTGTTACCAATACAAAAATCAAACAGAGCCTAAGTTTAGGCTCTGTTTGATTTATAAGTAGAAAAACATAGCAGCGGCAATAATCTATTTAAGCCGGTAATTAAAATAAAATAAAAAATCGCATAATCCTGCGATTTTTTATTTTAGATTAAGTTTAGAAATCAAATCCCGAAGCTGCATCTTCGAGTGCTTCCATCATTCCGCCGAAAATAACATTTGTAAGAATATCTACAGTTGAATCATTGTCGATAACCCACTGATCCCCTTCGAGTATATATGTTACATCAAGTGTTTGAGTATATGTTTTTTCGAGAGTATTCATTTTTTCTATGATAATATCGCCTAAAAGCTGTGCTATTTCTTCCTCGGTGATATCGGGGTTTGAGAAAGCCAATGAGATTGCCTGTAATACATATTCGCCGATTGCTTCGATGTACATCTGACCAAACGGATATGTTGTGATTTTTACTTTAACGGTTGCTGTAGTGTCGTTGATCGTTTCTTCTAAAATTTCATAATCGAATTCTTTTAAGAGCGAAACGAATTTATCGGTATATTTTTTTCCTAATAAATCGTAGAGTCCGTCAAGTGCACCGTCCTCGTCAAAGTTTGCTTTAACAAAAGTTTTTAAGTCTCTTTCGAGTACATCTTTAGGTGATTTTGTTTTGGAACATGCTGCAAAGCTGAAAATTGTAAGCAAGACTAATAATAATGCAATTATTTTTTTCATGGGAATTTTCTCTCCTCTAATTTTACAATTCATTGTAACATTTTTATTTTATCGTGTAAAGGGTGTTTGATAACCATCAAACAAATAAGTTCGACTTATGTGTGTTTTTTTATTTTTAAGATGTCGGACACTTTGGCTTCGGTTTTATTGAGTATTCTGGTGTAATTTGCTCTGTGTTTGTAAAGTATAAGCAAGACACTCAAAGCTATAAACAATAATTCGTAGGAAATGCCGAACTTGATTATGCCGTAGATTAAAAAGCATATTGCGGCACTGACCGTACCCAGTACGATATAGTCGGTGGAAAATGCCACGATAATTATTACTATGCATATCCCAATCCCCAAAAGAGGATTTACGCAAAGGGAAAATCCGACCATACTCGCAAGCCCTTTACCTCCTTTGAAATTAAGATAAAAGGGAAACATATGCCCCATTACCGCACACATTCCGCACAGGCACAAAAACTCATTTGTATTCGAAATTACGAGGTAAGTTATGAGAGGTGCAAGGAAACCTTTGAAAATATCGATAGCTCCTGTTAGAATACCGTATTTCAAGCCCAGCACTATGGCTGAGTTTGATGCTCCTGAATTATTGCTGCCGTATTTTCTTATATCGATGTTTTTTATTGCTTTACCGAATATGTAAGACGGATGTATGCAACCTAAGAGGTAACCTATAAGGCATGATGATATTATTTTTAAGTAGATGTTCATAAAATTCAACGCTTTCGGCTTTTTTGTTTAATTATATACCGAAAATGTAAGAATTACAACATAATAATTTTCGATAAAACATTTGGCTTAATTGACACAACGGCTCATATAAAGTAAAATAAAAGGAAATTCATGAGAAAATCGTTATATTTTGATGAGTGAAATAATTATTATAACGGAGGTTTTGATAAATGAAACTTAATGTTAAAAGAACATTCTTTGTGGGATTCGCATTTATGTCGATATGTGCGTTTTGGCAATTATACGACAATGTAATTCCTCTTATTTTGAAAAATACATTCCACCTTGGCGATACTGTTTCGGGTGCCATAATGGCAATAGATAATGTTTTGGCATTATTTATGCTGCCGCTGTTCGGAAGCCTTTCGGACAAAACTCATACAAAGCTTGGCAAGCGACTTCCTTTTATCATGTGCGGAACATTCTTTGCCGTTATATTTATGAATTTATTGGCTTATGCTGATAACAAAGTGAATTTGGTATTATTTATTGTGGCATTAGGCTGCACATTATTTGCCATGGCAACCTACCGTTCACCGGCTGTTGCTTTAATGAGCGATGTAACACCTAAGCAGCTTCGTTCCAAGGCAAATGCCATAATCAACCTTATGGGCACAGTAGGGGGGCTGTTTTCGCTGATTCTCATAATGCTTCTTATGCCCGATAGCGGAAAGGTTGATTACAGCATATTCTTTGCTTTGGTTTCATCCCTTATGGTGGTAGCGGTTATTATCCTTTTGATAACCACTAAAGAAAATAAGCTTGTGGAAGAAAGAGAGAATCTGGAAAAGCTTTATCCGACCGAAGATGATAAAGAAATTGAAAAATCAGGTGGAGAACTTCCCAAAGAAGTAAAGGTAAGCTTTATTAGAATATTGATGTCGATATTCTTCTTCTTTATGGCATATAATGCGGTAACAACTTCGTTTTCGAAATATGTGCAGGGATATCTTAATTTGGCAGGGGGAGGCTTTGCGGCAAATTTGATGATTGCGACGGTTGCCGCTACGATAGCCTATATACCGATTGGGTCATTGACTTCAAAAATAGGCAGAAAAAAAGCGGTTATTGCAGGAATAGTGCTTATGGCGGTATCTTTCTTTGTGGCAAGCTTCTACAAAACATACAATATGAGTATGTCGATAATTTTGGTGGTCATGGGAATCGGTTATGCTTCCATAATAGTTAATACTCTTCCCATGGTAGTTGAAATGTCGAAAGGCTCTGATATAGGAAAATATACCGGAATTTATTACACATTCTCAATGTCAGCTCAGATAATTACTCCGATAGTTTCGGGGGCGTTGCTGGAATATGTGGGATATTTTACGCTGTTTCCGTATGCGGTGGTATGCCTTGTGATATCGCTTTTGTTTATGGTGGGTGTAAAGCACGGAGATTCAAGCGTTACCGAAGCCAAAAAAGGTATAGAGGCTTTTGATATAGATGATTAGGTAGGTTTGATATGCACATTGCTACTTTGTTTTCAATAATAATTTTGATTTATTTATATCTTGTTTTGCCGGCAAATACAAAAGGGATAACTCTGCCCGAAACATATTACGCTCATAGGGGGTTGCATGATGATAATTTGTGCGAAAACTCGCTTGGTGCATTCAAAGCTGCTCACGATAAGGGCTTTGGGGTAGAACTCGATGTGCAATATACCAAAGACAGAAAGATAGTCGTATTTCATGACGATACCCTAAAGCGAATCTGCGGCATAGATAAACCGCTTTACGAATTTACTTATGCGGAACTCGAAGAAACGGTTAGGTTGAAAGGCACAGAGGAAAAAATCCCTTTGTTTGAAGATGTGCTTAAAGTATTGGAGCCATCTCCCATAATATGTGAAATAAAGCCGCAGCTTGGCATTAAAAACACGGATATATGTGCTGAAGTATACGAACATATCAAAAATTACAAAGGCTTTATGTGCATGGAATCATTTAGCCCATATATTGTTGGGTGGTTTAAGAATAATGCGCCCGATGTGGTACGAGGTCAGCTTTCCATGGACGATGTAAAGGCTCATGAGGGCAAAGAGCGTATAACATATATTTTGCTAAAAGAATTATTGACAAATTATATTGCCCGTCCGCATTTTATTGCATACCGATATACCGACAGCTCATTTGGGCTTGATTTTCTCAAATCTTTTACCAATGTGCTGAAAGTTTGTTGGACTCCCAAGGGGAAAAGCGAAATAAACAAAGCCAAAGAAAGATTTGATTACTATATATTCGAAAAGGGAAGCGAAAATGAAGAAATTGAAAGATCGAATACAGTTTAATTCCCCCGTGGTAATAGGGTTTGCGCTTTTGTCGTTTGTGTCGCTGATACTGGGGTATATTACCGATATGGCATCGACAAGGCTTTTGTTTTGCACATATTCTTCATCTCTGAGCGACCCATTGACATACATAAGAGCATTCGGTCATGTGTTGGGGCATGCGAACTTACAGCATTATATCAACAACATGATGTATATACTGCTTCTTGGGCCTATATTGGAGGAAAAATACGGCAGTAAAAGGCTTTTGATAATGATAATGCTGACGGCTGTTATATCGAGCGTTATCATTAATCTGTTCTTTAACGAGGCAGTGCTGGGTGCAAGCGGAATAGTTTTCATGTTTATCATTTTATCCTCAATGGTAAAAGTGGACGAAGGAAAAATTCCACTTACATTCATCATTGTTGCTGTTTTGTACATTGGGCAGGAAGTGGTAAACGGACTTCTTATTTCCGATAATGTGTCGCAGCTGGGGCATATAATCGGAGGTGTCTGCGGAGGGGTATTCGGAAAACTCTCCGATAAAAGAACGGATTCTTTTTAACGGAAAACTTTAGAAAAACGAAGAAGCAAGAAAATATATGGAATACGAACTTTCTCCCGATATGCTGTATCTTATGGATATGGACGGGACTATATACAACGAAGATTATCTGTTTGAAGATACTGCCGAATTTTTGGAACATATCAAAAAAAGCGGTGGAAAGTATATGTTTATAACGAATAATTCATCGAAGTCCACCGATGATTATGTAAAAAAGCTTGCGAAAATGGGCATAAGTGCCGAAAAAGACGAATTTTTTACTTCCACCGATGCTGTGGTGATACATCTTAAGAAAAATTACGATAAAAAGAAAATATATTGCGTAGGCACATCTTCATTTAAAGAGCAGCTTAGAAAAAACGGAATATTCGTTTGCGAAGAAGCCGATAATGCCGATGTTTTATTGGTGGCATATGATACCGAGATAAATTATAAAAAGCTGTATGACGCAAGTTATTTGCTCAGTATGGGCATAGATTTTATTGCGGCAAACCCCGACAGAGGCTGCCCTACTCCCTTTGGGCTTGTGCCGGACTGCGGTGCAATATGCGAAATGCTGTATATGGTGAGCGGAATGCGTCCCAAATACATAGGTAAGCCCGAACCCGATATGATATATGAGGCAATGAAGCTTTGCGGTTATGAAAAAGAAAATACTGTGGTGGTGGGTGATAGGCTTTATACAGACATTTTATCCGGAAATAGCGCAGGGGTAAAAAGCGTTTTGGTGCTAAGCGGAGAAACCACAAAAGAAATGCTTGAAAACAGCGAAATAAAGCCATATTTGGTTGAAGATAGTATAGGCAGCATTTTACGAAAATGGAAAAATGTAAATTTGGCTTGAAAAATTAATCAATGGTGCAAAATTTAAAGCAATCTAGGTTCATAATTGAATGTAAATAAAATAAGCAAGTCCGTGTTCTCAAAATCGATTTGAGATTTGGGTAAAATCCGCATTATCAAATGCGGATTTTAAATATCAGAGGATGCCCTGCTTTCACTGCATTCGCATTGATATTTCTCGTCGCCGTGTGCTACACACAACACAAACTTTTTTGCGAAAATTTTGCTGAGTGTTTCGCAGACTGCTCCTAACAGCAAAAATATACATATTTTTGCTGTTAAGGAAGAGATTCGTAGCCTACTAAGGATAAAATTTATTTTATTTTGCTCATGCGAAGCAGGCTCTGACGTGTAGGGCACTGCCGGTCACCTGCCGGCATATCGCCAACTTCGTTGGCGTAAAAAGGGCATGGGGGCTCCCCGCAAAAAATACCGACCATCAATAATCGACAGTCGGTATAAAACTATTTGGTATTCAGTTTTTTATCCACCGCTTTAACTGCGAGAGTATATATAACGGAGCATATGGGAACGCTTAGCAGCATTCCGACAATGCCGAATGCGTTGCCTCCTACGGTTACTGCGGCAAGCACCAATATGCCCGGCAGACCTACGGATTTACCTACTACCTTGGGGTAGATGAGGTTGCCTTCAAGCTGCTGAAGAACTATTATAAAGATTATGAACCACAATGCTTTGATAGGTTCAACAAGCAAAATGAGGAATGCACCGACTGCCGTGCCTATGAATGCACCGAACACAGGGATAAGCGCCGTGAATCCGACCAAAACGGAAATGGCGGGAGCGTAAGGCATGGCAAGAATGAGCATACCTACAAAGCATAATATTCCGATTATGACGGCTTCAGTCAGCTGGCCTGTTACGAAATTCGTAAATGATTTATTAACAAGAGATACGAATGAAAAAATCTTGTCGGTTTTTTCTTCTTTGAATATTGCCGTTGATACCCTTCTTGCTGCGATGCCAAGGCTCTCCTTTTGTGCAAGCACATATATGGAAAAGGCAAATGCAATGACAAAATTAAATATTGCGGAGAATATCGATGCAGTGATATTTATTGTAGTATCAACGAATATTTGTCCTTTTTGTTTAAGGAAATTGCCTATGGTGGTGATGAGTTTTTCTTCATCAATGTCAAATTCTGGCAGGACTATCGAATGTTTGTTGAGCGTTTCGGAAAGGCTGTTCCAGCGGTTTTCTATGGTTTTGATGTATGATGGAAGCATATCGATAAAAGAGTCCATGGTTTTCATAAATTCGGGAGTAACGATAAAGAGTATCGCAAAGATGATTCCCAAAACTATAAATATGCTCAAAGTAAGGCAAATACCCCTTTTGAATTTGGTTATATGTCTGTTTTTGATATGTTTATCCCATAATTTCTCCAAACCTCTTAACACCACATTTACTACGAATGCAATGCAAAAACCTACGATAAACGGTGATATAATGCCGAAAACGGAGGATATTAATTTACCCAATATTTCAAAATGGCTCAGCGACCAATAAAGCAGCACAGTGAATGTGATGAGCAGTAGTATTTGTTTGAAAGTTTTCTTATTTATTCCCAAAATAGTTTCTCCAGTACTTTCGTTTATTCTGTTTGAATTATGGGTATATATT
>CAZXWI010000007.1:0-30458 GCA_964644555.1 uncultured Lachnospiraceae bacterium | reverse complement strand
CCACTTTTGCTACTCTTGGAGAGGGCGGCGGACGCAGTTTCCACCCTCTTTCCACTAAAAAAGAGGGCAGGACTTTCATCCCACCCCCTTGGAAGTGCTTTATATTAACCGAAAAACGCAAAAATAATCATCAGAGATCCAAAACATTCTTCGGAAAATTTCTTTCAGGCGCGCGGCAAGGTCTTTGTATTTCTTTTTAAAATGCTCATTGTCATATGTGCAGTGCCTGCGGCGATAGGCTTAATACTTGGTGGCGGAGTATGCTGTGCAATGATATACAATGCACTTTACTCATCTGTTTTTATATGGTCTGCACTTTCTGCAATCGGCTTTGCAATGCTTTGTTATGTATTGGTGCATTTGGCATACAATTATATTTTCAAACAAAAACAACCGTATAAAATGATGTTAATTGTTTTACTTAGCGGATTTATTCTTATCGGGTGCAGACTTGGCATATTCGTTTCGGATGTATTAACCTTTGACGAAATATCGCCTATGGAAAATGCAACATTGATAACCGAAGAAATCGTTATATCGGATATCACCGATACAACTCAATTAAGCCCCGTTACCGATAATATAGAATATGTAATAGATGATAATACCGACGGAATCAAAATTACGGCAACATACCCGGATTATATAGATTTATATGTTGAAGAATATGCAAACCGAACCCATATAAGCCCGTACTACAAACATGAAGTATTAGGCATATATAAGCTATTTCTCTCCGATGTGAGAAATTCTCAAATACGCACAAACTACGAAGAATACAATATGCTGAAACTGAATGTAAGATTATCGCAGGAAACTTATAACATCATGTATTCTTATGATGAGGAATATTAGGTTTAAAATAATAAATATGCACAAAATATATTATAAAAAGATGTGTTGAAATTCATCTTCAACACATCTTTTATTTTTACGATAACATCGTAATAATATTTCGATACAAATAAGCCAACTCTAATTGCAAATTCAAGTTCCCATCGAATATTGTCCAATCGATTATAAGAGATGAAATGAATCTTGTAATTATTTCGGTGTAAAAGGGGATGTTAATATTTTGTCTGAAAAGCCCCGAAGCAATTCCCTGCGACAAAAGCTCCTGCACAACACGAGTGGTAATGTCTATTTTTCTCATCATTCGGCTTTTCGAAGTGTTAAGCATTGCTTTATTATAATTTCTGAAAACATTGAGATTGTCTGCATTGCAATAATCGGAATACCACATTATCGCTTTGTAAAATCTCTCCTGAATGGGCAAATTCACATTATTCATGTAATCCGCATAGAATAAATCCTGAATTTCTCGGTATTGCTGAATGGGTATATCGTATTTGGAGCTGAAATAATGATAAAAAGCTCCTTTTGTAACCCCCGCAGCTTTGCATATATCGTTTATAGTAACATCATCAAAATTCTTTTCGTTGAATAATTTTGTAGACACCTCCATCAACAGTCGTTTTGTGTCCTGATTGCCCAATATTTTATCCATAATTACCCCATTTACCTTACGTTTACAAATTGATTATTTTTACCGACATGAGCTCATCTTCTTCTACGAGCATTACTCCATAACTGACCAAGCCATTTCGGGATCTGCTTTTGTTGCATGTCCCCGGATTTACAAATAATATATTATCCGTATTCTCAACTACTGCCTTGTGCGTATGCCCGTACACAACTACAGCACAATCAAGCTCCTTCGCTCTTTGCAAAATAGGTTCTCTGAAATACGATACCCTGTATTTATGCCCATGTGTAAGAAGTATTTTTATCTTTCCGATTTCGATAATTTCTTCATCTTCCAAAGGAATATCACCGTCGCAATTACCGCGCACCCTGTACAGAGTCATTCCACTCGGCAAAATATCGTTCATATCCAATGCACCATCGCCTGCATGAAAAATCATCTCGGCATCGGGGTTATCCGATATTGCCCGGGAAATATTCTTGGTACTGCCGTGAGAATCAGAAACTATTATTATTTTCATTTTATTACTCCTCAAAGTATTTATCAAGGATTGGTTTTAATTTTTCGAAAGCTTGCTTTCTGTGGCTGAGTGCATTTTTTTCATCCGCAGTCATTTCGGCATAGGTTTTGCCTGTGGTATCTTCTATAAAGAGAGGATCATATCCAAAACCCGAATTGCCCTTTAGTTCGAACCCGATTTTACCATGCACATATGCTGTTACTGCCTGCTCGTTGCCTCCTGCGCAAAGTGCTGCGGCACAGGCAAAATGGGCAGTGCGCTTTTCTTCACTAACTTCGCTGAGTTCAGATAGCAGTTTTATGTTGTTATCAGTGTAATCCCCTCCGCTGTAGCGTGCGGAATATATTCCGGGAGCACCGTCAAGTGCATCTACGCAGAGTCCGCTATCGTCGGCAATACTTACTATGCCGCATGATTTAAAAGCGGCTCTTGCCTTAATCAATGCATTTTCTTCGAAAGTAGTGCCGTCTTCTTCTATTTCATCATTGAATCCGATATCTTTTAATGTTAAAATTTCGTAATCAAACAATATTTCTTTCAGCTCTTTTGCCTTATCCTGGTTTGATGTGGCAAAAACGATTTTCTTTTCCATTATATTCCCAACGCTTCCTTTTGTTTTGTAATTATTTCGTATATACTCTTTTGAGCTAAGTCCATGAGAAGTTCCATCTCTTTTTTCGTGGCGCATCTGCCCTCGGCTGTTGCCTGCACCTCGGCAAAATCGCCCGAATCATTCATGACCACATTCATATCCATCATTGCGTTGGAATCTTCTTCATAGCACAAATCCGTAATTATTTGATTATCCACTATTCCAACGCTTACTGCGGCAAGAAAATGCTTTATGGGGTTTAATTTTATTTCTTTATTATCAATAAGATAGGATATCGCATCATATAAAGCCACAAACCCTCCGGTAATGCTGCAAACACGAGTTCCACCGTCAGCCTGAAGAACATCGCAATCGATATGTATCGTTTTTTCTCCGAGAAGATTCATGTCCACAGCACTCCTCAAACTTCTGCCTATAAGCCTTTGAATTTCGGCACTTCTTCCGTCAAGCTTGAGTTTGGATATATCTCTGGGCTTTCTTTGCATATTTGCAGATGGCAACATATTGTATTCGGCGGTTATCCAACCACTGCCGCTACCCTTTAAAAATGAAGGTACTTTGTCCTCCACCATTGCAGTACACAAAACTTTAGTATCTCCGAATTCGCACAATACACTGCCCTGTGCATACTTAGTAAAATTTCTTGTTATCTTTATTTCTCTTATCTCGTCAAGAGCTCGGTCATTTCTCATTTACAATACATCCTTTTGTTCTAAAATATTTTCCATTGTTTTCCATATTTGCGAAGCGTCATGCCTTATTATCTTGCCCGACACATCAGCAACATCGCAACCGATAAATTCGTATTTCTTTTTATGCTCCTTTGTTATGTCGTTATGTATGGGGTAGGATCTCTCATTGGAATATCGTATTAATATATCTTCCGGAATATCCTTTGTGTTATATATTACGGTATCAATAATTTTTTTATCGCCCACATGCTTTTCTATCTCACCGACTAAATCAGAAACAGAAAAACCATCGGTTTCACCTCTCTCCGTCATTATATTGGCAAGATATATTTTTTTCGCCTTTGAATTTTGCAACTCCTCGCTCATCCCCTCAACGAGCAAATTCGGAATAAGTGATGTGTACAAGCTTCCTGGGCTGTATAAGATTACATCTGCATTTCGTATTGCATCTGTGCATTCGTCCAAAAGAATAGCATTTTCGGGCACGAGGCGTATGCGCTCTATCTGAGTTTTGTGCTTTAATGCATACGAAGCAATCTTCGATTCCCCTGTTATATTTTTGCCGTTTTTATATTTTGCATTCAGCGCCACATTTTCTATGGTAACAGGGAGAACTCTGCCCTTTATGGCAAGCACATCGCTGATAAGGCGAATAGCTTTCGGGAAACTCCCTGTTAAATCATAAAGAGCGACCAAAATTATATTGCCGAGGCTTTGTTTTTTCATAAAGCCTTCGGTAAAGCGCTTATTCATTACCATTGCCATAGTATTTTCTTCGTCCGCCAATGCCACAAGGCAGTTACGGATATCTCCCGGGGGGAGAGTGCCTAATTCCTTGCGGATTCGCCCGGAACTCCCTCCGTCATCTCCGACACTTACAATAACGGTTATATTTTGCGTATATTCTTTGAGGCTCCGAAGAAGCACCGCATTGCCCGTGCCTCCTCCGATAAGCACTATATTCTTATCCTGTAAGGCTATCATAATTTTACATCCTTGTCGATATCTCTGTGATCCGTAATAATAGTACAGTCGATTTTTTTTAGTCGCTCTTTTAATTCTTCCGTAATAGCTACGGAGCGATGCCGCCCTCCCGAACAGCCTATGCCCACAATAAGCTGGGTCTTTCCTTCTTTAATATAAAAGGGAAGTAAATAATTAAGCATATCGACTATCTTATCTATAAATGTTTGCGTTTCACTAAAACTTAAAACATAATTTCGCACTTCTTCATCAAGTCCAGACTTCGGCTTTAATTCGTCCAAATAATAAGGATTAGGGGCAAATCTCGCATCAAAAACGAGATCCGCATCTTTTAAAATGCCGTACTTAAACCCGAAAGATGTGATATTTAGAAGAAACTTTCTTTCAGAATCATCTTCTCCGTCATAAATCTCATGTATTTTTGCTTTAAACTCGGACTCTTTCAAATTCGTCGTATCTATTATGTAATCCGCTTGATTTTTAAGCCCTTGGAGTTTCTCACGCTCTTTTCTTATGGCTTCCGATATTCTGTCATTATCGAATGCTATATGACGGCGTCTGTTGAGTTTATAGCGAGAGAGCAAGACTTCGTCGCTTGCATCAATATACAAAATATCGAAAAGAGTATTGTCGTCCAAGTATTTTATAGTTTCGTTTATGCTGTTAAAAAAGCCCTCGGCTCTGACATCCACAACAAAGGCGACTTTCTCTATTTTCGGTTTTGTATTTACCGCAAGCTGTAAAAAAGGCGGTATCAAAGACGGCGGCATATTATCGATAACATAATAGTCCATATCTTGAAAAACCCTGAGTGCTATGCTTTTACCCGAAGCAAGCATACCTGTAATAAGTACAACTTTCATAACATAAAACCCCACTGCCTTTATTATATTATTTTATCATATATCTGCGACTTTTTGAATTGAGAATGCAACTTAATTTTATGATTAAATCAAAATTAATATAGCTAATAACAAACAAATTTCGTAAAGCGTTGTGCTATAATACCACCATGATTACGATAATAGCAGTAGGAAAACTGAAACGAAGCGAATACAAAAGCTTGACGGACGAATTTATAAAGAGAATATCCTCTTATTCAAAGATCCAGCTGATTGAAATAGCAGATGAGGACTGTGATGCAAATAAGCTCATTGCCATAACCAAAGAGGGCAAGGGGATAATTGCGAAAATACCGAAAAATGCATATGTAATAGCCTGCGACCCCAAAGGGCAGATGCTCGACAGCGAAGGATTCGCTAAAAAAATGCAAAGTATTTTCAACAGCTCCATAAGCGACATATGTTTCATCATAGGCGGAAGTGCGGGT
Organism: uncultured Lachnospiraceae bacterium; assembly: GCA_964644555.1. Taxonomy (GTDB): domain Bacteria; phylum Bacillota; class Clostridia; order Eubacteriales; family Anaerofustaceae; genus RUG14186. The sequence goes on along the minus strand of CAZXWI010000007.1, from coordinate 24,833 downwards.
TTATCCGAAGAAGTGAAAGAAAAGTCCGATATGCTTATTTCGTTTTCAAAATTAACATTTGCACACAATTTGTTCAGAGTTATACTCACGGAGCAAATTTACCGTGCGTTTAAAATCCTAAATAACGAAACATATCATAAATAGATATGCATGGTAACTTTATATGAAAAAAATAAAATTGAAACACAGCCCGGTGTTCTATTTAGCAATATCCGTATTTTCATTTATCGTGTATCTTTATGCCGAATTCGTTCTTAACGGCAGAGTATCCGGCTTGATACGCTTGTTTATGTTGCTTATCGGGTGTTGTTTTCTCGCTTTGTATTCCATAAAAAAGCACAATATTATAACCAAGAAAACATATCTTTGTTTTTTCATATTATATACGGCATTTCTTCTTAACTTAACGCTGTTTGATTCTTTATACGGCAGGCATATTTCGGCACTGCCGTTTAAGCCGATATACGAAATAAAGACATACTTACAAATGCATACCAATCTTATTCCGTTTAAAACCCTCATGCTTTATATTAACGGATACGCAAATGAGTATGTTGATTTTACAATCTTATTGACGAATTTATTGGGGAATGTCATCGCATTTATGCCTTTCGGATTTTTCCTGCCGATGTTTTTTAGAAAATGTGTTAAACCGTTAACATTTTTATCATCTATCAGCCTTATAGTCCTCGGTGTAGAAATATGCCAACTGATTTTTATGTGCGGCTCATTCGATGTGGACGATTTTATTTTAAATGTGGCGGGAAGTTTTTCGGCATTTTTGATATGTAAAAAATATATTTTTAAAGAGCTGCATATTTAGGGTTAGGTGGGGCGAAAGCTCCGCTTTGTTAAGGTCGATGATTTTATAATCAGATAGGCGTATTTAATATTTATTGTTACTTAAAGCACACTCGCTCCTGCATGACAAAGTTGATTATTATATCGTTTATGATAATCTACATAAAAGAGGCGGCACACCTCAAGGTGTGCCGCCTCTTTACAACTTAATTTTATTTTAGAAAGCACTTTCTGCCATCTGTTTTGCTTTTGCAATAGCATCATCGATTGTTCCGACCATGAAGAAAGCTGCTTCCGGTAAATCATCGTGTTCACCGGCAAGGATTTCTTTGAAGCCTCTGATGGTTTCTTCTCTGGGAACATATTTTCCCTGTAAACCTGTGAACTGTTCTGCAACATGGAACGGCTGTGATAAGAATCTTTCGATTTTTCTTGCACGAGCAACAGTGAGTTTATCGTCTTCACTGAGTTCCTCCATACCGAGGATTGCGATGATATCCTGAAGTTCTTTATATCTTTGCAAAATTTCCTGTACTGCACGAGCAGTATTGTAGTGGTCATCACCTACAACCTGCGGGTCAAGGATACGGCTTGTTGAATCCAACGGGTCAACTGCCGGATAAATACCTTTTTCCGAAATAGCACGGCTCAATACTGTTGTAGCATCGAGGTGTGCGAATGTGGTAGCAGGTGCAGGGTCTGTAAGGTCATCGGCAGGAACATATACTGCCTGTACCGATGTGATAGAGCCTGATTTTGTGGAAGTGATTCTTTCCTGCAATACACCCATTTCATTGGCAAGAGTCGGCTGATAACCAACTGCCGAAGGCATACGACCCAAAAGTGCCGAAACCTCTGAACCTGCCTGTGTGAAACGGAAGATATTATCAATAAACAAAAGCACATCCTGATTTTCTTTATCACGGAAGTATTCTGCCATTGTAAGACCTGTAAGAGCAACTCTCATTCTGGCTCCTGGAGGTTCGTTCATCTGACCGAAGCAAAGAGCAGTCTTATTGATAACTCCGGATTCTTTCATTTCGTAATAAAGGTCGTTACCTTCACGAGTTCTTTCGCCTACGCCTGCAAATACGGAAAGTCCGCCGTGCTGAGTTGCAATATTGTTGATAAGCTCCTGAATAAGAACTGTTTTACCAACACCTGCGCCTCCGAACAAACCGATTTTACCACCCTTTGTGTACGGGCAGATAAGGTCAACTACCTTAATACCTGTTTCGAAGATTTCCGGTTCTGTTTTTTGTTCCGCAAATGTGGGGGCTGCGTTATGGATTGATGCCATTTCAACACCTTCAAGATCCATATCGAGTCCGTCAATGGGCTGACCCAAAACATTTACCATTCTTCCCAAGGTAACTTTACCTACGGGAACTTTGATAGGTGCTCCTGTGTCAACACATTCCTGACCACGCTGAAGTCCGTCAGTTGAGTCCATAGCGATGCATCTGACGACATCATCGCCCATGTGCTGTGCAACTTCAACAACAAGCTTTACACCGTGGTTGTCTATTTCTATAGCATTGTTAAGTTTCGGAAGATTGTCGCTGTCGAACTTGGCATCAACAACAGGACCGATAACCTGAACAACTTTGCCTATATTATTGCTCACGAATAGTTATTCCTCCTATTTATGTTACTGGATATTTAAAATATCGATTCTTTCAATAGCTCTGTAGAGTGCTGCCTGAGCACGCATGAAATCCATATTTTCGTTTTTCATATTTTCTTCGGCTCTTTGTTTTGCACTCATTGCTCTTTCCAAATCTATTTCTTCCGGCCATTCCGCAACTTCGGTGAGGATTGTTGCCTTATCTTTTTCGATAAGTGCAAAGCCTCCGAAAAGGGTAGCACATTTTTCTTCGCCTTCGGGTAACTTTATCAAAACTCTGCCGAGTCCTATAGTTGCCGTCATGGGAAGATGCCCCGGCAAAACTTGGAAATCGCCTACTTCGCCTTTACTTTTAACTGTAAATCTTTCTACATCTCCCTCAAACAATACTCTTTCGGGAGTAATAATCTTTAATGCAATTAATTCACTCACTTCGCCCTCCTAGCTTATAGCATCAGCACCACCGATGATTTCAGTAAGTTCCTGAGTGATGGCACCTTGTCTGGCTCTGTTGTACTGAAGCGTAAGTTCGTCTATAAGTTCGTTGGCATTATCCGTTGCACTCTCCATTGCCATTCTTCTTGCAGCGAGTTCACCTGCGGCACTCTCAAGAAGTGCACCGTAAATGGCATTGTCGAAATATTTCGGAATGAGATAATCTGCCAAATATTCTGCATCAGGCTCGAATATCATAACTTTCAAATCCGAAATATCGGTTTTATCTTCGGTTAAGCCTTCCGTTTTGGAAACAGTATCTATTTCGTCGTTTTTGCCCATATCATCGGCATTTACCGGAAGAAGCTTAACTATTTCCGGCACCTGCGACATTACGGAAACAAAACGGTTATAGACTATATACACATTGTTTACCTTTTGCTCTAAGAACATTGTGGTAACTGCGCTTCCTATATTTCTTGCCAAAACTAAGCTCGGGTTCTCGCTCTCTCCTGCATAGCTTGCCAAAATGTCGATTTTTCTTCTTGTGAAATAATCGATAGCTTTTGCACCTACTGCACAAACTGCGGGATTTTCGCTTTTTTGAATTTGCGAATATGCAAATTTAAGCACATTTGAGTTAAAGCCCCCTGCCAAACCTTTATCGGAAGTGATGACAATGTAAAGATCTCTGTCTGATTCGTTTTCGTTAAGATACACATTCTGCGTATCCGTTTGAAGTCCATCTCCGATAATGTGCATACATTCGATAATGTGCTTTGTGTAGGCTCTTCTGGCATCTGCTTTTTCTCTGGTTTTTCTGAGCTTAGCGCTGGCTACGAGTTGCATTGCGTGAGTAATCTGCTTTGTGCTGTTAACGCTTTTAATACGCCCTTTTATGTCGCGCATTGATTCAGCCATAAATTACTACCTCACTTTGCTTAGTTTTCAACTGCCACGCTTGGCACGAATGTGAGCTTAAATTCGCTGATAACATCAGCTGTTTTCTGCATGAGTTCTTTGTCGAAATCTTTTGTTGTTTTAAGCTCGTCAAGAAGATCCGAATGTGAAAGTCTTGCGTATTCAACAAGCTCTTTTTCAAAACGTTTCATATCTTCTACTGCGATATCGTTTGCATAGTTGTTGGCAACCGCAAATATTGCCAAAACCTGATCTTCAACTTTCATAGGTGAATATTGATTCTGTTTGAGAAGTTCAACGATTCTTTCACCCTTTGAAAGCTGAGCTTTTGTTTCTTTATCAAGGTCACTTCCGAATTGAGCAAAGGATGCGAGTTCACGATACTGTGCGTATTCCAAACGAAGCGGACCTGCAATCTTTTTCATTGATTTGATCTGTGCCGAACCACCTACACGAGATACCGAGATACCGGGGTTTACAGCAGGGCGTATACCTGCGTTGAAAAGCTCGGTTTCAAGGAAGATCTGACCGTCTGTTATTGAAATAACATTTGTAGGAATGTATGCTGAGATGTCGCCTGCCTGTGTTTCGATGATAGGAAGTGCGGTAATGCTTCCGCCCTTAGCGAGTTTTGCGGCACGTTCCAAAAGTCTTGAGTGAAGGTAGAATACATCACCCGGATATGCTTCTCGTCCCGGCGGTCTGCGGAGAAGCAAAGCCATTGAACGATACGCAACAGCGTGTTTTGAAAGATCATCGTAAACGATAAGAACATCTTTTCCCTGATCCATAAAATATTCTGCCATTGCAACACCTGAGTACGGAGCAAGGTATTGAAGCGGTGCTTTTTCACTTGCAGTTGCGGCTACTACTATAGAATAATCCATTGCGCCGTGTTCTTCTAATTTGGTAACAACCTGTGCAACGGTTGAAGCTTTCTGTCCGATAGCTACATAAATACAGATTACATCTTCACCTTTTTGGTTGATTATGGTGTCGATGGCAAGTGCTGTTTTACCTGTTTGTCTGTCACCGATGATAAGCTCACGCTGACCTCTTCCTATAGGAATAAGTGAGTCAACGGCTTTGTAACCGGTTTGAAGCGGTTCACTAACCGATTTACGGTCAATAACACCGTGTGCTTTTGTTTCCACATTACGGAATTCGTTAGCTTTTATTGCTCCTTTTCCGTCTATGGGCTGACCGAGTGCATTTACTACACGGCCGATGAGGGCATCGCCTACAGGTACCTGTACGATTTTACCTGTGCAGCTTACTTTATCTCCCTCTACAATATTTGCATCATCTCCCAAAAGAACACAACCGACATTGTTTTCTTCGAGATTCTGAACCATACCATATATTCCGCCGGGGAATTCTATAAGTTCACCGGCCATTGCGGAATCAAGCCCGTTGATTCTTGCGATACCGTCGCCGATTTGAACAACTGTACCGAAATCTGTCGTTTCGAGCTTGCTGTCGTAACTTTTAATCTGTTCCTTGATTAATCTGTTAATTTCTTCAGGTCTGAGATTCATAGTTTAAACGCAATACTCCTCTCTTATGAAATTTTTATTTGCTTTAATTGGTCCTTAAGACCGTTTAATTTTGTTCTTACACTTGCATCCAGCATAGTGTTTCCCACATAAAGGATCATACCTCCGAGTATATCTTCATCGACTTTGTTTTCGAGATATATATTCTTCGAATATTTTTCGCTTATCGTTTTTCTGATATTTTCGAGTTCTTCATCGGTAAGAGCGATTGCCGTTACCGCAGTTGCTTCCAAAATATTGTTGTATTTTTTGTATTCTTCTTCAAAGGCAACGAACATCTCTTTTAATTCTTCAGTACGGTCTTTATCGACTATGATTCGAAAGAAATTCAAAAGATAGCTGTTAGCGTCTTTGAGGGCATTTTCGAAAATACCTTTCTTTTCCGAAGCGGAGAGTATTTTTGTATCTAAAATTTTCGCAAAATCTTCGTTTTCGCGAATTTCGGCATAAACCTGTTTGAACTGCTCATAAACTTCATCCAAACAATTTTCCGAAATACAAACTTCGAAGAGTGCATTTGTATATTTTTTAACTGCAAGGCTCATAGTTTAAACCTCTTTAAACATTGAAATTGATTCATTGATAAGATCAATGTGATCCTCTTTCGTAAGCGACTTTTTAACAACTTTTTCAGCTGCGTCGATAGTCATTTCGATAATAGAATCCTTAAATTCTTCCTGAGCTTTTGCCTTCTGATTTTCAACTTCTTTTTTAGCACTGTCAAGAATAGAAGCAGCCTGCTGTTTGGCTTCGTTTACTATCCTGTCCTTAACATTTTGTGCGTCTTCCGCTGCTTTTCTGATGATCTCAATGCGTTCATTTTCGATCTGAGCAACTTTTTCATTATATTCTTTTTCAAGTTGTTCAGCTTTTTCATCAGCAGCTTTTGCATCGTTAAGACTTGCCGCTACCATTTCTTTTCTCTTTGTGATTATGCCGTTTATCTTATCGTAGAAAAACTTTTTGACTATAACATAGTAGATTAAGAAGGTAACAAGCTGTATAAGCGCTTGTTTAAGAAGCTCAGCGTCAATTCTGATTAACCAACTTTCCATTTAATGTACCAAGCTTTCTTAATAATAAACTGTTCTGTTTAGCAGAACGGCTGAACAAACATAAGGATAAGTGCAACAACGAGTGAGTAGATACCTGTTGTTTCTGCAACTGCCTGTCCGAGAAGCATTGTTGTCATAATCTGACCCTGTGCATCCGGCTGACGGCCTACTGCTGCGGCACCATGACCTGCTGCGACACCCTGACCGATACCGGGGCCGACGCCTGCAATAAGACCAATGCCACCACCGATAGCGCTGCAAGCCAAAATAAAGTCAACACCTGTGATTCCTGATGTAGAACCAACATACGGCTGAACAAACATAAGGATAAGTGCAACAACGAGTGAGTAGATACCTGTTGTTTCTGCAACTGCCTGTCCGAGAAGCATTGTTGTCATAATCTGACCCTGTGCTTTAGGCTGGCGACCTACTGCTTCTGCACCGTAACCTGCTGCAATACCCTGACCGATACCAGGTCCGAGTCCTGCGATAAGACCTATGCCTGCGCCGATTGCGCTGAATGCATAGATTAAATCCTGTCCTGAAATATTTGATAAATCCATAATTTTCTCCTTGAAATTATTTAAAAAATTTTTTAAGCATTCCACTCATCCGGAATCTTAGCAGCTATAAACATCATTGTAAGCATTGTAAAGATGTATGCCTGCATAAGCCCCGAGAATATGTCGAAATAAAAATGAACAAACATGATGGCCAATGCGGGAAGTAAGCATACAGCCCCCAAAAGCTTAATCGTTCTACTTGCACCTTTGCTGAGAGTTTTCAGCTTGGGCAATAAGTCTTTCCACACAATGAAGATTATCGCACATCCTGCGACTACCGTCCAAATAACTGTGAAAGTACTGTTCAGATAGATCATCGAATAGATAAGCGTACCGATGATCAAACCGCCTAAAATATTACCGAACAAACGGAACGACAATGAAACTATCGGGGCAAATTCACTGATTATGTTAAGCGGTGTAAGGATTACCGGATCCGCAAGCCCTTTTAAGTAACCGACCAGACCGTTTGTGCCGACTCCGAATCCCTGAACCAAACTGAATGTCAAAACTGCCATGGCAAGTGTGGTTGCCCAGTCAGCCGTTGGTGGTCTGACGAAGCCGAGAAACAAAAATCCGCTCAAGTTCGACAGTGCCAAAAAGGAAATTACCGCCAATATGTACGGAGCAAAAAGCATTTTATTATCCCCCATACTTGAGCGTACCATGTTGTTGATAAGCTCTACGATATATTCGGCTATTGTCTGTTTTGTTCCGGTGGGATTAAGTTCAGCGCCCTTTGCCAACCAAATAAGGAATATTGCCAAAATAGCCATGATAATCCATGTCCAAACCATTGTGTTGGTTATGGTGAAAGGTCCGATACTGAATCCTTGAGTTACTTCGGAAATAGACAAATTCAATCACTCCCTTCTTTAGATTTTGCAAATTGTATGTTTAAAATGTTTAAAACATGTATTGCCGCACTTATGCTCAAAAGCCCTATTACACACGAGCCTACCGACAGATATTCGCTTTTAAAAGATGCATATAATGCAAATGCTTTGATAATATATCTGACAGAGTACCCTCCGAAAGAAACTGCCTTTGAACTTTGCTTTGATTTTGATAAACTTTTTTCCAGATTAAGATACATAAGCCTGAAACATAAAAGATTTATCAAAAATCCGAATACCGCTCCGCCCCACCATTTAAGGGGTGAAACAAAGAACATTCCGATAATTCCCCCGATAGCACATATCACTGCGGAAGTTATCACCACATTCTTTACACTTAAAATTTTTGTTATTCTATCCGATTCTTGTTTAATATCGTTACTGTTTCCCATTGACATCCTTTTTATTATATCGCTCGTCATTTTTTCGGTTTATTTCGTTGATATATCCTTTAAAAAGCGTATAACCGTTTCTTAATGCGCAATAAAGACCTACCAAAATTCCTATTAATGTGTAGGTGCGAGAAGTGTTCCCAACTTTATCGTCTATCAAATAACCTATAGCCAAACAGAACACTATCGGAGAAAGAATCGTCCAAGCAACCTGCGAAACAAACATAAGCGATGAAATAAACTTTTGCGGCATCGAAGTTTTATTTTGTTCGTTTTCGTCCATATTCCATTCTCCTTATCGGAAGTTATGCGTTTGAGCCTTCCGACAACACTTTATCTAAAATTTCGTCTATCTCATCATCGTCAAGCCCGATGAATGCTTCGTCTAAGTTTTTGCAAAATTCGTCTTTTTCAATATATTCGTCCGAAACCAAATCATCTTCGCTTAAATTTTCAAGGCTTTTCAGCTTAGTTTTTCTCGGTTTTTTCGAATTTCCCGAATTTCTCCAATTTTCTATGGTTTTTTGTCTTGCTTCACTCCAAGACGGATTGTTGTAAAAATAATGATTGGAATTTTGCTCCAATTTCTTTGCGTAATTATTTATGATTCGTTTCAGCAATACCCTGTGCGCAATCAACGCAAGGACTATCAATGCGATAATCAACCTTTTATCCATGGCATACCTCAAAACTAACTAAATTAATTATACAATAAAATCACACCTAACCGCAACAAAATGTTTACGGGCAAAAACAATTATAATTTTCCCTTAACCCCCAATTTTGAATGTTGCAAAACAGATTGCAAGGAAAACGGCATTTAATTAATTCAAATATTCAATTTTGATTATTTAATTTAATTACCTAAATTAGATACAAACATTTAATGTGTGCTTATAGGCATCAAACTCCACCATATTTATTATGGAATTATCTTGCTTACTTATTTATTAAAACTATAGCCGAAAATAAAAAACAAACAACTCTGCCGATTTTCAAAACAATATGAATTCAAATTAAAAAACTTCATCATAAACCGACAAAATAATTAATTAAAGCATATCGCAATTTATATGGTTTGTATCGCATATAAAATAGAGTATAATAATATATTAAAGATAAACTGTTTGGAGGGCTAAATGGCTTCATCATTAAAAGAAAATTCTATCTCCATAATACTGTTGACCGCACCGCTTATTCAGCTTATGATATTCACTTTCGGCATATATTCCACAGATAATGCGATGGCGTTTGTCATACCGATGATTTTGGTCGCACTTTTGGCACTGTTGGGGATATATTTGATTATAAAGAAAAAAGATGAAAAAATAGGTTGGGAGAAAATATTTTTGTATATCGTAATAGTATGTGCGGTATGCATAATATGCCTTAATCCTCCGATGATGGCGCCTGACGAAGTCAATCACTTCTACAGAGCATATTCCCTCAGCGAAGGAAAAATATGGGCTGAAAATGTAAACGGAGTATGGGGAAACTATCTACCCGATAACATAAACCCCGATGTTGGAGTTTGGGGGCAGGCTACTGTAAACACCGATATTTTCAGAAGATTGTTCTTTGATGTTATGCACAAGAACGAAACATTTGTATATGAAGGAAATACCCTTGTATATTTTCCCACCTCGTATTTACCGCAGGCTATAGGGATATTCGTATCCAGAATAATCAATATGAGCGTATATTGGATAATATTTTTCGGTCGCCTTGCAAACTGCATATGCTACACTACCCTTTGTTACTACGCCATTAAATTTATTACGGATCGCTACAAATGTATAATGAGCCTTATGGCACTTTTGCCCATTGCTTTGTACGAAGGCTGTTCCTTGTCCACTGATTCGGTTATCATAAGTGCTTCATTCCTTTTTGCTTCACTGGCTTTAAGGGATGATATGTACAAAAATCGAAAAAAATTAGATATTATAATGTATATTCTCGGATTTGTGGTGGTTTTAGGCAAATTTACATATCTGCCGATAATGTTTTTGCCATGGCTTGGAAATCTTCACGACAAGAAAAAAGTTAAAACAAACATAATTTACGATATTTTGCTTATTGTATCAATTATCATATGGAACCTTTTCATAATGCTCACAATACAAAATATCGGACTTTATGACACCAATATATCGCCCATTGATCAAGTTGTGTTTATACTCACTAATCTGTTTAAATTTATGGCAACAATCGCAACTACAACGATTAAGAAACTTCCGATATATTTCGTGCAGCTATTTTGCCTCGGGTGGCTTGATCATATAATGTATGCATTGGTATTTATCTATCCGTTTGTGATATTGTTCATTTGCTTTGCCAAAACGGACGAGCAGTCCATGTTTACCGTTAATCGAAAAGGCAGGCTCTTTTATATATTCATGATAATATTATCAAGCGTGGTGCTTATCCATACGGCTTTGTATATCACATGGACTCCAGTGGGGCTTAACGAAATATGGGGAGTGCAAGGCAGATACCTCGTTCCGGTAATGCCGCTTTTGATGATACTCATAAAAGAACTATTCCCGAAAATCAAGTTCTCATTTAAAACAGGGCATGAGCGAAAAACAGCACTCATAAGTGCCATAGGTCCTTTATATATGATAATATATCTCGGAATAACATATTGGGTAAAATATATTAATATGTAGGTAAAAAAATGGATAATGCTTTTAATGATCTGAAAAAAATAATAATCGTTCCGGCATACAACGAATCCGAAAGCATTGAGAGGGTGATAGCACACCTTAACGAAACAGCACCCGAATACGATTATGTCATAATCAATGACTGTTCCACCGACAACACTTCCGCCATAGCCAAAAATGCGGGAGCACATGTTATAGATTTGCCGGTCAATCTCGGAATAGGAGGTTGCGTACAAACAGGGTATAAATATGCCCTTGAAAACGATTACGACATTGCCGTGCAAATGGACGGTGACGGGCAGCACGATGCCGCATACCTTAACAGGCTCTTTGAATATATGCAAAAGGAAAATGCCGACATGGTTATCGGCAGCCGATTCATAGACAAAAAAGGGTTTCAATCATCTGCGGCTCGCAGAATCGGCATAAAAATAATATCGCTGGCAATAAAAATAACGACAGGCGTAAAAATAACCGATCCGACATCGGGGTTTCGAATGATAAACAAAAAAGTTATTGCGATGTTCGCCAAAAGTTACCCCGTCGATTACCCCGAAAGCGAAACCAATGCCAGCGTAATCAGATGCAACCTTAAAGTATGCGAAGCTCCCGTGGAAATGAGGGAAAGAATGGGTGGAGTTTCCTCCATCAGCGTTAAAAAGGCTTTGTATTTTATGCCGAAAGTCGTTTTGGCTATTCTTATCGATAAATTAAAGTAGGTGATATAATGCAAATCAAACTTCAAATAGCAGTAACATTAATATGCATACTTATCATGGTTTATTTTATAAACCTCATAAGAAAAAACAAGGTAGAGTTAAAATACATCTTTTTGTGGATATTGGCGGATATTGCCGTTTTGCTTTTGTGCTATATGCCGAAAACATTAAAAAAGATAGCATCGCTTCTTGATATTTACGAACCGCTTCATTTAGTGATTTTCATCGGGTTTATTTTCATGGGGCTTTTGTTTATCAATATGAGCATTATGTTAAATGACAATATCAAAAAAACCGTCAGCTTAAGCCAAAAGATTGCCCTTTTGGAAGACGAATTAAAAAACAAACCCGATAAAAACGAAAATTAACTTTACATTGATAGGAAATCTTAAAATGGAAATAAGAAATGCTACCTTATCAGACGCAAAGCGTATTTTGGAAATATATGATTACTATGTCAACAACACCGCAATAACATTCGAAAATCAAACTCCGAGCCTTGATGAATTCAAAGCCCGTATGCAAAATACCATGAAAAAATATCCGTACATAGTTATATCCGATAATGAGAAAATTATCGGATATGCATATGCCGGAACATTCAAAAACAGAGCCGCCTACGATTGGGCATGCGAACTAAGTATTTACATCGACAAAGAATATTGCAAAAAAGGGGCAGGTCGAGCCCTTTACGAAGAGCTTGAAGACCGCTTGAAAAAAATGGGCATGCTCAATTTGTACGCATGTATAGCATATCCCGAAAAAGATGACGAATACCTTACTTCAAATAGTGCAGATTTCCATAATCACTTAGGTTTCACCACCGTAGGTAAATTTCATAATTGCGGCTACAAACTGGGGAAATGGTACAACATGATATGGATGGAAAAAATCATAGGAGAACATACCCCTAACCCCAAAAGAGTAGAATCACTTGAAATTCAATAAGCTTAAAATAATAACCCCGAACCGCATATTGACAGGCTTCGGGGTTTGTTTATTTTACCTACATTTTCTGCAATTATATTACATATTTTCTATAACTTTAATAACATCGGCTATCTTTGCACTTCCGGTAACACCAATTTGCTTTAATACAAGGCTTGAAGCAGCATTCCCAACCAAAGCGGCTTCGGCATAACCAAGTCCTTTTGAGAGTGCATAAACTATTCCTGCATTACAAGCATCCCCGGCTCCGACCACATCTATCTCGCCGTCCACCTTAAATGCGGGAACTATATGAGTATCTCCGTCGTATACCATACAGCCTCTTTCGGCGGCTGTAATATAGACCGCATGATCGGTATATTCCGAAAGTTTTTCGGCACATTTAAAGATAATCTCTTCGCTTACTTCGTTTTCATCAAGATTGAATATCTTTGATAATTCCTTGTGGTTGCACTTTATTATCATATTGTTGAATTTATCGATATAGGCCCTTGAATCGGCATAAAACAAAACTTTATCCTCTTCTTCTGCAAGTTGATTCAATTCATCTCTGACATACGATGTAACAGCGGAAAATCCTTCTTCTGCGAATTGGTCGCATATGATAACCGCATCGGCATCCTTAATTTGTTTTTTTAGATTCTCAATAAGCTCAACTTGAATCTCAACGGGAGTCAGCGTGAAGTTTTTAAAATCAAGGCGGTTAAGCTCTCTTTCTTTGCCGTTTTCGCACCTCATGGGTTTTGTGTAAGTGCAAGTTGCACGCTCCTCGCTAACCACAATCCCCTCTGTTTGAGCTCCTGCCTTTTCAAGGAGCTTGAGAAGTTCGTACCCTTCTCCATCAGTGCCAACTATCCCCACGCAGCTAACCTCAGCACCCAATGCGATTAGGTTATTCATTATTGTACCGGCAGCTCCGGGGTAAAGCTTTTTATGGGTTACTTGATATGCCACCAGGTCGGTTTCCACACTGAGTTCGTCTTTATTAGCATCTATATACAAATATTTATCAAGACAAAAATCACCGAATACGACTATTTTAGGCACATAATCATCTTTAAGCACACTTAGTATATTTTCTTTATACATTATTTTTCCTCATCAAATTTGATCGCATACTTGGCAATCGAGGGAAGTGTCTCTTGGTGAAGTCCTCTTACATAGTAGCTTGTGCCTCCATCGGCAACAGTACGTGATAAAACGGTTTTCCACGGTCTGAAATAATATCTCGGATCCGATTTCGGAGGAGTTACATCATAACCCTCATCGGGGATATCCTGCATATCAAAAACAGCTGTCGTAAAATGTGCTATTTGCTTTCCGTTTTGGTGCGCCACATTTCTCGCCATTGCCAAAGCTTTGAGATATACTTCGGGGCCTGTTACAGCCGATCCGAAATCCAAGAACACACCGTTTTCCAGATTTTCAATCATTTTGGCATAGATTAGAAAATCAGTATAGCTTGCTTCTCCCAAGGCTGCACCGCTTGTGTTGGGTTGTTCGTGCAAAATATCATTACCTATTCCGATATGTACCGTGCATGGCACATGCATATGATAGCCTTGAGCCAACACGCTGTGTTCTTTATAAGGAAGATTCTCTTCCCAGATATATCTGCCTATTGCTTCGCCTGCACCGAGTCCGTCTTCAACACCTTCTTTTAAGATATCATTGATTTTGCCTGTTTCCTGCCACAATCCAAACTGCCCTTGGCTGATATAGCGGGCAACGGATTCACAGGTCTGCCCTATAAGGGAAAATTCGAAATCATGGATACTGCCAGCTCCGTTTGTGGCAAAATGAGTAACAAGACCTCTTCTCATAAGCTCTATCATATAATCGGAATTGCCCGTTCTGATAACATGAGCTCCGTACATGAGAGTAATATTTGCCTTTTTACCTTTGGCAAAATTCATATCATGAGCTATATTGATGATTTTTTCATCATTCATAACAGCCGGTGAGTCATCAACCTTAATCAATGTTTTCATAAGGTCGATATCATGAATTCTTTCGTTTAGTGGTTTAATATTTAATTTCGATGTATCAAATTTTTCAAATGTCATTTTTCTATCTCCCAAATATAAAATCTACCAATCGTTCATAGTTTGCAAAATCAGGAATTATAATATCGGCACCTGCCGAAATAAGTCTATTGCGTTTCCATTCGTCGATTGACGAATTTTTCATGGATTCGTTTGTGGCAACGCCCACAGCATAGCCACCGACTTTCTTGGCAAGTTCTATCTCCACATAACCGTCTCCAAAGCAAACAAGTTCGCATCCGCAGAGGTTCTTTTCCTTGATAAGCGATTTCAATACTTCCTCTTTTGAGCAGACCGTACTCATCGCATCGGTTGCACCGTGTATACTTGTGAACAGTTTATCAACACCCAAGAGCTTTGCTTCGTACAAAACATCATCTTCATCCGTTCCGCTGGTTAGGTAGCAGTCCACTCCGTTATCTCTGAGTGTCGAAATGAGTTCTCTTATACCGCATACCAAATACGAAGCGGGATCTTGACCGTTTTCCAAGCCCTCATGTCGGTCTTTAATTCGCTCGCTCAGGCGATTTAAATACTCTGTTTTGTATTCCAAAGCTTCTTTGGGTGTACCCCCATATTTTTTTACCACCTCTGCAAGATGCATGCATTGGAATATCGTCTGTTTGCCCGTAAGGGTATCCACAAAATCCATTACTTCCTGTTTGGCAAGTGCCTCATCGGGAGCATTTGGGCAGGATAATACCTCTTCGGTAAAGTAATTATACATAATGCTCTGCCACCCCTCACGAAGCAGGCTCACTGTTCCGTCAAAGTCGAATATTGCGTATTTTGGAGTTAGACCTATCGGGTAATTTATTTTTTCGATATCCCATGTGGTTTTTAGCTTTTCGCACAGATTTACTACCAATGCATGGTTATAGATGAGATGCAAATCTTCAAGCTGCTGCATGGATTCGGTGGGTGCAATAAGGCAATAGTCGCAATACTGCTTCATTTTTCCGCCATCACGCCCTCCGAAACCGATTACGGTAAGACCCATTTTCTTTGCTTGAATACAAGCATTCACTATATTTGCCGAATTGCCGCTGCCGGAAAATACGATCAAAACATCTCCCTGCTTGGCAAGAGACGAAAGCAAAATCTTGTATATGTCATCATAGCAAAAATCATTGGCAAGGCATGTAACAAGAGCATTGGAATCGTTAAGGCATATTGTTCTAAAGCCTTCCCTGCCCTGTATACGACAGCCTTTGGTAAGATCGTTAATCATATGTGAAGCGGTGGAAGCACTTCCTCCGTTGCCGCATGTAAACACGGTTGAATTCGTTTCTTTTGTTTTTAAAATAACATTTGCGATATTCTCCAAAAGAGCAAAGTCCGTTTTCATAAGACTTTCGCAAACTTCCTCGGAATATGTTTTCAAATCAGGCGAACCTGCGTAACAAGTCATAAATAATCCTCCTTTTGTCATAATTGAATATACCAAATTTCGAGCTTATATTCAACCGTTAAAGGGCATAAGTTTTCAAATTAATATACGAAATATCCTAATATGCGATTATCCGAAAGAAGTAATTTTATTTGAGGAGAGCAAATGTACCCTATATGATGTATACTCTTTTTATATTTTATGTTATAATGAGTTGTTATAACGAATAAGCACATATCAAAAATATTCGGATAACTCTAAATAAATTACTCGGAGCAGAATTATGAAAAGCATGACAGGTTTCGGTATGGGGGAATACACTGCCGAAGAAGAATCCATCACAGTGGAAATCAAAACGGTAAACCATCGTTACAAAGATTTTAATTTCAGAATGAATTCAAGACTCAACGCATTGGAGGATAATGCCAGAAAATTAATAGGCAATTTTCTTAACAGAGGGCATATAGAAGTCAATGCACGCTACTACAAATACGCCGACAGCAGCATAAAGCTGCATTACGACGAATATCTTGCAGACGAATACAAAAAAGTCTTGGATTTGATACATTCTCAATTCCCGAATCTTCAAAACGAAGTTTCCGTAATAGATATAGCACGATACCCTTCGGTAATCACAACTGAAAACGAAACCGAAGATATGGACGCACTTTGGGAGAAATTTGCATTTGCTATTAATCAAGCTATGGAAATGCTCAATAAAGCCAGAGAAGCCGAAGGGCAAAATTTAAAAGAGGATATGATTAAAAGAATATCCGATATCGAAGTAATGGTAAAAGATATTGAGCTTATATCGGAAACTCTTCCCAAGCAATATTACGAAACTCTTAAAAAGAACGCTTTGGAATACACGGAAAATGCCCTCAATGAGGACAGACTCTATACTGAGCTTGCCCTATATGCCGACAGAGTAAACACCACAGAAGAACTCGTAAGGCTTAACAGCCACATTGCGGATTTCAAAAAAACCGCAGAACTCTCAGAACCCGTAGGCAGAAAACTTGATTTCACATTGCAGGAAATCAACCGCGAAGTCAACACGATTGCCTCCAAATCAAACAGCTATGAAATAAGCAGCATAGTAATAAATATAAAAGCCGAACTCGAAAAAATAAGAGAACAGGTTCAAAATATAGAATAGGACAAAAACATGGCCAGAATTTTTGTTATCAGCGGTCCGTCGGGAAGCGGAAAAAGCACACTTTGCAATAGACTGCTTTCGGAAATGGATAATATTTGTTTTTCCGTATCGGCAACTACTCGCTCCCCGAGAGCAGGAGAAAAGAACGGAGTTAATTACTACTTCTTGACAAAAGAAGAATTCGACGAAAAACTATCGCAAGACGCCTTCTATGAATACGCAGATGTTTTCGGCAATAAATACGGCACACTCAAAGAATACACCGATGAAATAACTAGTGGCGGCTGCGATGTAATATTGGATATAGATGTGCAAGGTGCTATGCAGGTAAGAGAAAAAAGCGACAGCGCCGTTCTCATATTCATAATGCCGCCGAGCCTCGAAGAATTGAAAGCACGCCTTACGAATAGAGGCACGGAAAGCGAAGAGCAGCTTAATTGCAGAATAGGCAAAGCCGCAGAAGAAATATCAAAAAAAGATATGTATGATTATGTAATAATAAATGATGATGTGGAAAGCGCATATCAAAATCTAAAGGCAATTTTGGAGCATTACAGACAAAATGGTTAAGATAGTCCGAAAAAAGCATAAGAATCACTACCATATCGTGCGAAAGCAACAACCGAAAGCCCCCTTTTTTACAATAGTAAAGAAAGGCTTTAGAAACCTCATATTAATTGTTTTAATAGGAGTGATTGCAATATCTGCGGTAATGATAAGAAAAGTGAATGCATCTTTGGATAAACTGAATCAAGTCCCGATAGGCAAAACACTTGATGAACTTATGATATCAAACGAAGCTTATAATTCACAAAAAAGCTATAACATAGAAAATATAGCTGTATTCGGAAAAGATATTGAGGATGATGACGGATATAAGCGAAGCGACACGATAATGATATTATCTGTCGACAAACAAAAAAAACAAACATCGCTTGTGAGCATACAAAGGGATTCGTTCGTGAATGTTCCCGAATACGGGCTTAATAAAATCAATACGGCATATTTTTTCGGAGATGCTGCCCTTGCAGTTAAAACCATCAATTCAAACCTTGATATGGATATACAATACTATGTCAGCGTTGATATGGCAGCTCTAATTGACATTGTCGATGCCATAGGAGGTATTCCGCTTAACATAACCACCACAGAACTTGACGAATTTAATTTGTATGTGGACGATATCAACTACACATTCGGCGAACCTTATTCGGCTAAATTCGAAACTGCGGGAACATATCTTTGCGACGGACGACAAGCTATGGTATACTCACGAATCCGTAAAATCGGCAATTCCGATTTTGACAGAACAGCTCGCCAAAGAATAGTGCTTTCACAAATATACAACAAAATCAAAACCGAACTTGACATAACCATGTTACTTGATATAGCAAGTGCTTTATCGGAACATATACAAACCAATATTCCGAAAAATAAACTCTTAAATCTTGCTCTAACAGTTTTACAATGCGAAAACGGATTTGAAACTTATTCATTGTGCGATGAAGACTATATTCGTTCTGCGTATGTTGACGGAATGCAATGCCTCATTCCGTATTATTTAGAGGATATGGCAAAGGATTTACACGAGAAGATATACGGAGAAGATTTTTCGTATACACCATCGGAAGAAGTTATTAACTCAAGCGACAAGATCAAATACTTGATATATAACTACGACATTACCCTTGAAAAAATTTATACAGGGGACACCCTTTAACGGAGTTTAAATTATGGATAAACATTCACCCATAGGAATGATAGACAGCGGAGTCGGAGGGCTTACCGTGGCAAAGCAGCTTATGAGAGGCTTGCCAAATGAAGATATCCTCTATTTTGCCGATTCCAAAAATATGCCATATGGGAATAAGAAAAAAGAAGAAATAATCGACCTTGCGAATTTCATGATAGCATTTTTGGAGCAAAAGGGCGTAAAGGCGATACTGCTTGCTTGCAACACGATAAGCTCATTTATTGATGAGCTTACATCGAATACCAAGCTTATAAGCATAGTCAAAGCAGGAGTAAATGCTGCGGAAACAGTCAGCACAGAGGGCGAAAATGTAGGACTTATAGCCACAAAAGCCACCATAGATAACCGCTCCTACGAAAAAGAAAATGCACTCAGGGGAGAAAAAATACACATTCTGTCAAATTCCAGCACATCACTTCCCAAAATAATCGACAGAGAATTGGAAAACACAAACCTTCTCAAAGAGAAGATACAAGAATGTGTAGAGCCTATAATGAAAGAATCCCCCGATGTAACAAAGCTCATTTTAGGCTGCAGCCATTTTCCTATAATAAAGGAAGAGATCAATGCCATCTATCCGTCGTTATCACTAATAGATCCGGCAACTTCTCAAGTGGAGATGCTTCGGGACTACCTAAGAGAAACCGACCTTTTAAACCCGGATAAAGGCGGCAAAATCACCTTTTATACATCGGGAGAAGAAAGCGAATTTTCTCTCACCCTCGAAAAGCTCAGAATGGAACCTTTAAAGATAAATAAAATATAAATCCCAAATAAAACTCCTTTTAAGATATTCTTAAAAGGAGTTTTTTACTTAAATACTTTCTATTACTTTCTTGCACAATTTGATGCTTCACCCGTTAATATTTCAATTCCGTGCTTTAATTCGGGCAAAATATATTCGAGGCATTCCCTAACTGCTTTAGGACTGCCCGGCAAATTTACAACAAGGGTGGATTTTCTTATGCCGCTTGTGGCTCTGGATAACATAGCCCTTTTGGTAAAGCTCATGCTGTATGCTCTCATGGCTTCGGCAATTCCGGGAACCATTTTTTCACAAGCTTCTTCGGTGGCTTCGGGAGTGTTATCCCTTTGAGAGAAGCCCGTACCGCCGGTGGTCAAAACCAAAACCGCTTCGTTTGAATCGGCAATTTTTATCATTTCATTTTTAAGTGTTTCTTTGTCATCGGGCAGAATCACACTTCTTACTACTTCGTATTCTCCGTTTTGAGAAAGGATATTTTGTATTTCAACTCCGCTTAAATCTTCTCTTTCTCCCTTTGATGCACTGTCGCTCGATGTAATTATTACTGTTTTAAACATATCTATCCTCCTATTTGCGACATAAGTCTTTCGTCGCTTTCTTTATGGTCTTTATACGAATTAAAATCGTGGCAAAGCGGTTTATTGTTGATTGCCGATATTATCGCACATTTAATTTCTTCATCGCTTTTACCTGAGCGAAGAAGTGCTTTTAAGTCCACTCCATCATCGTATTGCAAGCAGGTTTTAAGGTAGCCCTCTGCTGTGAGTCTGACTCGGTTGCATTCGCTGCAAAATTGGTGACTCATGGCACTGACAAAGCCGATATTGCCTTTAAAATTATCAAACGCATAATACCTTGCAGGTCCGTTTCCTTTGACGGAATTTGTTATGTGCGCTTTACCGTATACCTTCTCCAAAACCTTCAACATTTCATCTTCGGTTTTGAGCTTGTATTTTCTTCCCTCGCCCAGCGGCATTATCTCAATAAATCTTACCTGCACATTGTTTTCTTTTGCAAGGCGTGCCATATTGATAATGTTTTTATCATCGCATACAGGCACCACATTCACCTTTACATTAAGCCCGCTCTCCATTGCGGCATTAAGCCCCGATAGAGCCTTATCGTAAGAATCCACTTTTGTGAGCGAAACATATGTTTCTTTATCAAGAGAATCGAAACTGATATTTATTCCGTCGATTCCACTTTGTTTTAACGACTGCAAATTTTCTTTTAAGTTGACAGCATTTGTGGTAAGCGTTACCTGAGAAATTCCGTCAAGTTTTTTTAACGTATCGATAAGTTCGCAGGCACCCTTTCTTACAAGGGGTTCGCCGCCGGTTATCTTGATTTTTGTAATGCCCAATTGAGCAAATATTTTGCACAGCCTGATGATTTCATCGTACGATAATATTTCGCAGTGTGGTATACTTTGTATTCCGCCCTCCGGCATACAATAAACACAGCGTAAATTGCACCTATCCGTTATGGATATTCTGAGATAGTCTATATTTCTATTGTATTTATCTTTCATCGCATCTCCTAAAATGTAAAATCACCGCTTTTACCGCCGGTTTTGTTAACTAAATGGATATCGTCCATTATCATTCTCTTGTCGATGGCTTTGCACATATCGTATATTGTCAAAAGTGCAGCACTTACTCCCGTAAGAGCCTCCATTTCCACACCTGTTTTGCCCTCGGTCTTGGCTGTGCATATGGCTTTAATGTAACATTCCTCTTCGTTCACTTCAAAATCAATACTCGCTTTGGTGATAAACAACGGATGACTCATCGGAATGATATCCGAAGTTTTCTTTACCGCCATTATTCCCCCTATTCGAGCGACACCCAAAACATCACCTTTTTTGACATTTTGGCTGAGTATTGCACTTATTATCTCTTTACTGACCCTTATTTTGCCCTCGGCAACTGCTGTGCGTGAGGTTACTTCTTTTGAACCGACATCAACCATTACGGCACTGCCGTTTTCGTCAAAATGTGTAAAACTATTTCCCATTATTCCCTCTCCGATTCTATATTATCGCCTTTTTTTATTTTCCCTGAAACTAATACTTTCGCATACAATGCATTTGTTCTCAGCGTACAATAGCACTTATTTTTAAACTTTTCGCAATCTTCATAGCACTTCCCTTTATGCGATGTTATCATTATGATTGCATCATTGCCTATTTTAAGCTTGTCCCCTGCTTTTAAACTACTTAAGTCAATCTCCTCGGTTATGATATTTGCATCATATGATTCGTAGCATAAACCGTGAACTTCGCTTGAAGATAAATTCATTGCCTCTATACTGTAAACAGATATTTGTTTATCTCCTCCGTCTGCATGACGATCCCCCTCAATGCCCAACTCGCATAAAGTCAGTTCGTCCTTTTCAACAAGAGGTTTCTTCTTTTCCAAAGATATTTTTAAGTCGTGTACTTTCATGTTATTATCACTTTGTGTAATTTAATAATTTGTTTATTCTGTATATATTATAAGATGAAGTCGGTAAAAATAAAAGCAAGAAATACAAATTTCCTGCTTTAAACACACATTAAGCACCAAAAAATTCCAAAAATTCTTTTGCGGATTCGGTTTTAGGTTCGTTGATAAACTCTTTAGCCGAAGAATGTTCTGCAATAATGCCTTCGTGCATAAATATTATTTCATCGGCAATACGCTGAGCCTGCTTAATGGAATGAGTAACGATAACAACACCTGCATTATTTTCTTTGCAATATTCTTTTATTACCTTTTCGGCTTCGTATGTGGAGTATGCGTCCATGGCGGAGGTCGGTTCGTCTAAAAGAATGTAATCGTATTTATTCATCACAAGCCTTACCAAAGCCATTTTCTGCTTTTCTCCTCCGGAGAGTCTGTCGGCACGAGTCTTTATTTTATCCCTAAGGGCGAACCTGTCAATATATTCATTGGCAGCTTTAATGCTTAATTCGTTTTTCTTGCAGCCGATGAACAAATTCTTCATTAGGCTCATTTTAAAAGCAAAACTGCTTTGAGGCATATACCCAACACTTTCACCTTTATTGATGGATAAAAAGTTCTTGACATCCGATTTTTGGGTTTTGGCTATGCATTTTAATAAAGTCGATTTTCCGCTTCCGTTTGCGCCAACAACTGCATACACCTTGCCTTTTTCAAAGGTAAACTCATCTATGTTAAGCACTGTTCTTGAATCGTATGTTTTTTTAAGATGCGCTATTCTCATTTGTCCACCACCATTTGGAAGATATATACACATAAGTTAAGCACAAATGCCATAAAAAGAAGGATTATCCCAAGTGCCACACCCAATGTAAAGTTACCCATATTGGTATACATCATGATAGCCGTGGTCATAACATTTGTTTTATGTGCTATTGCACCACCCACCATCGATACCGCACCTACCTCCGCTATGGAACGGGAAAAGCCGAAAAGATATGTGGAAACTATCTGGTAGCGACATTCGTTCAATGTTAGCAAAAATGTCTTTGTTTTGCCAAGCCCCAAGCCTTTTGCTGTTTCATCTATTACATCGGTTATTCCGTTTACATAGGTTTCCATATTACCGATTATCAAAGGCACAAGCAATATGACCTGAGCGACTATCATCGCCTTTACGGTAAACAAAAGCTTTAGATGCCTCAATGGACCGACTCCCGAAAAAAGCATGTAACAAATCAAACCGCAAACCACAGGAGGAAGCCCCATTAAGGTTCTGTTTATTACAACAAAAACTTTTTTTATTCGCAATTTACTCTTAGCCAAAAAAACACCCAAAGGCACCCCTATAAGGAGTGCCGTAATTGAGCTTGTCAAACTCATTCTCAAAGTTACTTCCATGATATTCAAAAGCTGAGCATCAGCCGAAGATATCAATTCGATAGCTTGAAAAAAAGCTGTTTTCATATTATTCTATTACACCGCCATTAGCCTGGAATGTAAGGAATGTAGCTTTGTCTGAAAGAATGTAAGCATTCTGTTCGTTAGCCATTGTAAGGCATGTTCCCATACCTGCGTTTGAGAACTGATACCATTCGTATCCTTCTACGCTTGCTGCGTCTGAAGTGATACCGAGTTCTTCGTTCCAAAGTGCAATCTCTTTTGTATGAGTTCCGCTTCCGTCTCCACGAGAAACGAATGTGTATTCGCCGTCAGCGATAAGCTGGAATGCATCTAATACGCTTGCTGCTTCTTTAACTCCTGCAGGGTCATCTTTCGGGCCTACGAGAACGAAGTAGTTGTACATAAATGTGCATCTTTCTTTTTCATAGCCTTCGAGTGTTGTAGCATAACCTGCTTCGATGAAAGCTTCTTCCTGAGCTTTGGAATGAACGAGGATTAAATCTGCGTTGCCTGCTTTAGCATTTGCAATTGATTTACCTGTACCTGCTGAATATACTTCTACAGTGTAGCCGTATGCTGCTTCGAATTTAGGAAGAAGGTATCCCAAAAGACCGCTGTCGTTAACAGATGTTGTTGTTGAAAGTCTGATAACTTTTGTTTCTTCAGTTGCCTGAGGAATTTCAGATTCTGCAAATGTTTTGTCTTTGAGGTAGAAGAGGTATTCGCCATATTCGTCGAAACCGTAGTTCTTGATAAGTTCAAGACCTTCTGAGCTGAGCATCCAATTCATTAATGCTTTTGCACCTACTGCGTTGATAGCAACATCTGCTACTGCATTACCGTCAGCATCTACGAAAGGTGCTTCGGGGTTAACTGCGATAAGTGAGTAGTTGTTGATCATGCTGTCATCCTGCTCGTAAAGAATTGCAAGATTGAGAGCGTTTTCTTTGTTGTCCCCTCCGTTGCCGCATGCTGCAAAGCTTACTACGAGCATTACGACAAGAAGAAGTGCGATAAGTTTTTTCTTCATCTTATTTTCTCCCTGAAAATTTTAATATTTAAACGGTCATACCGTTTATGTCATAGAAAAAAATAATCGATTCCGAAAAGAACCGACCATACAAATAAAAATGTAAAAGTTCTTTCCAAACGGGAGGCTTTCGGATTTCTCACAGGCCCGTCGGTTTATTGCCATGGCATTTGCTTTAGGCGCAAAACTCGAATATTTACACATACTATGATAAGTATAACATATTAACTTTAGGTTACAAGCATATATGTACTATTTAATAC
>CAZXWI010000006.1:0-31544 GCA_964644555.1 uncultured Lachnospiraceae bacterium | reverse complement strand
ACCCTACATATAAATAAAACACTTCGTTTGAAGTGTTTTATTTGTTATTGCTATTATATTTTAAGCCAAGGAGGTCTGCCTTACCTTTACCACCATTACCGAAACATCGTCCGAGGCTCGTCCGCTTGAGTTGTTAATTGCATCCTCAAACATGGCATCCGCTATCTTTTGTGGATTTCGGTAGTTATATTTGAGTATACATTCCGAAATTTGTTCGTCATTATTATTCATACACTCGTAGAATCCGTCGCTCATAAAATATATGTAATCACCCTTTTGGAACTTTTTAAGACCTTTTTTTATATGCGTTTCTTCCAATATTCCAACGGGTAGAGTATCAAAACTTACTATCTGGGTTTCGTTACCTCTTTTTATGTACGATGGACTCGCTCCCGCTTTCACGAACTCTCCTACGCCTTTGTTCAAATCAAACAAAAACAAGTCGAGTGCCGTAAATATCTCATCCCTTTCATCAAGCACCAATATCGAATTTACCATATCTATGGCTTCGGTTTCGTCGTAGCCGCAATTTAACATTTCTTCCAACATATTAAGAACTCTCTCGCTTTGGTGTCCTGCTTTCTTTCCGCAGCCCATTCCGTCGCAAATTGCCAGCATATGCATACCGTTTGACAAAACCGCATTGGAATTTTTATCCCCCGAATATATATTTGTATCTTTGCAGCAGCACGCAAAGCCTGTCGATAAACGATAAGTATACTCTTCGTTATAAGTGTAGCTGTATGAACCGGCTCTTTCATCGGGTATGGTTTTGTGTTCGTAAGTAAAGCTCTTCCCCAAAGCTTCGCCCAAAACGATCGGCACGGTCTTTCTTGCTTCCACATCGCTTAGGGCTTCCTTACATTTTATTATCACGGTTTGCTTTTTCGATGGCTTTTCCATGGCATATACTTCCGAAGTATTTATCCCCTCGTTTTGCAGGGCATTTAATGCCTCTGTGCTGTCCGCCACATTCAGCTTTACTCCCGATGAAATTTTACTGTTCATTCTATCGAGTATTCTGTTAAGGTGTAAAAATTGGTTGTTTATAATACTTTTAAATCTCATAAGCTTAAGACGATAATTCTGCTTTAGCTTAAATGTTTCACATATGGAGCATATTGTCTTAAACATCACCTGATTGTGTGCGCACTTTGTAATAAAGCGATTCGGTAAATTGTTATAAGTAATCGCCGAATCTGCAATGCAGCTGTTAATGAGTGAGTCAAACACATTGCAAGTATCATCTGACTCATCCACCCAGCATTTTGTTTTCATAACGCAGCCGGAACATACATCACTTGCCACCATCTTGCATATTGTTTTGACCACTTCCCCCGATTCCGCAACATCACACATCTCCATATTGCGCGATAACTCACCAAGCATTTTCTTTTGCATGATAACTTCGTCTTTTATAATACTCGTAATCGTTTCACTCAGCGCAATGGGAGTAATGGCATTATTGTTTTTTACTTTCTTCACAAATTCTCCGATGTATTTATAAGTAAATAATGCTACCGAGCACCCGATTCCGCACGCAATCGCACACTTTACGGCAACATTTATATCGTATAGCATAAACGAACCCATTACCAATGAAAACAACAGCATTGCCAATGATGTAAATGCCGACAAATCACGAAACATAATTCCCACCACGCAACCGATGCATAAGAGTGCTGTATAGGAAAAACTGAACTTCGCAAACACACAAAGGCTCACTCCGCACATAACGCTCATAAAAAGTGCCGAAGCATCTCCCACAGAAGCCACGCAAAGCCCTATCAACACAACGGAAAGCACCAATGAAATATTCACTCCGAAAACATTTAAATTGCATAACGAAGAAATAATGCTTGACAACAAAACGCATATGCATAAACTGTCTTGAGTGGTAAACACTGTTTTGTTTTTCAAATTATCCACGCAATCCATAGCCCTCGACAATATAGGCACAAAGCATATACATAATAAGGATTCGCACAGGCAATATATTATCCCAATAAGCATTGCACCTTCTAAAAATGCCATACCTAATGACAATATCAGCGTTACCGAAGCCGTATAGAACGCTGCAGAAAGAATATTAAGCTCTCCTCTGACTATATAAGGGTATAACAGCATACACCCAAACTGCACTAAGCACCTCAAAGAATCAAATAAGCCGAATGTAAACAACGGCACAATGCTGCACAGCAGCCCGAAGAACATATATTCTTTCCGTTTTTTTATGCAGGTGTATCCCAAATATGACCACAAAAATACATACACTCCCGAATCCGTCCGAGCGAGTGGCAATATGATGCACATAATCATACAAAACAAACTTCTATAGCTTAAATTTAAGGCTTTTCGTTCATATCGCATATGTATTTTATTTCTTCCCAACAAAGCAGCGAGCTTGTCCTTAGCAAAATTTTTTGAACGTTCCAAATTCATGATGATCCTCGTTTTTTTGTTAATGATATCAAGCTCTCATTAAATAATTTGTAGAATAAAGAACTCTTTTAAAATACAATGCTTATTTTATCTTCTCTCTTAGTATATCTATCATACACAAAGCACCGTTTCGAAACCCTGCGACATAACCGTCCTTTTCATACATCAAATATAATTCGGTGCATATATCAATATAATTATTAAGTAAAACTTTACATCCCTCGTCCATTTTTCCGTATAATTCTTTTTCGTAAGCTTTAATCTTATCAAACAACTCTACATACTCACTTTTTTTATTCCTTGAAATATCCTCCGACATTTTGTAATAATTCGCTTCTATAAACATGTTCATCCCATCTTCCTCTCTATACGAAACATAATTATACACTTTTTCGCATCAAAATTTTGTCGAATTTTGTCAGAAAAAAAGACAGCATTTCTGTTTGCTGTCTTTCACTTAATTAATATTTCTTTTTCTTTTTTATTTCTTCGTAAAGTTTTTTGTAATTATCGTATCTAAGAGAGCTTATCTTACCCTCTTCCACGGCATTCTTTACTCCGCACTCCGGTTCGTTCATATGAACGCAGTTCATATACTTACATTCCGAATATTCGTAAAATTCGGGATAGTGTTTCCATAAGTTCTCTTCGTCAATATCCCTCAATTCAAAATCGGAGAAACCGGGAGTATCCAATATATAACTGTCATCATCTATCATGATAAGTTCCGTATGCCTTGTGGTGTTTTTCCCTCGCTGAATCTTTCGGCTCAATTCTCCGGTTTCTCTGAACTCATCGGGGCAAAGTTTATTGAGAAGCGATGTCTTCCCCGCTCCCGAAACACCTCTCATAAGGCTGACACTGCCCGATAAAAGCTTCTTTAATGCGTCTATACCCTCATCATTTACACTGCTGGTAAACACGATGTTATCAATAACTTCGGAATAATTGTCGGTAATAAACTTAATTTCGGCCTTATTTGCCAAATCGCATTTACTCATGCATAGGATTACTTCGGTATTGCAAATTCTGCTGTCTATCAAAAGCTTATCCAAAAGAAGCCAATCTATTTGAGGTGTCTTTATTGCGCAAACGATAACGCTTTTCGTAACATTCGCAGCAGGCGGACGGACTATGTAGTTATCTCTCGGCAGAATATCCTCTATGAGATAATCGCCATGTTTTTCTTCATCAAACAGCACTCTGTCGCCGCAGACAGGCTTTATTTTTTTGTTTCGCAATGCTCCGGCAGCTTTGCATACATACACATTACCTTGATAGGTAACGCTGTAAAATCCGCCGATGCCTTTAATTATTATTCCCTGTTTCACTAAAACTTGATTTCTCCACCATTAGCTTGAACTCCGTTTATGTATATGCGGTAATAATAAGTCATGCCCTCAACTCCCGACACCGAAACGGATATCGCCTTCTTTTTATCTGCATTTTCATTGGTATACACGGTTCGCATGGAATCCGATGAATCTCCGAATTCAACTCTCACATCCACCGTATCACCGCTTACTCCGGAGGCATATTTTGCCGTATCTACCGTGATTTGTTTTTCTATAAGTTTACCCAAGCTTACCACAATATCCACAGCCGTGTTTCTATCAACCATGCTGAAAGCTACAGGAGTTTGATACATTACCAAATTTCTCGCTATGGAATCACTCGTATCATATTCGATATTTCGAAGTACAAGTCCTGCCTCCGAAAGCAAGTATCGGCACTCGTCAACGGTTTTCTCCAAAAGCTTCGGCACGCTGACCACATCTTTACCCTTACTTACATACAAGGTTATTTCCGTACCTTCGGCAGCTTTTGTGCCTCCGGAGGGGTTTTGCTGTATAACGATACCTTTTTCGTATTCATCACTGAATTCATACTTTATTTCTTTAACGATGAAATTATCTTTTGTCAGCTCATCCACGGCTTCCTGCTCGTAAGAATCCACCACATTCGGCACTTCCACAATCTTAGGTCCTAAGCTGACATACAATTCCACCACTGTCCTTGCTTTTACTTCGCTTCCTGCATCCAAGTCCTGCTTGGCAATCTTGCCTTCAGGCACGGTGGGACTGTTGACATATTTTGTTATCTCGATTTTCAATGAATTTTCTTTAGCTAAAGTTTCGGCACCCTCTTTTGTAGCACCCACAAAATTCGGCACCTTAACCATTTTCGGTGGCATAAGCGCAACTACCGCCATTATTATCAAAACCACAGCCACAACGGAAATTGCAATTATCGTTGTTTTCTTTTTATTTACCGTAGTCGGTTTAACGGTTTTAGGCTGTTTCGGTTTTGCCTTTGACGGTTTCGGGCTTTGGATATCATCGCTTTTATATGTCGGGGCAATCTCAGCATTAATATCGGTTTTGAGTTTTCTCAATGCTTCCAGCAATGCCCTTGCGCTTTGATATCTCTCTTCGGGCTTTTTCCTTGTTAAATTCAAAACGATTTGAGCAACGCCGTCGGGAATCTTCTTATTTACATTCTTAGGACTTTGCACGGTATTTTGCACATGCATAAGAGCCACCGCCACAGGCGAATCGCCGTCATAAGGCAGTTCTCCCGTAAGCATTTCATACATCATTATTCCCAGCGAATAAAGGTCGCTTCTTTCATCTAAAAAGCCACCTTTAGCCTGCTCCGGAGAAACATAATGAACACTGCCTAAGCCGTCCTCTGTAGCTGTAAGTGTCGAGGAAGATACCGCAACGGCAATACCGAAGTCCGCTACCTTTGGCATATGAGATGGTGTCATTAAAATATTATGCGGCTTTATATCCCTATGGATAATTTTGTTGGCATGGGCATGATTAATGCCGAGAGCAATGGAATATATAAGATCCACCGTTTCCTGAGCTGACAATACACCTTTTTCATCCAAATAATCATTAAGGCTCGGGCCGCTCATATATTCCATAACGATGTAGTTAATGTCCTTTGACGAACCCACATCATACACATTTACTATATTCGGATGAGCCAATTTTGCATCAGCTTGAGCTTCTTTCATGAATTTTTTCACGAATTGCTCATTATCGGAATAATCTTCCTTTAATACCTTTATTGCCACATAACGGTCAAGGCGTATATCCAAAGCTTTGTATACCTTTGCCATTCCACCCGAACCGATAAGTTTAATTATCTTGTATTTATTATCAATTATTTTTCCTGTTAAATCCATAAGTTATGCCTCAAACAATACTACCGAAATATTATCACTGCCTCCGCGGTGGTTAGCCTCGCTGACCAATGCCGCAGTGCATTTTTTCATATTCGGTTCTTTCTTTATTATTTCAAGAATTTCTTCGTCCTTAAAACAATCGCTCAATCCGTCGCTGCAAACGAGTATTTTATCGTCTTTATATATATTGCAATCATATATATCAAGCTTTAAATCTTCCTCTGTGCCCACGGCAGACAGTATTACATGCCTTCCGGGGTGAGTGAGTGCCTCTTCCTTGGTTATTTGGTTAGTATCCACCATATATTGCACCAACGACTGATCCTTGGTTAAACGCAATATTTCGCCATCTCTTATAAGATATGCTCTGCTGTCGCCGACTTGATATATTCTGACAAGCTTTCCGTTGGTAATGCACAAAGTCAAGGTTGTACCCATTCCTTCGTAGTCGCTATCGGATTGCGATAGATAAAAGATTCGCTTGTTTATGCCTAATATCTCGTTTTTTAAATATGTAGGGTCGGCAAAGCACCTCTTTTTATCACACTTTTTAAAAAACTTTTCCAATTCGTCGGTCAATGTTTTACTCGCCACATCTCCCGCCTTATGGCCTCCCATTCCATCGGCAACGCAGAAAAAGTAATTTCCTTTGAGATCCTTAAGATTTATTATCGAATCCTGATTTTGAAGTCTTATCCTGCCGACATGACTCAGTGATACGCTCTTCATTTCGATTCACCTTTCAAATACCTGCTCTTAAGCTGTCCGCAAGCCGCATTTATGCTGCTGCCGAGTCTGCGCCTAAGCGTATAATTTATTTTATACTTTTTAAGTTTCTTTGCAAATTCATCTGCCGCAGAAGTTGAGTTCTGTTTGAGGTAACCCTCTTTTTTGTTGTAATCTATCAAATTGACTTCGGCATCAGTGCCTTTCATTAAAGAAAATAATGCCCTTGCGCTTTCTTCTCCGTCGTTTATCCCCTCTATTACGCAATATTCAAGGGTTATTCTTCTTCCCGAAGCTTCTCTGAATCTACAGCAAGCTTCAAACGCTTCGGTAAAAGAACATGCGTTTTCAACGGGCATTATGCTTTTTCGTATTTCGCTTACAGCACTATGCAAAGAAAGCGATAAATTAACAAACAATTTATCTTCACACATTCGATCTATGCCCTTTGCTAAGCCGCAAGTTGAAAGCGTAATATGACGAATTCCGATATTAAGGGTATCGGGCTTTGTGATATAATCTATAAATTCTTTGACATTATCATAATTGTTAAGAGGTTCTCCGCTGCCCATCAATACGATATTATTAACGCTAAGCCCCTTATCCTTACTTGCCAAAACCAATTGCGCAACCATTTCATCGGCTGTTAAGTTTCTGATAAGCCCACCTACCGTTGAAGAACAGAATTTACAGCCCATTGCACAACCTGCCTGAGTTGACACGCATACGGTGAGTTTTCCGTCATAAATAAGCCCTACGGATTCTATGATGATGTCATCTTTTGTTTTGAACAAATACTTTGTAGTATCCGTCTTATTTTCCACCATCTTGTATTCGTATGTCAACGAAAGAGGATTGTACTTTTCTTGCAAAGCATCTCTAAATCCTTTCGGAAGGTTGCTCATTTCACAAAATTCATATCCCTTTAAAATCCATTCCTTAAGCTGTTTTGCTCGAAATTTCGGTTGTTTGAATTCCGCTGTTACTGTATTTTCGATTACTTCGTCATTCAGATCAAACAATACTTGTTTCTCTAAAGCCATAAGTACTCCTTATTTCTTTACTAATTTTGCCATGAAAAAACCGTCGCTTCCGTCATACAACGGATTAAGATTGAGTAGCCCGTCTTTCATCTCTGGATGGGGGGAACTAAGCTCAAAATCAAATGTTATGGGTTGGAGCGAAACATTTGATTGCTGCCTTAATATCTCGTCCACCACCCTCTCGTTTTCATTTTTGTTTATAGTGCAAGTGGAATAAATAATACTTCCGCCTCTTTTAACATACTTTACGGCATTTGAGAATATTGCCGTTTGTAGTGAATGCAGTTCCCTCATATGGGATTGCGAAGCATTATATAAAATTTCGGGTTTTCTTCTTATTACACCCATTCCGCTGCATGGCACATCACAAATTACATTATCGAATCTGTTTAAAAATTCGGGATTCGTTTCGGTAGAATCGCATCTCATTGTGCGTATGCCGCTCATTTTCATTTGATAAGCACTTTGTTTTAAAAGTTGCAATTTGTTTTTGCTTATATCGCATGAAAGAATCTTTGAATTGCCGCTTAAAATCGCCGCATTAAAGCTTTTCGCTCCGGGAGAAGCACATAAATCAATAATTTCGGTTTCTTGGCTAAATCCCATAGCATACGAACTTATTGCTCCGGAAATATCCTGAGCGAAGAAATACCCCGATTTGTATGCCGCACTTGCAAACACATTCACACCGCTGTTTATTTTAATTACACCGGGCACATATGTTTTTTCGCTCTTTATATCTTCTTCGGATAATTTTTTAATGAGGTCATCATCGCTTATCAATAAATTGTTTACCCTCACCGTAACAGGTGCTGATTCTTCACAGCACTTTGCATAGCTGAGTAAAAACTCTTTTGAATAATCTTCCTTTAAAAGGTTTACCATCCAAGGAGCAAATCCGTAATCGATATGCATTTTATCTTCAAAAGAATCCTGCATCTTAATCAGATCCCCCTTTTGCCTTTGAGCACTTCTAAGAACAGCATTTACATACCCTGTGGTGCTTTGCCCCGCATAAAACTTGCTCATGCTGACGGCATCATTTATCAAGGCATAATCGGGAACTTTTTTCAGATAAAACAGCTGGTATAAGCTCATCATCAAAATTATTTTTATTTTGGAATCTATTTTATCGTAAGATATTTTCGAAAGTTTTGTTATTACATCTTCGAGTTTATTCTTTTTCTTCAATGTTCCGTATACAATGTTTACACATAATGTCCTATCGGAAATATTTTTTACCGAAGTATTCAAATGCTTATTTACCGAAATATTGGAAAAAGCCTTTTCTATCATTACATCATAAAGTATTTTATATGCGCAAGTTCTTGCCGGAGATACATTCGTTTTCATAATTCACCAATTCATATTTTATCATTTTATTATATCACATAAATCGAACTTTTTTACAATTGATAATTATATTTCAATTAACATACATATAAAAATGTCGGATATGAATTTCATATCCGACGAATAATTTATTTCTTTACTGCTATATCCCCAACGGAATCAATGACAAGCCTCGGTCTGTACGGGAAGTTATTTATTTCTTCTCTGCTCGTAACACCCGAAAGCACCAATACCGTATCAAGGCCGGTTTCTATTCCGGCAACTATATCAGTATCCATTCTATCACCTATCATAACCGCATCGGCAGAATGAACTCCCAACTTATGAAGTCCGGTTCTCATCATCAAAGGATTCGGTTTACCCACATAATATGCCTGTTTGCCCGTGGCAAGCTCAATAGGAGCAACCAAACAGCGGCATGCAGGGACTATGCCTGTTTCATCGGGGCCTGTCAAATCATAATTCGTGCCTATGAGTTTAGCTCCCTTATTTACAAGGCGCATTGCCTTTTTTATTTTGTCGAAATTATATGAATCCGTTTCTCCCACGATAACATATTCTGGATCGATGTCGTTTATGGTTATGCCTGCTTCGTAAAGAGCGTTTTGCAAACCATGAGCCCCCAATACATATGCACTGCAATTCGGAGACTGGCTTGATATGAACCTAGCCGTAGCCATGGCACTCGTGTAAAAATGGCTTTCGTCAACATCAAGTCCCATTCTGAAGAGTTTTTGTCTTAATTCCATGGGAGTTCGCTGACTGGAATTGGTCAAAAACAAAAAATTCTTATTCTCTTTATACAGCCATTCCACAAATTCTTTAACACCGTCAATGAGCTCGTTGCCATGATATATAACTCCGTCCATATCGCATATGAAACCTTTTTTCTCTCTGAGTGAATCCATACTAACCTACCTGATTTATATTATCGAAATATATTAAACACTCTCATAAAAATGTCAATATCTCTTTTGATTATTATAGAATAAAATCTTCACTTACGATACACAAAACATTATATTTCTCATAGATTTTACATATCATAATTTAAGTAATCGTTTTTGATATAAATCTTCTTATGTTATAATACTCTAAACAATTTATTTGCACCAAAAGAGGTAATTTATGAAATATATTGATATGCATTGCGACACTTTGATGAACTTTGCGAAAAGTGATGATTACAGCATTTATTCCAATGATAAAATGATCGATTTTCTAAAACTTCAAAAGGGCGAATGTGCAATTCAATTCTTCGCCATGTTTATGCCCCCTTCGCAATATATGAAAAGAAATGAGATTCTTCTTACCGACAATGAATACATAGATTATCTTTCGAAAGGGTTTTACAACAGCCTAAAAGAACATAACGACATTATCGCATTTGCGGCAAATTATGACGACATAATAAAAAACGAAAAAGAAAATAAAATCTCGGCAATTTTAACCATTGAGGACGGCAGAAGTGTAAATGCCAGTTTTGAACGCTTAAAAAGCTTTTATGATTTGGGAGTTAGACTAATATCCCTAACATGGAATTTCGAAAATTGCTTCGGCTTCCCAAATTCAATCGAGCCGAAGATTATGAGCCAACCGCTTAAAGATTTCGGCAAAGAAGCTGTAGAAGTAATGAACGATATGGGAATTCTAATCGATGTTTCACATCTGTCGGACGGAGGTTTCTACGATGTGGCAAAGCTTACGAAAAAGCCTTTCGTTGCATCTCATTCCGATTGCAGAAGCATAGTCAACCACCCAAGAAATCTCACCGATGATATGATAAAAATTCTTGCCGACAAAGGCGGAGTCAGCGGTATTAATTTTTATGCGAATTTTCTTATTTCCGATAAGGACGAACGAGAGAATAAATCCCATGCGCTAATTGATGATATGATAAAGCATATTGATCATTTCGTAAATTGCGGAGGTATCGACTGCGTAGCCATAGGCAGCGACTTCGACGGCATAGAAACCACCGTCGAAATTAAGGACGCCTCAATGATGCAGAATCTCTTTTATAGGCTCTCCAAACACGGCTACAGCGATGATTCCATAGAAAAAATAGCATACAAAAACACACTTCGTGTAATCAAAGACACAATGAAATAATAAATAGGCTGCGTAACGCAGCCTATTCTTCTTTATTTTCGCTCTCGTAGCGTTTCTTTACATTTTCAAACAAGTCAATGGTATACTCTATGCTGTCCCAATTAAGGTTCAAGGCTCTGAACTCAATAAGGTTCTTCTTTAAAAAGTTTACCGCCGTGTATTTGGCGCTTATCATTTTTTGATGTTTTACATATTCTTCATACGAAAGAATATATCCGCTCGGCCTTTTGGCAATCTCGAAGAAATCCACTTTATATTTGTTATGCGTATACATCTCCGAACGATACCCTCCCGAAACCAATTCATTATAAAACATTTCTTTTAAATTATCATCAGCTCTGAAATTAGCATGCACTCCGCAGCGCTCGTTGAATTCGAAATTTTCATAATAATTGATAATTTCGTTTATGCAAAACATTTTCTTTTTCAATTCGTCTTTTGACATGGGGTTTAACACGATTTCGAAATTCATATCACAACCTATTGTGTTATCCGTAACAAATTTTCCGCAATCACCCACGCAATCACGAAGTTTCTGAAGCCCCGTTCTTATGTACACACGAGAAAAATGCGAATAATTAACTCCGAACTCTATTTCAAGCCCACAGCCGTCTTTATCAAAATAATCTTTTTTATGCTTATTTTGCAAACATAATATCTTTTTATAATTTATCGTGTCAAAAAAATATTTCAATTTGGGGTTCATTAATACACCTCACTTTTAAAATCATACGAAAACAACACCTCGGTCAAGTCATTTGACCGATATTACATACTCAACAACATAAAGACAACACGCCACTGCCGAAAAATCAAAGGCACATTATCGAATAAAGTTAAAACTTCGGAATTATAAATTTAAGTGTAGATATAGATTTATTATAACACATAAAAAACTCGAAACGGAATCTTTAATAATATAAAAAGCTAAGTTATGTATTATGCAAACCGATATTTATTTTAAATTCGATTTGCATAGTAAAATCAGTTCAACCTTGCTGCCACCACATCAAACATCTGCCTTACGCATTTTTTATTGACATAGTTTCTGCAATTCAAACAACTCGGCACTGCCGAAACCTCAGGGCAGCTTTTAAATGCATCAATGCGTGGGAAAAACTCAGAACAATTCGATGCAACTTTAGCGAATAACTTTTCGTCCATTTAAGACCTCCTTCATGCGTTTAATGTTTTGCAAGTTCATCTTCGTTTCTTTATGCGAGGGTGTAGCTAACAAACAAATCCAGCTATTAACAAAACACTTCGCACAAAACCTAACTATCAGCTCTCAAAACACAAATTGATTTTTGATCATACACTGCATAAATTCATAGCTAATCATAGATTACCGCTATGAAAATACATATAATAACAAGAGCCGTATTTAACTTTCCCTTAAATACGGCTCTTATACTTATTTTATTAAAGCAATTGTACTTTCTTTTCTTCGCAAAGTTTTATCGTTTCTTCGTCCCACACAGATGCCTGCACTTCGCCTATGTGGGCTTTGCCCATAAGCAGCATACACAAACGGGACTGGCCGATTCCGCCTCCGATAGTCAAAGGAAGTTCTTCGTTAAGCACCATTTTGTGATACATAAGTTCTCTTCTGTCATCGCACCCCGATGAACTCAACTGATAATCAAGCGATTTCGAATCAACCCTTATCCCCATGGAGCTTATTTCCATTACACAATCCAAAACAGGAAAATAGAACAACAAATCCCCATTAAGACTCCAGTCATCATAATCGGGAGAACGCTTATCATGTGCTTTGCCGTCACTTAGTTTATCACCGATCTTTTCGATAAATACTGTTTTATGTTCTTTTGTATACAAATACTCCCTTTCGGACGAAGGCTTATCTGGATACATTTCCAAAAGAGCCTGACTCGTTATAAAGCTGACATTCGGATTTAACTCAATCGGAGCTATTTTCGGATACTTTGCTTTTACCACTTCACCCGTAAAGCATATGCATTTCACGATTTGCGTTACGGTACTCTCAAGGTAATCAACAGTCCTGTCTTCCCTGTTGATAACTCTCTCCCAGTCCCATTGATCCACATATATCGAATGAAGATTATCCAAAGATTCATCTCTTCGGATTGCGTTCATATCGGTAAAAAGACCTCGGCCTGCGTAGAAACCGTAACGGTAAAGTGCGTATCTTTTCCATTTTGCCAACGACTGCACTACTTCGGCGTCCTTTTTCGTATAAGGAATATCGAAACGAACTGCTCGCTCACTTCCGCTTAAATTGTCGTTCATTCCTGTTTCGGGGTCAACAAACAGCGGTGCGCTGACTCTTTTTAACCTTAATATTGATGTTAATGTGTCCTGAAATGTTTTCTTTATCAAATCGATAGCGGCTTGGGTTTCATACAGGTTAAGCTCGGAACTGTACGAATCGGGTATAAAAGTTTTCATATCCACCTCCGAAATAATTTCGTAAAAGCAATTAAACTACCGATGTACGGTAGTTTAATCAGTTATCTTTTGTAATCGATCACAATATGTCTGTTGGGTTCTTCACCCTCGGAATATGTTTCGATATGTTCATAACTTTGAAGAGCCGAATGAATTATTCTTCTCTCATAAGGATTCATCGGTTCGAGTTCAAATTTTGTTTTCGTTTTTTCCACTTTCAAAGCTATTCTGTCTGCCAAATCCTGAAGAGCATTTTTTCTTTTTTCTCTGTAGTCGGCAACATCAAGACTTATTCTCACATACTCATCTTTATGTTTGTTGATTGCAAGGCTTGTAAGATATTGTATGGCATCTAAAGTCTGACCTCTTCTGCCGATAAGAATGCCTGTTTCGTCAGAATCAATATCAAGCATGAGAATATCATCATCATAATGAGCTTCCACTCCTGCTTCAATACCCATATTGCCGAGCAATTCGCCTAAAAATTTCTTTGCATTTTCTACGGCATCGTCGTTTAAAGTAACTTCTACTTTTGCGAATCTGTTTCCGAACATACTCATAATTCCGGAATCGGGTATTTCCAAAACTTTGGTTGTTACTTCTTCCGCAGAAGCTCCAAGCTCTTCCAATGCATTTTGAATAGCTTCTTCAACGGTTTTGCCTTTTGCTATAACACTTTTCATATATATCCTCCAAAGCACTGCGCTTTAGTTATCTGACAGCGCCTTTTTTAACGATTTTGGGAGGTTCTACATTAAGCGGGAAGAACTTGTCCATTATCCAGTTTTGTAAAAGTCCCAAACCTGT
Organism: uncultured Lachnospiraceae bacterium; assembly: GCA_964644555.1. Lineage (GTDB taxonomy): Bacteria > Bacillota > Clostridia > Eubacteriales > Anaerofustaceae > RUG14186. The sequence goes on along the minus strand of CAZXWI010000006.1, from coordinate 17,435 downwards.
TTGCAATGCCCAATACAATGCTATTCCCTGGTTAAATGTGAAACCGATATATGCAATAAATACCGTCATAAGATTAGTCATAAGTTTCATCTGGTCATTCTGAGCGGCTGAGTTTTTCTTGGTTGTTTCTCTTTGCTGAATTATTGTAAGAGCAATCGACAAAATAGGTACTATGAGCGAAAGCCAAAATTCAGGTGCGAATCTCACGGTTTTGAAAAGTTCTACCGGTGATAACATCATGTCTTTTATCCAAAGGAAGCTCTTTGAAACAAGGGCAAATTCTTCTTCACTGAACACGTATAATGTCGGTTCACGAAGCGCTCCCCATAATCCGATGATTATCGGAAACTGTATCAACAAAGGAAGACATCCGCTGAGAGGATTGTATTTGTATTTTTGATAAAGTTTTTGCAATTCCTCGTTCTGTTTTGTTGGATTCTTTGCATATTTTTTCTGAATTATTTCCTGCGCAGGCTGTAAAAGCTGCATAAGCTGTGTAGAACGGTATTGTTTTACATTGAGCGGCAATATTATGATTTTTGCTGCAACGGCAAACAAAACAATCGCCCAACCGTAGCTGTTGCATAACTCATATAAATATTTCAACAGCATACCGAAAAGTTCGTATAAGAATTTCATATAAGAACTAAACCTCCGTGGTCATTTTATTTGTTTTATATCAAAGGATCATATCCGCCGTCTGAAAACGGATGACACCTGAGTATTCTTTTTACGGAAAGAATAAGCCCCTTAAAAAAACCATATTTTTCAAATGCTTGATAACTGTATTGCGAGCATGTAGGAGTAAAACGGCAATGCGCTCCCATTAACGGAGATATCCATTTTTGGTAAAATCGAATCAATATCATGCACACTTTACTCATCAAAAGATTTCTCCTCACATACATACAATCCGCTGAGGCTTAATAAATGTTCTACGGAAGAATTCAAAAGGGCGTAGTCGCACTCCGCCGCTTTTATTCTGGATACGAATATAAGGTCGTAACCCGAGTATATTCTTTCTTCGCTTAATCTGATTATTTCTTTTATGCGCCTTTTTATTTTGTTGCGCACATGAGCTTTACCGACTTTGCCCGAAACCGTAACGCCCAAGCGACTGTAAGGCAAATCGTTCGGATACTTATATAAAACGAGCGTCTTATTTGCCTTTGATTCGCCTTTGGCATAGATCTCTCTGAAGCGGCTGTTTTTCTTAATTGACTGCATAATGCATTCCTTCGCTTGTCAAAGTTGATAAAATCAGTAAAAAAGGGATTTTCGCAAATCCCTTATCAACGCAGATACCGTTTTGATATGTAATCTGCAAATACTATGCAACTATGCTGATAATGCTGCTCTCTGTTTTCTTCTTCTGCGAGCTAAAACATTACGACCGCCAACAGTTGCCATTCTTGCTCTGAAACCATGATTTTTCTTTCTCTTATGGTTATTTGGCTGAAATGTTCTTTTCATTTTTCTCACCTCTCGTAGCTGCTCGATACACGAGCGCCATAATATTATATCTCTTATTTAAGTCGCTGTCAAGGAATAAAATATGCTTATTTGCAAAAAAAATCGTTTTTTTTTAATTTTATACTTGCATTCTGTGAAATTATGTGTATAATAGCATATGTAATCGGCCCCTTGGTCAAGAGGTTAAGACATCGCCCTTTCACGGCGGTAACACGAGTTCAATTCTCGTAGGGGTCACCATTCGATTAATGCAGATATCTTTAAGATATCTGTTTTTTTATTTTTACTCCACACCATAAAAATATAAGCCCCACTCAGAGGCTTATATTTTTTATATATTCTTTGAGATTATTATAAAACACTTCTTCGGTAAAGAGTTGTTCATGAACTCTCAATACATTTTCCTTCATTTCATATATTTCATCGTTTGATATTTCGTTAAGCTTTAATACCACATCATCAATATTGTCGCTTGTTACATTAAATCCCATATTGTTTTTTTCGACCAATTCCAAACTGTCGCCGCCGATATTGTTTATTATAGGCAGTGCATACGAAAAATAATCCATTGATTTCATGGTAAGTCCCACAAAAACGTCTTTTTTCATTATATTAAAAGCAAAGTCGCATTTTTTAAATATATTTTTCTTTTCTTCTTCATCGTAAATTTCGCCGTATGTAAAAGTTTTCGCACCGGCAGAACACATTCTATCAACAAATTCGTTATATTTTTCACCCCCTCCGATTATATGCATACGCACATCACGAAGAGAACAAGTCCTTTTAACAATTTCTTCAATAAAATCTATATCGATGATATTATTCACAGAACCCAAATAAACCAAATCAAGCACATCATCTTTATCTTTGGCAATAGGGATATCTGTTTTTACAGCCTTACATAAATACAATGTCTTACAAGATAAGCTCGGATTTATTTCTTCAAGCCTGTTTTTAAACAAATCGCACTCGCAAAGCACCATATCGGCACACGAAAGGCGCTTATCCCTAAAGCTTCTCCATATATTAAAAGGAACAGCCAATATTTTTTTTGCACTGCCCGATGGAAAAGTTTCCGGCCACATATCAAATATATCGACAATGAATTTCACATTTTTGTTTTTTTGTTTATATTTGCCTATCTCCGATACTATGGAATTCGGCGGCACAACGCAATATACCAAATCATATGCGTTTTTCTCCAAGACTTTTCTTACCGAACGGGAAAAAACATAATGTGACTGCAATCTTGCAAAAGAAAGATTCTTCTTATATGCCGGAACGTGTATATAATTTATATCGGGTAAATAATTATCGACATAAGCTTTCCTCATATGTTCATAATCAGATGAAAATATATCGACATCATATCCGCAATCTTCCAAAGTTTTCTTTACATATTTGATTCTTATGTCATAATGGTGTCCGAAACAGCCCAAAACAGCAGCTTTCATACTTTAAACTCACCTCTGAAAATAATTCGATTAATTATATCATATTTTATTCTTCATCACTAAAATCATCTTCACTTATATCGTAAATATCATCTATCAAAATCACTTTTCCGCCCATAATTACCAAACTGCGAGTAAATTCATCGATTTTCTTTACCACTCCCGAAATTTTTTTATAACATCCGCCTTCTTTCTTTGAATCCTTTTCAAAGTATGTTATTACAACTCTTCGATTTTTGTCATGCTTTATCTCCGACAGTGCTTCATCCAGCCTTATTTTGGCATCCTCCGATAAAACTTCTCGTTTATCGGTAATGCGCCCTGCCTCCTCAATGGAAATATCATATCCGCTAAGTGCGGCAAAAGGAGAAAACTGAGCCGCACGGTTGTGCATACTCATGGGAATGTGCTTTGATGATTTAGTGTATTTCATATTGATTATATCATCGTATCTACCCATCACGCCTTATGTCCTCCTATCTGCTCGTTTCTTTGGCGAGTTGTCGATTCCTCCTTTAAGTTGCTTGCTTTCAATGCGGCATTTTTCCCGTATTTCCTTTGAATGTCCACCAAAGTCCGCTGCCTCATTTTTTCTTTTTCAAGAGAATTTTTAAGAGTTTCTTCCTTTCTTTTCACATCTTCGTAACTCTCAAACATATCCATTTGCACAAAATTCGGGAAAGCATTGTCCTTCGATTCCTTAACCACTCGATTAGCCGTAATGTAGAGCCTTCGAATCAAGAGATTTTTATTTACTATTTTATCAAAAAGCTTCATTGCATTTTCGGTAATAATTTTCGATGAAGATGTTTTAAATTCGAGATTCACCGTCCCATGAGCCTGCTTAGGCATACTTCTGCCGTAGCGGTCAGTGGAAAATTCTATTTTTTCCATTGAAGCCGAGTCTAAATTATTTTTACGGTCGTATCCCACATTTAGCACCAACTGGTCGCACACAAGTCCTTTTTCCACCAACGAAAGAGATAATGAATCTGCCATTTCCCACATAATAAGCTTTGCCTTATCATATTCGTAGCCGCATTGCAAAACCTGCCCCGAACCCATACTTTCGTTTTCGGGCTTGTAGCTTTTAATATCGGCAATAGTGCAAGGTTCTACTCCCCAAGCATGATCTATCAAAAGTTCTGCATTAACACCGAATAATTTATACAAAAGTTCTTCGTTATGATAGTCGGAAGCACTCCCGACAGAGCATCTTGCGATATCGCCCATGGTAAAAAGTCCGATACTTTCAAGCTTTTTCGCATACCCTGCCCCCACTCTCCAAAAGTCGCTTATAGGAACATGATCCCATAGATTCTTTCTGTAGCTCACCTCATCAAGCTGCGCTATTCTAACTCCGTTTTTATCTGCATTTATATGCTTTGCGTGTATATCCATAGCCACCTTTGCCAAATACATATTCGTGCCTATGCCTGCCGTTGCGGTGATTTTGGTGTTTTCTATAACATCTAAGATGATTTTTTCGGCAAGCTCCCTTGCACTGAGTCCGTAACTTTTTAAATAATCGGTAACATCCATAAAAACTTCATCTATGGAATATACATGAATATCCTCTTTTGCGATGTATTTAAGATATATATTATATATTTTCGTGCTTACCTTAATATAATGAGCCATTCTCGGTGTGGCAACTATATAATCCACCGCCACATTATCCGAAGACAATATCTCATCTTCATTATATGAAGACGCAATGAATTTTTTTCCTTTTAATTTCATCAGCCGATTTCGGTTGACTTCTTTTATTTTTTCAACCACCTCAAACAGCCTTGCCCTGCCGGCAATGCCATACTTTTTCATCGACGGTGACACCGCAAGGCATATGGTTTTCTCGCTTCGTGATGAATCGGCAACTACCAAGTTTGTCTTTAAAGGATCAAGCCCTCTGTCGGCACATTCAACCGATGCATAAAATGATTTAAGATCTATACACAGATATATTCGTTCTGCCATAATTTTTCCACCTTAAATGCATTATAACAAAAATACCTCCTAAATCGAACATTATTCGAACAAATTTATATAGTTTTTCGAATTATGCCGAAATCAAATAAAATATTAGCGCCCGATGCATTATATTAATTGCATAAAAGCGTTTATTTTGATATACTTAAATCAATAATTTATTCGCATAGCTCGCTTAAACCCGAACACTGCTCATTCCGAAAACCTTAATATTCTCAATATGATTTTCGACATTACTTTTCAATTTATTCGGCAGACGGATTTCATAGCGGCAAAACATTTTTTTCAGAGGTAAAAATGGAATTTAACAATATAGTCGAACTCTTCAGCGGCATATCGTTCTTTTTATTCGGTATGCTCTTAATGGGCGACGGGCTTAAAAAGCTTGCCGGCAACAAAATGGAAATGATTCTTTACAAACTCACTGAAAGCCCCCTCAAAGGCATTATTTTCGGAACGGCAATCACCACTGTAATACAGTCCTCTTCAGCCACTTCCGTAATGCTCGTGGGCTTTGTTAACTCAGGGCTTATGAAATTATCACAGGCTATCCCCGTTGTTTTGGGTGCAATTTTAGGCACAAGCATAACAGGCTGGGTAATATGCCTTTCGGCTTTAGACGGAGCTTCCGGCATAATGGCGCTGTTCTCAACCTCCACCCTAACGGGCATCTGCGCAGTTATCGGCATATATCTGAGAATGTTTTCCAAAAACAAAGAAGCATCTAAGCTTGGAGATATTCTCTTGGGCTTTGCGGTACTCATGTTCGGTATGTCGGTAATGAGCGGTGCGGTATCCCCTCTTAAAGACAGTGCCGTATTCAGAAACATACTCACTAGTTTCTCAAACCCGATAATAGGCATATTGGCAGGTGCTGCATTTACATGCATAATCCAGAGCGCCTCAGCGGCAGTCGGCATTGTGCAGGCTCTTACGGTAACAGGCTCCATCACTTTTGATATTGCCCTTCCCTTAATCATGGGCATCGCAATCGGGGCGGCACTTCCGGTTTTACTCTCCTCCATAGGAGCAACTCCCGACGGCAAAAGAACCTCTCTTGCCTACCTTATCAGCAATGTACTCGGCGTAATCTTCGTTGCACCGATATTTTATATACTCAATTACTTTATAAAATTTTCCATAACATCACTCGTTCTCGATACAGTGGGAGTAGCGCTTCTTAATACGGTATACCGCTTTATAGTGGTATCGTGTCTGCTTCCATTTTATAAAAGAATAGAACATTTAACGACACTTATCATCAAATCCAAAGGAAGCGACTCACTTAAAGTGGACGATTTGGTAATGCTTGAAGAAAGATTTCTAAACCACCCTGCCCTTGCTTTGGAACAATGTAAAAAAGCCATGAACGACATGGCAAAGCGTACTATTCAAAATATTACAGAATCAATAAATCTCAATTATAAATACTCAAAAGAGGAATACGAGCTTATCTTTAAACAGGAAGAATATATAGACAAATACGAAGATATGATTGACACATATCTTATGAAACTGACCTTAAAAGAATTAAACGAAAAACAAAACGAAACTCTATCTCTTTATTTGCACACGGTATCCGATTTTGAGCGTCTATCCGATTACGCTACAAACATCGCCGACAGTGCAAAAGAACTAAATGAAAAGAAAGTACATTTTTCAGCCGATGCGGCTAAAGAAATTGCGGTAATGGAAAGCGCTGTAAGCGAAATACTCAACCTTGCCGTAAACGCATTCAGAGAAAATGATTTAAAACTTGCCGAAAAGGTAGAGCCCCTTGAGCAGGTAATAGACTATTTATGCGACAAAATGAAAATGAATCATGTATTAAGGCTTAAAAACGGAGTTTGCTCCATCAATGTGGGCTTTGCTTTCAACGACCTCTTAACAGGATACGAAAGAATAGCGGATCACTGCTCCAATTTGGCGGTAGCCCTAATTTCTACGGACTCCAACAGCTTCGAAACCCATGCGTATTTGCATGATTTGAAAAAAGAAAAGCCTGATTTCTTCATCAAATATGAAGAAGAATATCTGGAAAAATATGCGATATGATTTTTTTAAATCCATGTATAAGATTGCCCTTTAATAGGCATTGCTTTAGTAAGCAAATAACAAAAACACCTATATCGTAAAAATTCATATTCTACTCCCTCCTTCCCAAAGGCAGCACACATACAAGCAGCGTTTCGCTGCTTTCTTTTGTATATTTTTTTGTATCGGTAAGATATATATCGCAAGAACTTCTTTTTATGGGGAAATATTCCTCGGCAAGGCATATCATATCGTCTTTAAGCTGTTTTAATTCGTCTGTGGATATATCCACACGATCTCTTAAAAGCATATTTTTAAGCCTCTCCTTAGCTACATTTTTGGAAGAGGTGTTTTGCATATCGTACATAATTTTCTCCCTAATTAAATTTTTGCCAACCTTTTGAAAAAGCCCTGTTTTTTGCTGTTTTCAAGCAGAGGGACTTCCTGCCCGCTTAATCGTTTTGCTATATTAAAATAGGCGGAATGTGCTTGATTTTGCGTAAAAACCAACGGCTGCCCGATGTTACTGCTTATTACCACATTTTTATCTTCCGGCACCACTCCCAAAAGCTTGGCCGGCAAAATATCCAATATATCTTCAATGCTCATCATTTCACCCTTTTTCATCATATCGGCTCTTGTCCTGTTTATTACCAGACTCACTTCGTCTATGGGTTCTTTTTCAAGCAGGCTCAATATTTTATCGGCATCTCTGACGGAAGAAACCTGCGGAGTTACCACCACGATTGCCTCCTTTGCTCCGGCTATGGCATTTTTGAAACCATGCTCTATTCCCGCAGGGCAATCAATTATGGTAAAATCAAACACATTGCTCAGTTCGTATGTAAGTTCTTCCATTTCGTAAGGCGACACACTGGTTTTGTCCTTGTTTTGCGAAGAAGCTATTATGTAGAGTTCATCTGCTCGCTTGTCCTTGATAAGTGCTTGCTTAATTCGGCATTTCTTCTCGGTTACATCCACCAAATTATATATGATATCATCTTCAAGCCCCATCACCACATCCAAGTTCCTCAGCCCTATATCCGCATCAATGGCAACTACGCTGTATTTAAGCATTGCCAATGCCGATGCGATATTTGCCGTTATCGTTGTTTTGCCGACTCCGCCTTTTCCGCTCGTTACCACAATAGTTCTGCCCATAATTCATTCCTTTCGTTTATGCAAACCAAATACTACCAAATTAAAATCAAAAATAATGTCGTTATGAGGCAATATTAAAATTGTTGTAAAATTGTTACAACTGTTTTGTATTGGTGTATAATATAATCGAATATATTTTAATGAGGCGAAATCCTTGAATAATAAAATTCTTATTGTAGACGATGAGATAACAATATGCGATCTTCTTTACACTGAGCTTACCCTTGAGGGATACACCTGCGAATGTGCATACGACGGAGAAGAAGCTTTAGAAAAAATTAATACCTTTAAACCGAATCTCGTACTTCTTGACATAATGCTTCCCAAAATAAACGGTTACGATGTTTGCAGGCAGATTTCTTCAACCGATACGGCAATCATCATGCTTTCCGCAAAGTCGGAAGTTGACGACAAGATTTTAGGCCTTGATATCGGAGCAGACGACTACATAACCAAGCCTTTCGACACAAAAGAACTATTCGCCAGAATAAAAGCACTTATTCGCCGATATCAAAAAAACGATTCAATCAAAGAAAAAAACTCCGAAATATACAAAAACGGTGATATATCCATGGTTATCCCCTCAAAAAGTGTTTATATAGGAAAAGAACCTATTAAACTTACCGTTACGGAATTTGAGCTACTGTTATACTTTATGGAAAACTTAAATGTGGTGCTTTCCAGAAAAGATTTGGCTGCTAAAATAGGCATAAATGATTTTGATACGGATACGAGAGCCATTGATATGCACATTCAAAGGCTCAGAAGAAAGCTTTCGAAAAAAAGCGATGACAAACTTATTGAAACAGTATTCGGCTTAGGATACATAATGAGGAATTTTGATGAAGCTGAAATTCAGTAAACGAATGACATTGTATAATGTTTTGATAACGGTGTTTATTACCGCCCTTGTAGGCTTGATAGTCGTGCAGGGGCTTTTGTCGTTAATAATATCCAACTGTGTAAACACAGTATCCAATGCTGCTGACGAAGCAAATGTTATGATAAATTTATCTCTGACTACGATACAATCCGACAAACCCAATGAAATGCTTCTTAAAGACAATGCACAGCTTTTTGCAACCCGAACCAAAACAAACTATTCGGTAAATGTAATAATCTACGATTCAGACTTTAATGCCATAGGCTCCACACTCGAAGCAAATGCAAATACCAACAAATACATAGAAAATGTAAAAAAAGTATTTGAGTCCAAGCAAAAGTCGTACATCTACACTCAAAGCGATTCTCAAAATATGATAGTAATGCTTTGCCCTATTATCGTCGATAACAAAACCATAGGTGTCACTCTTCTAATATACGATATGTCGAATGACGAGAAAGTAGTCGATTACACCATTCGCCTCTTTGCCATCGCAGGCACGGTGGGTGCATTCGCATCATTAATTCTCTACTTCGTATCGCACACGGCAGTAACAAAGCCTTTGGCAATATTGGCTCGCTACTTTAAAGATCTATCCACAGACGAAAACACACCTTTCCCCGAAATAAAATATTCAGAACAAAGCGATGTGGGAATATTCATAAACGCATATTCCGATATGCAAAGCAGGATAAACGAAAAAATAGCAGAGCTTAACATACAAAAAAACAATTACGAAAACATGGTTTCATCTCTTCAAGATGCCGTAATTACACTTACCCCCACAGGAACGATTCTTAATAAAAACGCAAAAGCATTGTCATTATTTAAGGATATAAGCGATATACAAACGCTCATTCCCGAATATCGTTTGATGATGGACGCAGCCCTCAATGAAAACCGCCAACCTGCAAATGAAATAGAATATATGCAAAAATCTTATCTGGTTTCAGCTGTACCCGTTGCAATATACAACAACGAAAACTGCGTAATGTTCATTATAAGAGATATAACCGCAGTCAAGACCGCCGAACAGGAGCAAAACCGTTTCATAAGCAGCGTTTCCCACGAACTCAGAACCCCTCTTACGACCATAATCGGCTATGTGGATATGTTGAATCGACGAGGAACCGATAACAAAGAGCTTACCGCCAAATCCCTTGCCACGTTGGATAGCGAATCTCACAGGCTTCTCAGGCTCGTTGACGACCTTTTGAGCATAGGCAAAATGAACAGCTATGAATTCGAGCTTGTGATGAGTGATGTGGATCTTGATGATATAATTCGCCAAGTAGTCAACCAAATGAGCATAACAAGCAGCGAAAAGAATGTTTTGATATTATACGAAAGCACTCATCTGCCACTTATCAAAGGAGATAAAGACCGCCTTAAGCAGTGCCTTATCAATATAGTAGACAATGCCGTAAAATATTCCAACTACGATGAAGTGGTGCGTATTACAGCCATAGCCTACGATGAATACTTGGAAGTTATCATTCGCGATTACGCACAGGGCATCCCCTCCGATAAACAAAACAAAGTATTCGATGCATTCTACCGCGTGGAGGACGACCGCACTCGAAAAACCGAAGTCGGCGGATATGGGCTGGGACTTAATATAGTAAAAAACATCATTACTCGCCATAACGGCACCATCACCATAGACAGCGAAGAAGGCCACGGAACATTGGTCAGCCTTAAATTCCCAGTACCTCAAAATAAGGAGGTAACAAATGAAGAAAATATTTAGTTTGTTAATAACACTGCTTTTGGTCGTATCGCTATGCGGCTGCGAATCATGGTTTGTAAAAAAGGATACACTCATTCCTCTTAAAGACCAAACATCAAATCAAAGCGGATTCTTAACTATAAAAATAAATTCGTATACCGATGAAACAAATGCATTGCTTCTTGATTACAACACATCAATAGATTCCGGATTATACGTATACAGAGATCAATCGACAAGCCCTGCCACTTCCAGCTTATATATGTTCTCGGATAAGGGCGAAAGATTACTTTTTTCCACTCAGAACACATACACATATGCAAAAATAGATCCCGAAAGCAGCACCGTGTATTTTAAAGAAGCCGACTCAAAGAACATGAGCGTGTCTTTATATCAAACGGATTTTGATGCGACATACAAAACAAAAATAACGGAAAGCACATCGAATATCCCCATAATATGCAATTCCGACAATGGGAAACTCATTTATATCGATAAAGATAATAACCTAATCAAATCAACAGAAAACTCAACTCAATCGATATACACATTTTCTCCCAGCACATCGGTTAAAAAAATCGCATATTTCGAAGAGGACGGACTTATCTTTGCATTGGTAAGCATTTCGGCAAAATCGAATATACTTTATCTTATCAATGAAAACACCGGAATATTGGTAGCCATAGATGCGGGAATCAGCGAATTTGAAATATCGAAAAACTCCAAGATGGTATACTATGTAAAAAATGCCGGAGATGCCGATCAAATTTATTCCTACAGCATAGGCTCGTTTAGGAATAACTTCATCTATTCGGCATCGGTTGAAGATATTGCCATAAGCCCCCACGGCTCTTACATTGCATTTACCACCAAAACCAAGGACGACGCCACATTGCCCTCCATATGGCTTATTACAACATCGTCCGGAGAGGCTGCGCAGCTTACAGCATACACTCCGATATACGGAGATATCTATTTTGTATCCTCCACAGAAATAATGTTTTCCACATTGCTCACCAATGAACAAAATACGATATACACCCTCAAAAGCTTAAAATTCGAAACAACATATTCCACAGAAGGAGCATTACAATGAGAGCAGTAGTACAAAGAGTAAAGCATTCAAGCGTTAAATGCGAAGACACATTCAATGAAATAGGCATTGGGCTTAATGTCCTATTGGGAGTAGAAGAAAATGATACAATGACGGACGCAGATTACATCATAAACAAGATTTTATCTTTGAGAATCTTTAATGATAATGAGGGTAAGCTCAACTTATCCGTAAAAGATATCAAAGGAGAAATTCTTCTTATCAGCCAATTCACCCTTTTGGGAGATGCCCGAAAAGGTAACCGGCCCTCTTTCATAAAAGCCGCAGGATTTGAAGAAGGTAAATCTCTTTATGACTATTGCCTTAATGCCCTTTCAAAATCAGGCATTAATACCAAAGGCGGTGTATATGGAGGAGATATGTGCGTTGAAATAATAAATGACGGTCCTGTTACCATTCTTTTGGATTCAAAGAAACTGTTTTAGGAAAAATATAATTTGTGTAAAACAAAAGAGGATAATCACTTATCCTCTTTTTTCGTAATATTAATTACTTTTTTGTTTTTTCAATGTCTTTACAATGAATGAGCAGCTTAGTATAAATGCCGCAGCAAATATTACTATCCATGAATTATCACCTGTTTTCGGAACGGATTTACTTATGTTCGTTATTATGAATCGGTTATCTTCGGATGTAACCTTTACCTTGTAACCGCTCGGCACATTACTTTCCTCCACGCAGTACTCATGATTGCCGGCTAAATTTTGCCAAGTGTAACTCCAGTTGTTTTCTTTTGACAAAACAACATCTTCTTCGTACAATTCGTTATCCATATAAAGCGAAACATTTACAGAGTTTGGGCGGAGGGGCGAATTATTGTCAATCCATATTTTCTCTACCGAAATATCCACGGGAGCATAATACTTTTCGTTTTCCACTTTAATTTCGCTCAAATCTTCACAACTTATCTTGTATTCGGTTGTAGTAACGAATGAATCCTTGTTTTCATCATATGCTTTCGATTGTGATTTTTGCACAACAATCGGGTATACGACCTCCGAAAGAACATATCCATCGGGAGGAGTAATTTCCTTTAGGTAAAGAGTTTTGCTTGTAGCTTGCTCCGTTGGCCTTAAAATCTCATTTGCGGTTGATAATTCGTACTCTCCTGCTTCGAATGTATAAACAGCTTCACTTGCTCCCTCCGAAAGGAACAATCCAAATTCAGCACCCTCAAGAATATTGTTTTCCTCATCGGTCTTAATTATCTTAAGTGAATTATCCACAGTTGCATAAGCAGTCTTTTGCTTGTTTTTAACCGTGAGTTTACTAAGATTTTCGGAAGTTTTTATATCATAAGTTATTATTGTTACAAACTTACCGTTTTCCAGCTCTTCTCTTTCCGATGCACTGATAATTATTTTATAAACCTCGCTTGAGGCTTCGTAGCCTTTGGGAGGTGTCAGCTCTTTAATGTACAATTCTTTGATATCACCGGCATTCGGCAGATATTCTTTAAATGCCGCATCTTCAAGACTTATCATCGTATCGCCGGCGGTAAATGTTTTTATTGGAGCTAAATCATTTGCATTTTCATATATTGCAAAGCTTGCACCCGAGAGTACAGAATTATCGCTACTATCCGTTTTTACCACATTCAGCGAATGATAATCCGATTCTGTATCGGTAATCTTTCGGTTATAGAAATCTACACTCTTTTGCGAATTTACGGTAATGGTGTAAGTTATCGTATTCGTAAATTTTTGATTATTGCCGATACTTTCGGCAATGCTCTTTTCCGCCTTTATTACAACGGGATATACGCTACTGCCCAAGCTGTAGCCTGTTGGGGCGCTTATTTCCTTAATATACAAGGTGGTTGTATTATTTTCGTTAGGCAGATAGTCTTTCAACGCTTCATCGGAAGTGGATATCACCACACTTCCCATATCGTATGTGGCAATGACTTCTCCCGTGCAGGAGCTGTTTTCGTAAATGCCTAATTTAGCCCCCGAAATAACCTGTTCGGAATCGTAGTCCTTTTTATTTATGCTGATTTGATCATGCACATATTCGGTTTCTTCGACTCTGTTATTTACCACATTGAGTTTATCTTTGCCGTCAAAGGAAATATCGTATTTTATCTCGGTAACGAATTTCTTTATTCCGTTTACATCTTTGAGTGCTTCTTCTCCTGCCGCAGATGTTATTTTGACTTCATATCTATTTGTAGCCATCGTATAACCCGTGGGAGAAGCTATTTCTCCCAAATACAAAGTAGCACTCTTACCGACTTCGGGCAAATAAGGCTTTAAGGCAGTATCTTTTGAGGATATAACGATAATGCCGTCTTTATCGGTGGTATATTCGGTTATAGGTGTTTTATCGTTTGATTTTTCATATAAGCCGAATTTTACTCCGCTAAGCGGTTTATTGTAGTTATCAGTTTTATATACTTTTACATCATCGTATTTATATTCTACTGAAGTGAGTTTATTATATTTGTTAACAAGAGTTACGTTTGTTGTGCTGTTTCCCGATACGGTTATACTATTAGGCGTGTCACTGCCCACCTTAACAACATATGTATACTCATATCCGTCAACATCGGCAAGCTCCGTAAGCAAATATTCTCCCGGATACAAATTATCGAAAGTATATGTCCAGTTGTTATCTTTGCAAAGAGTTGCTGTTTTTGTGTTGTCTTCTTTTGAAAGAGTAGAATTACCGACTCTTTGAATGGTTATTTGTATATTATTTATTCCCTCAAAAGAAATATCACTGTCATTATCAAAAGTTTTTGTAACTTTAACGCTGCCCTTTTGCAAAATGTTTTTAAATTCCACATTGGTCGTGTTGTCGGCTTTTTCGCTACCCGAATGGACCTCAACTTCGCCCAATGTAGTTATTTGTCCGCTTTTTTCGTATATGTTGCCCTCGGGCAGATAGTTAGTATCTTTAAGCTCTTTTATCGTATAATTTGTCTTATCGGGCAAATTATTAAATACAGCGTATTCTCCGGCTTTAAGGCTGAATGATACCTTTTCGGAAGAGAATATTGCAGAGTCTTTTGATAAGCCGTTTTCATCATATATAGTATATGAATATTGATCACTAAGGCTATTTCCGTCTTCATCGGTAAATACGGCTTCGAAATTAAATGATTTATCGACTTCAAAATTATCATCAACTTCTTTTGATACTTTCAAATCACCATATGCCTGAGCAGGAATAATATAGGGAAATACTTGCGGAATGGTAAATTCCATATAGCAAGTCGAACCCGATGCCCCCCTTTCGGTATAAAAGAAGTATAAAGTATAATCTTTGGAGGTTTCACCATCTCTAAAATCGGATCTATCTATATAATCCCACAAATTAACATATTCACCTGCAGAGGAATGCACCCCTCCGATATCGCAGATAAGATCGCAATTACCGTCTTCGTCTTCAAGATATACCCACATATCATCATCACCGAAGAATATGTATTCCAAAGGTCCTATATATGACTTTTCGAGGGTGAATTTCATTTTGTATTTCAAAGCAAAGTAGCTGTTATGGTCAAGTCCATCATCGCTGGCAGGCATTGATGCCAATTCGCTGAATTGGCTTTCGGCATCACTCTTCCATGCTCTGAATCCGTTGCCAAAGCCGGATGATGAATTATTTTCTCGCTCGATCGAACCAAATGCCATATCATGCCCCGGCATATTATATGTCGAAGCATTATCCATTGGCCAGAAATTATTGCTCCATAGGGATGTGCCATAGAGGGTAAACTGACCTAACTCGCATGAAGAATCGAATACTTCTCCGTCTTGATTCGTTACTGCATTTAATGTATAGGTAATGCCGCTGCGGTTAAACTCAAGTTCCCAATCGTCTATTATGCTCTTGCCGATAACTTCGCTGTCATTTGTTCCGAATAAGTCAGCCGAAATAATGCCCTCTGCGGGAACGGGCAGTTTTGTGGTTTTATCAAGTGTGGGCATAATGCCGAATACACAGTTACCGAATACATATTTGTTAGCTTGATTTATGTAAAAGCCCTTGTATTGAGAATCTCCGAGTTCGTTTCCGGTGTTGTCATTACTGTTGCCGAAAGCGAGTTTAACTCCACTGCCGATAAAGTTCGCCGGATTATTTATGCCCTGCTGTCTTGTGTTCATATATAGGCTTTCTTTGGTACTCCACTCGGTAGCATTATCTATCGGGTTTGAAAATATACCCGTATAATATGTGTAATTTCTATAAGCTGTGCCATCGGTTATATCGTAATCGAAGAAATATACATCGTGGTCATCGTTGGTTATTCGCTTGTCCGAATTAGGCTCGTAAACTAATCTTATAACCGTACCGTTCTGCACATATATACAGCCGCTGTCCGATTCATTGGTTGTCAGCTTTACGCCGGGTGAATAAATATCCCAGTCATCTGAATTTGTGCTGTCCGATTTTTTACCCGACTTCAGTACCCATATTTCACTCAAATCGAAATATTCGGAATTCCGTGATACGAAATCGACATATGTAAGATTCGGTGCTTCCAAATATTGATATTTTGCTTCTTCGTATAATGCAACAAGCTCTTTATGTTTTTGTATCTTGTAGCTTTTTCCATCTCCCGTATCGACTAATTGCATTTCTACCAGCGGAACGCTTTCATTGGGAACATTCTTATCAT
Organism: uncultured Lachnospiraceae bacterium; assembly: GCA_964644555.1. GTDB lineage: Bacteria > Bacillota > Clostridia > Eubacteriales > Anaerofustaceae > RUG14186. Next base: position 971 of record CAZXWI010000006.1, on the reverse strand, counting down.
CAATCTTGTAATTGTTGTTGGGTAACACAGCTCCCCTCGTATCAATGAGCGAAATCTTATTGGAAGATCTTCCAATCCCTTCTTTATCTTTCACGCTCATATCAAGATTACCGTAATATTGCACGGTATAAGTGGGATTTAGAGTATCAGCTCCATACACATTTTTTTCTACATAAGGAATACACGGCATTAAAAATGAAACGATTAAAAGCCAAAGCACGGCATTTCTTACATATTTTCTCATAATTTCTCCTCTTTTGTGATTAAATCTTAAGTGATTCTGTTTGCTCATATCGAATTTTTCTGTCAAAAATGCCGATTTTTGAACTAAAAAGACGATTCTTCCGAGCAAAAACAAATTTTGCGTGAACGAAAAATGTATACTTTAAAATTCGCTTGTTTTAGGAGCTGTAAACCGCATGTTTTCGTCGGAAAAAAGGTGAACGAGGAAAGTATACTTTTTTCGTTCACTCAATTTTTACTTAATGTGTTTCGTCAAAAAATAAATTTGATTTTATTTAATTACCTGCGTCAAAAGCTTTATTTTTCTGCTTGAAATGTCATAAAAAATATAAAACAAATATGCCTAATAGCACAGAGCTTTTATATTATAAAGGCAAAACCCCATTCGGTCAACCGTTTTAAGTTCGCTAAGCTACTAATTATGCGAAATTTTACGCTTTTTTTGCGATAATACCAAACGATTGATAATAAAGCAATATAAAGTCGGCAAATAATATAAAAGTGTATATCTCCCTCGGTTTATTTATCCTCTTTATTATTGTTTTTCAAATTTTTGAAAATACTCACTGCTGCTAATGCATACGGAACTAACGAAACACCCAACAAAACACCTGCGGATACTTTTTTTATATTTTTGTATTTTTCTTCTTTATAGTCCTGCATATATTCTCCTTATAAAATCATAATAAAATTCACTAATAAAATTATCACCATCAATACAAAATTAA
>CAZXWI010000005.1:0-32638 GCA_964644555.1 uncultured Lachnospiraceae bacterium | reverse complement strand
AGACACCAACGATATTCAGGAAGAAATAATCAACTTAATTAAAAAAGAAAATAATCTCTTTACCGTAGGTGATGTAAAACAAAGCATATACTCTTTCAGAGAGGCTGAACCGACTTTGTTTACCTCTCGCAGAGAGATGTATGAAAATTCTCCCGAATGCGGCAGCATGATACATTTATCCGACAACTTCCGCAGCGATGCCAAAATAATCAATGCGGTAAACACTCTTTTTTCCCGTGTTATGACCAAAGACAGCGGCGGCATAGACTACAAAGAGGCAAAGGAGAGTATGAATTCGAATAACTACAGTGATGATGCACTTAAGCCCGAAGTACACACTCTTTATATGCCCAAAGCAGATTCCGAATACACCGACGAATCGAATCCCCTGCCCGATAAAAAAACCATCGAGGCAATGTATGTGGCAAAAACAGTCAAGGATTTATTAAACGAGCAAATATTCGACAAAGAACTCAATTCAATGCGAAAGATTATCCCTTCGGATATCGCCATTCTTTCACGAAGCATGAATTCCAGTGCAAAATATTACATCGAAGCATTCAAAAACTACGGCATATCGACCATCTGCGATGATAAAGATGATTTTTACGACCTTATGGAAGTATCGCTTGTAATAAATCTCATCAAAGTCATCGATAACTACAAAGACGATATCGCACTTGCCTCGGTTATGCGAAGCATAATTTATAATTTCACTCCCGATGAATTGGTAAGTATAAAACTTCATTCTTCCGATGAGCCACAGTTTTATAACGCTGTAACAAACTATGTAAAAACAGGTGAAAATAAAGATATCGCAGCTAAAATAGGGTATATGCTATCTCAAATAAATGAATTTACCGAGTTTTCTCGCTACAGTTCATTGGAGGATTTGGTACGAAGAATTTATTCCAAAACCAATATTTATGCTCAAGTAGGCACTCTTCCCGATGGAGAAAAGCGCCAAAACAACTTAAGAGTGCTTAAAAATATGGCATCGGGGTACGAATCCTCATTCATGAAAGGTTTAGGGGGCTTTATCAATTATTTGCAAAAGGCAAAGGACAGCAAATTATTTAAAAAAAGCACCTCACAAAATGCCAAAGAGGGTGTACGCCTTATGACAATACACAAAAGCAAGGGGCTTGAGTTCAACATTGTTTTTGTGGTAGATTGCGCTACCACCTACCGAAACGGCAATTCCGATTCAAACTTTACCATGCATAAAGACCTCGGCATTTGCCCCGTATACAAAGACGATGTGTTTTCGTATCAGGCAAATACTCTTAATCGAGATTTGGCAAATGCACTTTATAAGATGAGCGAAGCCCAAGAAGAAATGCGTATACTCTATGTGGCAGCCACAAGAGCTATCAAACGGCTTTATTTCACGGCACTGGTTTCGGACAACGCATATAAAAACCTGCCAAAAGAAAATCTTGTTACTAAGCAATCGGTAATAGGCGCAAATAACTTTATCACACTGCTCTATTTGGGATTATACGAAAGCGATGATGCAAAATTCTTTGAATTTTCGGCACAAAATGCTCTTGACGTAGCCGGTGATAATATTTTGCTCACCCAAAACGAAGAAATTATTTCATCAAATGATAATACGGACGAAATAATAAAGCGAAACCTTTCGTACTCTTACCCATATCAAACAGAGCAGCACATTCCGACCAAGATGAGTGTGAGTGAACTTAAAAACAGCGAAAATCTCGTTGTCGGACAAAAGGTTATTCAAATTGCCGATGCACCGTCATTTGCAAGGGATGAGAGCATAACATCAGCCGATATAGGCACAATTACACATTACCTATTGCAAAATATCGACATAAATGCAGCAAGACAGGATACCCTGCTTAGCCTTAATAATGCAATAGAATCTGCATTAAAGTTCGGCATCATAACGAAAGCTGCCGCTGAACTCATAAACAAAGATTCGATAATGGCATTTTTAAACTCTCCTCTTGGGCAAAAGATGATAAACGCAGATGTGCTTTATCGTGAATACGAGTTCATACTCAGAGTAAAAGCGTCCGAAATAAACGAAGAATGGGCGAATTCGGAAGAAACACTTCTTATACAGGGCGTTATAGACTGCTTATTCGAATATGAGAATAAAGTTTATATTTTAGATTACAAAACGGACAAAAACCCCAAAGGGAAGCGCAGAATGGAGCTTAACGAGATTTATTCCAAGCAAGTCAAAATGTATGCGAAAGCATATGAAATGTTAAATTCAAAGAAAGCAGACAAGGCTTATATATGCTACCTTTCGGTTAACGAAACCGAAGAAGTAACGATAGACTGATTAAGCTAAATTTTTTTAAAACACACTTTATCATACCTACAAAGGAGATAACAATGAAAGAGAAAAAATATTATTTAGCCCTTGACGAGTATGAACAAAATATTGTTATTCGAGCATTGAACGAACTTAGAAACGCATTAATAGCAGAAGGCAAATATACCGATGCAGTCGATGAGCTTATAGTAAAAACGGCATACGCACCAAACAGCAAATTCAAATTGTAAATAAATCGAGCATAAATAACGGTACAGCATAGTTATGCTGTACCGTTATTATTTAACAAATATTCACAAATTAAATTTATTTCGAAATCAATCTTTTGAATCTTATTTCGCCGGCAATTTGAAGCCCCACGGGAAGCAGGCATAAAAATGCATAAGCAAAATAAAATACATATGATAGCGCAGTTATTCGGTTAAACACTATTTGAGGATTATATTGTATATTTACCTGATCTAATAAAACTGCCATGAGTATTACCGTAAGGCACCAAAATATGGTGATTACAAAGCTTCGATCCCTATTATCGAAACGATAAATACTGAAAGCTGTTCTGCCTTTAAGCCCGTACCCCCTACAGCGCATGGAGTCGGATGTTTCTACGAAATTTTCCAATGTCCATGTTAATACTATTGAAGCCTGCCTCAAAACATGATACAGCCTTTTAAATATATTCCCTTGGTTTGAGCCTCTGCCTATCGACTTTTGAGCAGTATTTATTTTTTTTGCTCTTTGCTTAACTCGTGGAACAGTCCTAAGGATTATGGAGATAAACAAAGATAATCTCGGAGACACTCGCCCGAACAAATATATTATTTTATCGGTAGAAAATACCGCATGAACGCATGAAAACCACATTATCACACTTGCTATGACAAAGCCCAAAACAAGACCGTATACCAAGGATTCGAGCGTGATATTATTGCCTACAAAATTCTGTCTTAAATATGTTACCCCGAAATGGTTGTAATAGGAATACCACAAGGAATATGCACCTATCAAGGGGATAAGAACCACATTGAATATAAATGCTTTCAAGCCGTTTAATTTGACCGAATATACAAAAGAGCATATGTAGGATATGGCAAGAAATATCGGGTGCTTAAACAGTATGGTAAATGCAATTACCGAGGTAAAATATATTAAATTTATCGTTGGGTGATACGAATCAAACTTCATCTTCCATCATTCCGTATTTTAATTTTATTCTGTCGAGTTTTTCAAACATGGGCTTTGATACCAAGAACAAAGTGATTACAGTTGCCGCACTATGCACCAAATTAACCGGAATTCCCGATAAATAGATTGCACCGATTCCTATGCCGTCAACGCTTGTGGGCAATGTAAATATGGCACATGTATCAAGCAATGGACCAACTATCAAGAATACACATAAGAATCCGAATATGCACAAAGGCAATTTATCCTTTTTAAGGATACCCTTTTGATATAAAATTCCCGCAAGGAATCCGGCAATACCGTATGCGAACATCTGCCATGGTGTCCATGGGCCTTGACCGAATATGAAGTTAGAAACAAATCCGCTTACCGCTCCTGTCAAAAATCCCGCTTCGGCACCGAATGCAATGCCTGTGATTATAACTATGGCTGTAAGTGGCTTAAAATGGGGTAGCATTATAAAAGCAGCTCTTGAAGCAACTGCAATGGCGCACATTACCGCAATTACCACAAGTTCACGAGCTTTTGGCTTCCTATTTTCAAAAACCATGAAAAACGGCACCATTGTGTAAATGATTATCAAAACGCTTGCCAAATAATATTTTCTATCTCCAAGCTTCCATGCCACATATATAGTTATGGGAACTAATATCAAAATGATGAATATGCTTATCCATGTACGCTTACTGAGTTTGTTTTTTTGCATATTTTCGTACTCCTTATATGATAAAATTTATCGGTTTTTTCTGCAAAGCTCGATTACGTCCTCATTGGTAACCGCATTTTCAAAGATATGCCTTGCCATACGGTTGGCTGCTGTGGTGTAAAAGCTGTTTTGAGAGAAGAATCTTCTCGGTGTGTTGGTTGTGATTATGCTTCCGTCAAAGAACATACTTACCGTGTCCGCATATTTTGCGCAGAACTCTACATCATGGCTTACCATAACTATGGTAACTCCTTGAGATTTAAGTTTGTTTAATATTTCGGCAAATTTAAGTTTAAAGAAACTGTCGATGCCTTTTGTCGGTTCGTCCAAAAGAAGTATTTGCGGATTAGTCAAAAGCACTTTAGCCAAAGCTGCTCTTTGCTGTTCACCGCCTGATAAATCATAAGGGTGAGAGTCAAGAAGTTCTGTTATTTCGCATATTTCGGCAATATTTCTGACCTTTTCTTCTTTTTCGGCAGAAGTTGCTTTTATCATTTCTTCCAAATCTTCTCTTACCGTTTTCTTAACGAACAAGCTCTGCGGATCCTGCGGAAGCATGGAAAGTAAACCTTTGAACAATTCGTCCTTTTTATATTTATCGATATTTTTTCCATCAATAATTACCTTACCACGGTAAGGCTTGCAAATGCCGCAAATGGTTTTAAGCGTTGTGGATTTACCTGTACCGTTTCCGCCGACTATGGCAAAAATGCTGTTTTCCGGCACATTGACATCAACCCCTTTTAATATATCGGGTAAATCTTTTTCATAGCGGAACCATACTTCTTTTAACGATAACTTATATTTATAGTCCTCGCTCATGGGGCGTTCATCGGGCAGACTCGTTACGCTGACGGTTTTGTCGGCAAAATATTCGCTGAGCCAATTTCTGCCTTCCCTAACCGTAAGGGGGCAAGTCAAATCACTTTGAGCCCCGTAATAAATTTGCACGGGAGAGGGCATTGCCGCAAACATATCGGAATTGTTCTTTTTAAGCATTTCACCGATGTTTCTCGGTTCGTCATCAGCTATTATCTTTCCGTTTTCAACAACCACTACCCTGTCAGAAGCATGGAATATATCCTCTAAGCGGTGTTCGGTAATGATAACGGTTGTGCCGAGTTCAAGGTTTATCTTTCTTACGGTATTCAAAAAATCTGCGGCAGCAATCGGGTCAAGCTGGCTTGTCGGCTCGTCCAAAATGAGAACCGACGGCTGCATTGCCATTATGGAAGCAAGGTTAAGCAGTTGCTTTTGCCCCCCAGACAAATCCGCAACATTTTTGTGAAACCATGTCTGTATTCCGAAATAACTTGCCATTTCGGCAACACGAAGGCGGATAGTCTTTTGGTCGTAACCCAAGCTTTCCAAGCCGAAAGCAAGTTCATGCCAAACCTTATCCGTAACTATTTGGTTATCCGGATTTTGCATAACATAACCGATTTTGCTGCTTTGATCTCTTTGGCTTACCTTATCAAGCTCAACACCTTCGAATAACACCGAACCGGTTCTGACTCCATGGGGAGTCAAAACGCTTTTTAAGTGCTTCAAAAGTGTTGTTTTGCCACTTCCGCTCTTACCGCATATGGTGATATATTGACCTTTTTCTATTTTCAAGTTGATATTATCAAGTGCCAATTTATCTTTTGTTGTCGGATATGAGAAATTGAGTTGTTTGATTTCAAACTGTGATGTCATATTTATCCTCCGTTATAGCTGATTAAATCTTCTTTTTATCAAAACTTTCCATAATATTTCTTCCCTGATGTTTAATACAGTCGGGATACAAAGCAATAGTATATATGAAACTATCCCCAAAAGAGATGTAAAATTGTCGATTTTTGCAATGTTAAGTTCCGGAGTATATGTAGCATATGTGGCTCCGAAAGATGCGGTAATAATAACTACCAGCATAAGTACAACCATTAAAGCAACCAGCAATTTGTCTTTAAATTTAAACGAATATATCGAAAAACTGCTTCTATCACCCGTGCCGTAACCACGACTTCGCATTGAGTCACCTGTGATTATGGCTCCCTCCAATGCCCATGATGTTAAAGCCGAAACGACTGTAATAGAATCGTTGAGCTGCTTTGATTTATCTAAAGTTTCCCCTGCCATGCCTATGCATTTGCGAGCGGAAGAAATTTGTTTTATCTTTCTTTCGTAATTCGGCACAAGCCTGAGAACCATGGTAAATATAAGCGACAATGACGGAATAAATCGTGCAAAAATATACATAAATTTGTCGCTTGTCATAACAAGATTATAAGAATTAAACCACATCAACACGCTGATTACCATTGATGAAGTTGCCATTCCGTAATACAGAGCCTCCAATGTGTAGACTCTGCCGTTAAAATATGTGAAAAGGACAGTTTGTCCGTATGTGTTAAACAAAGGATTGATTAAAGACAATATAACAAATAATACAAACATTCCACTCAATGTTTTAAAAGCTCTTTTCCCTTGTATTGTAAATAAATATGTAAAAGAAAAAAATACGGAAACTGCCAAATACATGGGATGAACGAAAAACATACCCAAAACTATGGCACCTATGTAGAATGTGAAATTGATTATTGGGTTATATGTTGAAAATGCATCATTCTTCATAATTTTATCTTTCCTAAGTCGCAATAACGGTAAGAGCATAATAAATGCCCTTACCGATTTATTTTTTAATACGCACTTCCGCCTACATCGGCACCGAGTCCGTTACAGGTGTAGCACCAAACCATTACATCGCCGTCTTCCAATGTGTAGCTCGACGAACCGTAATTGGGGAACCAGCCGTTGACTTTATACATCCAGCCGGATTCACTTCCACAGTCAAATTCGTATAAATGGTTAATGCCTTCTACATAGTAACTGCCGTATAAAGGAGTCCATGAATACTCTATTTGAATGCCTGCGTAAGAACAAGCTCGTTTCAAAACATCGAATGCGGTTTCACCTTCCACAAACTGTACAGTGCTTGTTGCCAAAATTATACCGTTTGAAGGAACATACGCATTTTTGCCGGGCGTGAGGTTTTGCATATTATCAAGGATTGTGTCGCAGCGTATCTGAATGGTGCAAGTTTTGACATTTGCATCAGTTCCCGCAGAACCGGAACTGTTCTCTGTTACCTGAGCTTCCGTGCCGCCTTGAGCGATTATTGCGGCATCGGCTTTTGCTCTTTCTTCGTTGGCAATTCTTATTTCTTCTGCTCTTGCATCAAGAACACCTTGCAATGTTTCCTTGTCAAAACAAAGTGTTTTATCTTCGGATATATTCATTGCCTGCTGGATGTTAAACTCATTCAAGCTTGCTGCCTGAAGTTCGTTAACATAGCATAAATCAGCAACCATTTGAATAACTTTGCCGCCTTGAGCCGTTTGATCTGCAAATGTTACTTCACCTTCGTAAACCATGACATTTGCCGAGCCTGTCAAAATATTTGCGGAAAATACACTGCTCTTTGCTTTAACGGCTGCACCGTTTATCAAAATATCATTAAGGCTTTTTTCGTCATTCACAATACAGAAAACTTCGCCTTGCACAAGTTCAAACCCGTATTCGCTGTTTGAAGCAGTGGTTAATTTTATCTCACTGTTTTCGCTTAAAACAAAACTGTTTTTCCCTGATGTGATAACGGCTTTGGAATTTGCTCTGGTTTCCACTATATCACCGTTGCGAAGAGGTGTGGAATTATCAGCCGAATAAGCAACTCCGCTTCTTTCTATATTGACACTTCCTATGGTTGAATTGATAATTGCGTTATCGGAATAGGCTGATTTATTAAACCAGCCTTTCAAGTTGCCGATTAGCATTACCCCACAAACGATAATTGCGATTATGGCAACGACCATGATAATATTCGATATTTTATTTTTCTTTTTCATTTCGATTTCCTGCCTTTATTCCTCGTCGGAATCATCTCTGCGCTTGTTAAAGATTGCCCAAAGGACTCCTCCGACTCCGGCTGCGCCTCCGATAGCCCAAGGCCAAACAACAGCATTTTTCTTTACTTCCTCACTTCCGAGAAGTTCGTTCCAACTTCCTTCGAATGAAGCAACACCGTAGTTTGAGAAATCCATTGTTTCGAATTTCAAATTACCGTCTTCTTCCACAGGCTGAATGAAGCCGTACTCATCATTTTCGCCTATATGAACTATTGCATAAGATTCGTATTCTGAATCGGGTTTAGGTAATTTAATACTTACAAGAGAAGTCGGTTTCCATTCTTTATTTGTCAATGTATCAATAAAGCTTATATCGTACATAATCGAAAGAGCCGATTCCTCTCCCAAGGTTTCTTTTACTTTTGCAATATTGTCATCGGTAATATCAACATTTTTTACAACTAATTTGATATGCCAAGGTAAAACATCTTCTTCGTTTTCTCTTGCATCTACTTTTGTAGGTTCATCATAATGATTCTGAGCGCCTTGTTTTGTAAGAATTTTTTCTTCGAATTCTTTGTAGTTTTCAGCAAACAGTTTTTCATTATATGTCAATGATTCATAAGCTTTGTAAGCATCGATTATTTCTTTTTCCGAAGGATCTTTTGCATCGAGTACCGACTGCATTGCTTCCATAGCTGCTTTTGTTTCTTCGCTTACAACATATGTAACACCGTTTATCGTTACGCTTACACCTTTCGTAGAACCCTCAGGAGTAGAATCCTGAAGTTTCTTGAGTTCTGCTTCGGCTTTTTCAAGAGATGCAAGCTTATCATCGGGAACGAGTTTTTTCTGTTCGTCGCTCAATTCATCATATGAGCTACGAGCTTTTTTTATTGCATCTTTGCTTTCTTTTGTGATTTTATCACCGATATCATCGATAAGCTTAACTGTTTCGTCTGCTTTAAGCTGGTTTAAAACAGCTTCTGCAGCGGTGAGTTTTGCGTAGTTGGTTACCTTTGCCTTATCGGATTCATCCAAAGCATCATATGCACCTCTTGCAGTCGAAATTGCAGTTTCGCTCTCTAAATCCACATCACCTATGGCATCGATAAGATCGATTACATATGCATATGACGGAATACCGACGGCAAAGACATTGCATGAGTCGTTTTTGTAATACAATGTTCCGTTTGCAGAACAGATTATGCTTGCAATACAGTATTCTTCAAAACCTGCAGCATCATAAAGTTCGATTTTGGTTACATCTTCAGCCTTTGATGCATCTGTTTTAACCTTAAATAAATCTATTCCGCCTTTTTTCATATTTGCCGTAGCATAAAGGTACAAGTAACCTGTATCTTCATATGCTGTGGTAAGAATCGGTGAACTTTGAACAGGACCTGCATCAACGCTTACAACAAGCTTTAATGTGTCGGCAGACACTATATGCAAATGTCCGCTTGCGAATCCTGCATAAGTGTATACATAAACTCTGCCGTTATATACAACGGGTGTTGTGGTAGAAGGTTCTTTTAAATCAAGGCTCTTAAAGTCGCTTAATTTACCCGTAGTAGTGTCGATTGCAGCACTGTAGAGGTAACCGCCTGTGGATGTCCAATAAACTTTATTTGCTGATGAATCGTATGCAATCGTAGAACGCACATCCGATGCGTTTTCAAGCGAAAGCTTTTGAACTACTTCGCCTGTATGCTTATTTACGGAATACAGATATGATGTTCCTTTTACGCCACTGTCTTGACCATCGGCAGAACCGAACAGAACATAATCACCAACGCATACACCTCCGCACCAATAGAAGCCACCTGTGTGAGTTATTTTCCAAGATGCGGTTTTTGCTTCATCTGTTTTTGCAGTGTCTTCATCGGTTACCGATAAGCATACATAATGAGCATCTTTGGTTTCCGAATTCCAAAAACCTGTATAGATATATCCATCGCTGTAGCATATGGGAGAAAGCGACTGACCTTTTAAATCATCTTTGTAAATCCATACGGATTCCAATGTTTTTGCATTGAATGCCTGGATAGTGCCGTCTGCCAATGGGCAGAATATCATGCCTTCTGCGTATGAGGGTGGTGTATAACCCCAATTTATTTTTTCCGTCATATCGGCTGAAGCTATAACATTACCGGTTTCCAAATTTAATTTGTAAATTTTGGAGCCTGCTAAAACTATCAATGAATTATCGGCTATAATCTGCACATTCGGAGCGGTTGTCCAATCGGCAGCACCGCCGAATTTGTAGCTCCACAAAAGTGAAGTGCTGTTTTTATCAATGGGTGTTTTTGTATTTACTATTGCCATATTGGAATCATTTCCTCTGAAGTTTTTCCAATATGCTCCGACATCGGTTATAGCGCTATCCGAAGCCTTTGATAATGTTACATTTACATTTTGCGATTCTATATTGCCTGACTGAGCAACATAGCCGTATTTTGTAACAGTGTATGAATATGTATTCGTGCCGAGCATTATGCCGTAGCTGCCGTCGGATGAGGGCAACACTCTGCTACCCGTTGCATCGTATACAGATACTATTGCATCTGACGGAGTAACATTGAACTTAACCGAATCGGCACTCTTTCTTTGCAAATTAATAGTGTAAACATTTTCAACGCCGTTTGCCGAAACAGTAATATCTACTTTATCCTTGCCTGTAATATCTACAGTCGAATCAGTGCTTCCGTTATAGGATATTGCATATGTATCCTTATATCCGGCGGCGGTAAATTCGAGTTCGTTTACTCCCGTAGGTACCGTCAAAACATATGCAAAAGTTTTTGCACCGAAAGCAGGATCAAGATTAAGTTTGCTACCGCCTGCTGTAACCGAAAGTGATTTCAAGGTCGGCTTTGAAGCGAGCTTGATTTTGTATGTGGTCGTTTCGGGATCTGATTCGGTCTTTCCGTTGGGAATTACAACAACATCAAATTCGCTATTTCCCGCAAAAATAGCGTTAACTCTATCAGCTTTACCTGATTCAAAATCTTTGGATTTTCGTTCACCCTTGAAGTTCGTATAATATATTTTTATACTTTCTTCATTTGATACAGTGGGCAAAAAACCCAACATGCTGACATTATCATATACATAACCGAGATCATATTCCAATTTATCGGAGGAGAATACATTGGTTGTAGTATATGTGTCCGTAGAGTTTTTTAAGATTACAGTGTCGTCTGTAGGTGTTGGGGATGAAGCCAAAAATACGACAAGCGAACTTAAACTTGCACTATCACTGCTTCCTGCGAAAATATTCGATGGTATCATACAAAGCAGCATAAATACCGCAAGAACCAGTGAAAGTATTTTCTTTGGATGTTTTCTTTTCATTAATTAAACCTTTCCCTTTATGTTATTTCTCTTTTCTTGCGTATTTGTGCTTTATTTGATAAAATAAGAACAGATACGCAAAAATGCGCCCGTTGGGGCGTAATTATGCTATATGGGGGCTTATTCGCAATTAAGGTTGGTAGCGTTAGATACGAATCAAGCTCCCGATTTTTTATTTTTAACCCCTCTGGGATGGGTTAACGATACTAATTTGAAAAACTCTCACATTTGTCAAGCAAAGTCATAAATGCTTGAGTTTCTTCGATAGTAAATACCGATTTGTCAAAATATTCTTTTACGATTGCAAGTGCTTCATTGTAACTCATTGTTTTCTCCTTTAATTTATATATAAAAAGCGTTATGCTCTGAATGTGCTGCTTGTCGCAATGGCAGTAGCGACAAGCTCTAGGGAGGTTTAAAAATTTTTGATGTTAGCACTTTCTTGGTAAAAATAAAAGCACCGATTTTTCAATCGGTGCAAACGTTTTTATGCACTATGTTCAGGCTACGGAAAGCGCAACACTGCACTGAAATGTGAATATCCTGACTTGCGATAAGAAGAACATCTTCGTCATTCATTTCCTACCTTCCCCGTATTACCGAGTGGCTGACCTTGTCATACGCTTTTGCGCTTCGGAACGAATTCTCGCTTACAGTACCGTTTCTGTGTGGGGATTCTCACCCTCTTCCTCATTTACCGAGTTATCGGTTCATTTCAGCTCATATTAACTTTATACATCATTTTGATGTTGACTGAATTATATCATAAACATATGTCTTTGTCTACATTAATTTTCAACATATTGTAATTTTCTTTAAAATTCGATACCATATCTTGCCATAATACCTCTGTCATAGGGATGCTTGTCTTTTTGCATTCGTGTTACATAATCGGCGATATCGGTTATCCAAGCTTGAGGGTTATGCCCTGTTATGACAAGTTCCAAATTTTCGGGCTTATTCTTTACTATTTCCATGAACATGTCTTCATCGAGCATTCCAAGTTCATAAGCATCAGTTACTTCGTCCAAAATAAGCATATCGCACTCCCCTGCCTGCACATATTCGCAAGCTTCGGAGAGATTTAAATTATGTATTTGAGTGGTCGATATAATATCGTCTTTATTCATCTCGTTTGAGAATGCATTTGTCGATTGGCCACGCAATACTTTGATATTATCAAGTTTTTCCAGCTGCAAAAGTTCACAGCTCTTTCTGTTTTTGAGAAACTGTACAATAACCACCTTTCTTCCGCTGCCGCTTGCCCTAAGCGCAAGCCCCATGGCGGCTGTTGTTTTGCCTTTGCCGAAACCATAATAGTAATGTATCAACCCCTTATCCATGGCAATATCCCTTTCGTAAATTATGTACGGCTGCTTCGCCCCCAACTTTGCAAAGCAGCCGTCAAAGGAGGTATGAGGACGTTTAGAACGTCTATATCAAACATCTCAGGAGGAAATGTTGATAACTAAAAAAACTTTCCCGAAAAGGAAAGTACCAAAAATAAAAACCATGAACTTTCCTTGACGTTCAATCTAAAATAATACAGCTAAAATATCCTGACTTTTGAGAGCCTTAAGTTTGTATCCTTCCCGAATCGCTCAGTGAATATAAACGGCAATATTCTCATTACAGTAGCAAAGAAACTGTGTCGGATTTACACCGACTTCCTTTATGCTATATCTTGTATTCAATTCCTCTGAATTATACCATATGTGGTTTCAAAATGCTATAGTTTTAATAAAAAAATTTACAGCTTCCGTTTTTGCGGAAGCCGTAAAAGTTGTAATTGCTGTTAATTATGTTTTCTGCGCTTATTTATTGAATATATACCGATTGCACTAACACTCATGGCAATACCGAGAAGTATCAAATTATCGATATTATCACCTGTTTTCGGTGTGGACAAATCCTTAATCGTAAATACTCCATCAACATTCTGGCTCTCATATGCAAATGTTATATCATGTTCGCCAATGGTGAGCTTTGATAGGTATTCCGGCTTAAGTGTAACTACGGTGCTGCCTTCTTCTGCGATGTAGTCATCATCTTCGAGCATTTCACCGTCAATCATAAGTCCTACAAATTCATCAAACGGTCCATCGCAGGTAATTACGATATCTTTTGTGCTGTCTATTACCCATGTGCTGTCATTCCCCGAAGTAATTACATATACTTTGTTGACAACAAGAGTAAATTTATGCTCAACCGTTTTCCTGCCGTCGCTTGCAACGAATTTAAGATTAATGATGCCTGCTTTGTTCGGCGTTATCTTGTAATTTTTTGTTACTGCTACAGCATCGCCTCCGTCAACCGATACAGTGTAAGTAAGTTCATCGTTATCCTTATCTTCAAATATTGTCGATAAGTCGAGTGTGAATGTAGTATACTGGTCAACTTCGCCGCTCTTAGCAGCACCGTCTTTTACATTCGGAGATACATTTACTTTGAGTGTAATCTTGTGTTCTGCCGAAGCTTTACCATCGCTTGCCGTAAATTTAAGCTCTATATTGCCCGATTTATCGGGAGTGAGCTCATAATTTTGAAGTGCGTTAACAGCTTCTTTACCATCTACGGATACAGTATAGGTGAGACTATCATCATCTTTATCTTCGAATATGGTTGATAAATCAAGAGTGAATTTATCTTTTAAATCTATTATTGCCGATGTGAACGCACCTTCTTTTACATTTGGAGGAGTGTTTATTTTTTCTACAGCCAAAATATTGAGCGAGTCGTTCTTGTAATACAATGTTCCGTCAGGGCCGCAGATTATGCTGCAAACACAAAAGTTACTGAATCCATCGGCATCGTATAAATCAATAACCTGTGCATCATCGGAGGATTTAGCATCAGTTTTTACTTTAACCATGCAGATTCCGCCGGGGGTTGCGTTATATGTGCCGTAAAAATACAAATATCCTTCATCTTCGTATGCAGTACTCATCAATGGGCTTGACTGAGCATTACCTGTCCCGTCTAAAGTGAATATCGGCTGCATTGTTTTTTCATCGATAACATTAAAGCATCCGTTGGTAGAATATGTGTAAACATATATTCTGCCATTGTAAACTATAGGGGTGCATGTTGAGTTTTTGCCTGTGAGCTGTGCATACTTAATATCTGTAAGTTCGCCCGTGGTTTTATTTACTACTGCCGAATAAACTCTTGCGGCTTTGGTGGTAAAGTATATTTTACCCGATTGTTCATCATAAGATATTGTTGAACGAATATCTCCCGCATCTTCAAGCAAAGCCTTGTTAACTACTTCACCTGTGAGCTTGTTGAAACAATATAATGTGGATGTGGCGTTTACTGTGCTTTTTACTCCGTCATCAGAACCTACTACCACATAGTCTCCGATTACACAAGCACCACTCCAATAGAATCCGCCCATGTGAGTAACTTTCCACAATGCGAGCTTTTCTTCGTTTGTACTTGAAGGATCTTCATCTGCTATTGCAAGGCATACGAAGTTTGCATCCTTTGCATCACCGTTATAGAAACCTGTATAAATACATCCATCACTATAGCATATAGGTGTTTGTGCTTGCCCTTTGAGGATATCTCTGTAAATCCATACGGATTCGAGTGTTTTTGCGTTAAATGCCTGTATCGTACCGTTGCCGAGGGGGCAAATGATAAGACCTTCGGCATACAAAGGCGGTACATAGCCATAGCTCGGAGCTTCTACAAGTTCACCTTCTTTAAGGATATTTCCGTTTGCAAGGTCTAATTTGTATATTTTCTTATTGCACATAACTACAAGTGAATTATCTGCAATAATCTGTACGCTGGGCGCATCTGCCCAAGACGAACCTAATTGTTTGTTCCAAGAAAGCTGTGTTTTTTCAGCATCAATGGGAAGCTTTACATCGACTATTGCCATATTGGAGTCATTTCCTCTGAAAGCAGGCCAATATGCATCAACAGGAGCAAATGCACTGTTATTAAGTTTTTGAAGTTCTACAACGATTTCACCGCTGTTTGTGATTTCTGCTGATTTTCCTATGTAACCGGCTTTAACTACTTCGTATATATATGTGGTATAACCGATATTGACTTTATATTCGCCTTTATCATTAGGCTGCAATTGTGTTGTGCCTTCGTACACACGAACGAGTGCATCACTCGGTGTTGTTTTGAATGTAACAACGCTTTCGGCAAGAGTGCTGAGCGTTATTGTATGTTCGGGGCTACTTAAAGCAGCATCATTTGCTTTAAATTTAAGTACGCTTTCCCCCACTTTAGTGGGTGTATAAGCATATAACTTATCGGCTGCAACAAACTGAGCACCGTCAATCGATACGCTGTAGGTGAGAATATCCTTATTTTTATCTTCAAATATTGTCGATAAATCTATTGTGTATGTTTCTCCGAGTTTGTTTACGGCTGTTGTAGCGGCATTCTTCTTTACATTCGGTGCATCATTTACGGCAACGAGTGTAATGGTGTGCGAAACACTTGCTTTGCCATCGCTTGCGGTGAATGTAAGTGTAGTATTGCCTACAACGGTTGGGGTGTAGGAGTAGCTATTGTTTGCCTTTACAGGAGCAGCACCATTTATTGATACGGTATACGTGAGTGTATCATTGTCTTTATCTTCGAAAATATTCGATAATCTAACGGAATATCGGTTTTGAGCACTTACCTGTGCTGTGGTTGAAACACCTGTTTTTACATTTGGAGGTGTATTTGCTTTATTAACAGTGAGTACAATCGAATGTTCAACGCTCACTTTGCCGTCATTGGCACTGAATTTAAGATTTACACTTCCCTCTTTGGAAGGTGTGTATGTATAAGACTTATTTGCTGATACCGATTCTGCACCGTCGATTGAAACAGTGTAAGTAAGTGTATCATTGTCTTTATCTTCGAATATTGTGGATAAGTCAAGAGTAAAATCATTTCCGAGGGTAACTTCGGCTGCACTTATGGCACTGTCCTTTACGTTAGGAGCATTATTAACCGGTTCATTTACCACTACATTTATTGTGTAGGTTTCTTTTGTAATGTCCGCCGAGCCTATATTCATTGTGGGCCATTCGCTATCACCGCATACAACGGTAATAACGCTTTTGTCGGATACGGGAATATCACTGTTTCTTGGATATAATGTGCCGCTTTCCTGCGTACCGAGATAAGTTTTGACTAAGAAATTTTTGTTAGATGCTGTCGGTGTAACTTTGATGTTATTATTTGCACCACCTACCAGCGTTAGTGTATAAGTTGTAACATTTGATGAAAATTCGGGAGAAAGAGTTCCCTCACTAAAGCTCAAAGATTTTAATGTTTTTAAATTGTTTAAATATGAGCCGCCAAGGTCTTCACCGCCGTCTTTTGAAAACGCAACTACGATTTCATCGCCTTTAGATACATTGATTTGATCCGCACCTTGATTGATCATCCAATCATTTAGTGTAATCATCCAGCCGCTTGAGGTTTCGGGGCTTCCCGCACTGAGGCCGTTAATATCGGTGATATATCCGGAATCTAAGCCATCTGCAGTCATTTCCTCTGCGTTAAGTGCGGCTTTTACAGCGCTCATTATGGTAGAGCTAGTATCAACCGACACCCAGCTATCAAGCAATGTGCCTTCCCAAGAAGCTCCTTCACTGACTGCATAAATATCATTTTTGATTACCACATGAACCTGCGATTTAGTTGAATCGTATTCGTCGGCAAAAGCCAATGCAGGCAATGAAGCAATAATCATTACGAACGTAAGTAAAACTATTGCAAGCTTATTTATGCCCTTGCATTTAAAATTGCTATTCATTTAAATTTCCCTTTCTGTACTCCTGAAACGATAAATTGTTTATTTGAAGCATATTCCGCTTGCTTTAACGACTGCTTAACCGGTTTTCACAACACCATTTACGCAATCATTCATATAATCTTTTGCGAAGTACAACAAAAGATTATATACATATCAATAATATTTAAACTTCGGATATATTCTTCGGTTTACTATAACATTAAAAAAACGCTATATATCCAAACCCTTCGGATATATAACGTTAGTTGACACTGCGGTATCTATCGAATAATTCTCCTGACTGCGTTTCACCATATAGAGCCACCTTCTCACATCGGTTATTTTGTTTGCCGACGCAATGGATTACGGATCTATACTCCACGTTACAGTTGACCTAAGCGGCCAGTGCACTCGCAATGGGATTCCAACCCCCATGCTCTCTTAATGTGCGTTCCTCTGGATTCGTAAATCTAAATATTAATAATATATAAAAAATTATAACATAATTAAAATTGGTTGTCTACCTATTTCACCAATATTTTAGAATTGTTATTTTAAGTTAGCATTGCAATTTATATATTGTGTCGTATAATTTATCGTATAATCACCCTATAAATTTAATTAGTTTTATTCTAAGGAGCTTACCATGTATACGACCGAAGATATCACACAAACCATCGGCATTAACGAAATGCTTGCAGAATATGTGAATGAAAAAGAATTTATCAAATATTGTAAAGCCTGTGCCAATTACAAACAGAAATGGTCCTGCCCCGATTATGATTTTTCACCGATGAATATTTGGCAAAAATACGACAAGCTCTTCCTTTTGGGGCGAAAGATAATATACGATGAATCGCTATTAAATAAAACATACTCCCCCGATGAAATTAAAAGTATCATGAACGACTCATTGACGAATGAGAGATCAAAACTTGACGAAATAATTTTAACCAAAGAAAAAACTACCCCGAATAGCTTAGCTCTTTATGCAGGCAGCTGCACATTATGCCCCTCATGCACAAGAAGTGAGCAAAAGCCTTGCAGATTCCCCGAAAAAATGAGGTATTCCGTGGAATCATTGGGAGGAAATGTGGCACTTCTTACCGAGCAACTTTTAAATGTGCCTCTCAAATGGGGCAAAGATGGCAAGCTCCCCGAATATTTCACACTTGTTTGCGGACTTCTTTACAAAGAGAACGAAAATGATAAATAAAAATTGGGTAAATAAGACAACTGCGTTCATCATCAGCCAATTTATCAGCATGATGGGTTCTTCCATGGTGCAATACGGCATAATGTGGTACTTGACAATAGAAAACAAAAGCGGTACGATGATGGCTTTGTATGTTATATCCGGATTTTTACCACATGTTTTCATTTCACCCATTGCCGGAATATTGGCGGACAGATACGAAAAAAAGAAAATAATCCTCCTATCCGATGTATTGGTGGCGCTGACTACTCTTTTTTTGGCAATCATTTTTATGTTGGGCTACAAGCCCGTGTGGCTGTTTTTATTGGCTGCTTTTATCAGAGCCATAGGAAGCGGCATACAAGCTCCCTCATCAAAGGCGGTAATTCCCGATATCGTGCCGAAAGAATCTCTCATAAAGGTTGGCGGAATACATTCGAGTATAGATTCTTGTATGTATATTCTATCTCCTGCGTTGGGAGGGCTACTGCTTTCGCAAACCGATATAGTATTCGTTTTCTATACAGATGTGGTAACTGCACTGATAGGAATATTTATATTGCTCGCTATTAATATACCGAATATCGAATGCACGAATCAAACAAAAAATACTTGGTTTGATGATATAAAGCAGGGAGTTGCATATTCGATTAAGAACAAATATATCCTCATACTTTGCATTTTTTATGCTATGTACTGCGTATTTATATCGCCTGTGTCATTTTTATCACCGATATATATCGAAAGAGCTTTTGGTGCCACGGTAATGCAACTGAGCATACAGCAAATAGTCTACAGCTTGGGTTCGATAATAGGAGGGCTTATATTTGCCAAGGTTGCTCAAAAGATAAACAAGGCTTCGAGCATCGCCCTCGGAACATTCTTTTACGGAGTATTGGTAATGCTTCTTGCCTCAGTCGGCAGCATTAACCTGTTCTTCGTCTTGACATTTGCCATAGGGATAACTCTTCCGTTTTCCTCCACCACTGTATCCGTTACCATACAGCAAAAGGTAGACCCCGATATGATGGGCAGAGTATTCAGCGTAATAGCCGTGGTAGGAGCTGCGGCATCTCCGATTGGTATGCTCGTATTCGGTCCGTTAGCCGATATCATAGATACTAAAATAATATTTGCATTTTGCGGATTTATATTGATAATGCTCTCGGGGTGGATATTTAAGCAAAGAAATTATTATTTGTGAGGGTATGTGGTGAAATTTTTACACGACAACTTTTATTGTGTGCAAAATCCACATATCACATAACTTATATCAGCAAAAAGAGCCTGCAGTTCAATCTGCAAGCTCTTTTATTTTATGCTCTCCCTTTTCTTTTGCGAACCATAACAGCCATAACACCTAAACCTATTGAGAATATCATTACATATAATCCCATTTTTGTATTATCGCCTGTTATAGGAACGCTCGGATCTATCATTGTGTTGTCGAAACCTATTGCGGCACTGTTATCGTTAACGATAACGATTGCCTTTGTTTCTTTTCCGCCTGTTACCTTATAATCGGCATTTTGAGGGATCATTTCCTTTACGGATACTCTTGTGCCTACCTTGATATCAACAAATGTGATTTCTTCATCTTTACCGAGCAATATTTCAACACATCCGTTTTCATCAACGGGATATTCACAACCTAATGAGTCAAATACAATCTTTCCTATGTATTCTTCACCGAAGTCAACTGTGAATGAGAACTTTCTGTTATCGGCATAATTCTTATCGAGAGTTGATGGTATTGTTACTGTTTTTCTTATCGTTATATTACCGTCCCTATCAATAAGTGTGTTATCAAATGTGATAGTTGCTTTATCGTCATTGCTAACTTTTACGCTCTTGGTTTTCTTACCGCCTGTAACTTCGTAGTCGGCATCATCGGGAATTATCTCGGTGGCTTTAACTTTTGTATCGACTTTGATGTCCACGAATGTTATAGATTCGTCCTTTTTAAGAGAAACTCTTACTATTCCGTCCTCATCTAAATCATATGATTTGTTGAGGGTGTCGTATATCTTCTTTGATGCATACTCATTGCCGAAAGCGATATCGAAATAATAAATTCTACCTGCGACTGTATCCGGTTTATCGTAGTTTTCGGGTACTGTTACGGTCTTTTTGATCGTTACATTGCCGTCTATATCCACCATAGTATTGTTGAATACAATAATTTCAGGGCTTTCTGCCTTTATGGTAGCATTTTGAGTTACTTTATTCGGTTCGTATCCAGCATCTTGCGGCACTATTTCTTTGACGGTTACTTTAGTGCCGACATTGATATTAACGAACTTAATCTGCTCGTTTTGCTTTAAAGTAATATTAACGATTCCCTTGTCATTTAATTCGTAAGATTTGTTTTTGGAATCATAAACCGTTTTGTTTTTATAATCGGTTCCGAAATCAACGCTGAATGTAAATCTGAGGTCTTTAACCGTATCTTTTTTATCATACGAATCGGGTATGTTTACTGTTTTTTTGATTATGATGTCGCCGTCAGGGTCTATCATGGTGTTTTCGAATGTTATTTTCGACTCACCATCTTCGCTTATCGTTACTTGCTTATCATTTACATTGTCAGTTAGAAAGTAATTTGCACCATCGGGAATCACTTCGGTAACTTTTACCGAAGTACCTGCAATAATGCTGTTAAATGTAATTTTTTCTCCTGCGGCAAGTTTAATAGTAGTCTTGCCGTTTTCATCAAGAGTATATATATTTTTATTACTATCAACAACTTGCTTATTGGCATATGTCAAGCCGAAATCAACACTGAAATCGAATTTCAAGCTTGACGGCACATCATTCGGAGTCATAGTTGATGGGAGGTTGAGTGTTTTTTCTATAACCAAAGAACCGGATGTGATTGATTTGTTATAAAAATCAACATATGTTTGTGTATTTTCTTCTACCTTTACCTCAGCTTTCAATTTATCGGTTAAAGGCTCTCCGTTAAGATATATAATATCCTGCATATATCCGTCGATAGGAACTTCGGATAGCTCATATGCGGAGTCTGTCGGCAGGCCTAACAGGCGAACTTGCCGATTTGCCTTTAATTTGTATGTCAATAAGCCGTTAATAAATGTAACGGTTTCCGATTTTATCTTTTCGCCTGTTGAATACTCTTCCAAAAGTGCAGTACATTCGAAAGAGTTAGGTGTATTTTCATCGGTTCTTTTAATTGTGAATGAGAATTCGGTATCGCTGATTTCAGCGGAATCCGATGTTTCGGTTAATCGTTTGCTCAAAACAATACCTTGGCTGGGTTTAAGCGACAATTTACCGTTGTTACCGAGTATTGCATAGATTACTTTATCACCTCTATCTACTCCGTCAAAAGCATTTAAACCGCTTGAAATTTCTATGCCTGTTTTGTGAGATTCGGTATACGTTTGGGTTGTATTATCGGTCTTTGCAGTATCAAAAGAGAATGTAGATTCACCTACAGTTCCGATTGGAATATACCATATATTATCAGCAGAATCTCTTTGTGCTGTTTCAAGCTCGTATGAATAAAGTTTGTTATATACTTTTTCCAACCAAGCATTTTTGGTATCATTTTCATGCCATTTGAATATATAGCTTAAGTAGTAATATTCGCCATCGAGAGCCGGAGCCTCACTTCCGCTGTATTTCACATATTTATTTTCACTATCTTTAACGAAGATATCCGAATTTTCTATAAAGTAGAATCTTTCGTTTCGTTTGTTAGGCTCAAAATATGCTATGGTATTTACTTGGTCTGTTTGAGTAAGTGTTGTATCGGATACAACCGATGTATCATACCTATTACTGTAAAATACATAATTTCCATCTTCATCGGGCGTTGCTTTATATCCCTCAGGAGCAAGCTCCATTATTTCTTTTAAATTTTCAGATGTAATATCATCTCTCAGACCGACTTCATACAGTAAACTTATCGGTTCGGCACGCTCTATTTCAACCGACGCTTTTATATTATCTTCACTTTCTGTTAAATTGATATCACCTTTAATGCTTACATTGTAATTGGAAACAGGGATAAGAGATGCAGGCACACGCCATATGAGCGATACTTTGCCGGTTGAGATTTCGGTTCTTACCTGCACTGATATATACATCAAATCTCTTTCATCTGTCTGTTTTTCGGTTGGTAATTTCTCATTGAAGAAATATGACTGTATCGTATAGTATGCACCTTCCGGAGGTGTTTGGATTGAAGAAGCCCAATTCCAAAATTCGATATAGGAGCCATCTTCTCTTGCGTACCAACCGATAGCATTTCCGAAATCACTTGAACTGTTGTAATAAACTTGCCCCGCATCTATTGCTCTGTCAAACAAGCTTTTTGCTTCGCTTTCGGAAAGGCTCATTCTTTCCATGATTGCCTTTATTGCGGCATTATATACTGTAGTAGTGTCAGCACCTGAGTAAAGCGTATTGCCGATTGAAATGCCGGCAACATTTTTTACATCCATATACATACCGATATCATCGATGAATGTAACATAACCGTCAAGGTTTTCGTTCGAATCAACATGAGTCGGCAAATATTTGGATTGAAGCTCTATTTCAGCAACAATATTGTTGAAAGTAGCAAACAAATCGTCCGTATCATCTACATCATAAAATTTGGTTACATAATTGCGATTATCGGCTCCGTCTTTTTTGGATATTGATGTAGTATAAAAATCTCTGTCAAACTGTGCTTTGGTAAGGTATACATCCATTGTTTGAGAACCCGATAATGCATTGTAAGAATTCCACAAGCTGTCGATTCTTTGCTTAACCTCTTGTTCGTATTTGCCGTTACCCGACGAATACATTGGGTTAAGCACATGTCTTGACTGGTAAGGAGTTCTCTCCATTCTTGCTATATCTTCTGCTTCTTTCAAAGAGCTTGTTGATATATCGTCCATACCTATACCGATAGTATAAAAGAGCAAATCCTCATTATAACGCTCATTTACCTTACTGCTTACCCAAGATGCAGTTAGCTGAGTAAGAAATGCAATGTCGTCGGTATTATGAGCAAGAGTACAGTTACCACCGTTTGAGTTGCCTATACTATACCCACTCGGTGCATAATTTGTGGTAGCAGCAGTCGGAGCACCGTCACTCATGAGTATCATTACTGGAAGTCTGTCCACACCCGACTGGAATACGGAGTTTATGTCAACAGTGGTTTCGGCAGTTGAAAAAATCTTATCCCAAGCTTGGAACAAACCGTTTTGAATATATGTACCGCCGTTTACATATTTTTTTGCTTGTTTAAAAGTTGTTGATGCGCCTTCTTCTTTTAGATTTGCACTCGTCTGAATGGTATACATTTTATCCCTGCGGCTATCTGTATCTACATCATTGCTCGCATCATAAATCAGCTCGATGTAATTACCGCTCGAATCGGGAGTATATCTTCCCAAAGGAAGAAGAACCATCGCAGTATCTTCTTTGGCAATCCCTCTGCCATATGCACCCAATTCCGCATTGTTGGGTGGAATTGAATCAACTGCAGCCAAACCCGAATATAATACAACGGCAATTCTGTTATTTTTATTAAGTTTTAACAGGGTATCTATAGCCTTATTTGCCGCAGGAACCAATTGTTTGATTCGTGAAGCATTCTCTGCAGAATACATTGAAGATGAAACATCTAAAATAAAAACCGTATCGGTAGGTTTAATAGAATATCCGTCTATAGATTTGGTTGCGGATACTGCGGAAAGTGAAACAAGAAAATTTCGTTCGTCATCTATCATCGAAAGTTTAATTCCGTCCGATGTTACGATGTTTTTGACATCATCGGAAGATGTATCTTTAAATACTGATTTATCCAACCATATAGAACCTGCATATTCCGTGGAATTAAGCTCGGTATAACTTTTCCAATCGCTCATAGTGGATGGATCCGTAGTTCTGTTATAGTTTTCAGCTTCCTGAGCAAAAGAAAGATTAACGCCCAAACACTGAACAGTCAATAGCAGAATAAGGCACATTGATAAAATTTTGATTAGTCGTTTTCCTCTACCTGTCATTTTATATTTTCCTCTCGAAACATTTTAAGCATAAGCCGACTCCAATATATAATTAATTGCCCAAATAATTTGCCGAATTATGACAACGCTGCAAATTATTGCAAAATCAGCTCGCATATGCAATCCGAAACGACTTCACAAATAAGCAAATCGAATTACTTAAATTAAATTAACTGAAATCAATCGATTAATTATAAACTATTATGTACATTATTTCAAGTACCTTAATAAATCGTACTTTGTCAATTATGTAGAAAAATATACTTTTTTTGGTTTAGATAAAAAAGTAGATTTAGTTTGATTGTGTGGGGTGTAAAAGCGCACCATATAAAAGAGTGATGGTTTAAAGATGATGGATGTGGGTAAGCTGAGATGCACAAGTCTAACCAGGTTAGAAATCGGATTAAGGGGTAAACAATAGGTAAATACATTCTAACATGGTTAGGAGTGAAACCCATTGCAAGAAACAGCACATATGCTAACCATGTTAGAACGCAAAAATAAAAATTAAAAAACTTGCACAAAAAAAGAGGATTTTTCCGATTTTCGAAGAATATATATATTGAAAGAATCAAAATGACGGATTCTATCAAAATTTATCAATTTCGGAGGCTTAATTATGAGCAGAAAACCAAGGGAAATCTCCCCCATTTGCACCTACCATGTTATCATGAGAGGGGTGGCTAAACACAATATTTTTACTCGCGATGAGGACAAAGAGAGGTTCAAAGAAACGATGTTTCGCTTTGCAGATGAACTCAAAATCGGCATAATCTCGTACATTTTGATGGACAACCATGTGCATATTCAACTGAGAGAACTCGGTGAAATTTCTTGCAGTGTGTTGGTCAGAAAAATTTGCACAAGCTATGTGCGACACTACTTTAACCCCAAGTACGACCGCTGCGGAGCTCTCTTTCAGCCACGCTACAACAGGTGCGAAATAAGCACGAACGAGGGCATTGTAAATGTGTGCCGATACATTCATCAAAATGCTTTGGTGCAAGGCTTACCAAATCCTTTTCGCTTTACAAGCTACGGTGAAATAATAGAAGCGTATTACAAAAAATGTGCTAACAAAGCCATTTTTATAAAGCCGATTGAAAAATTACTAAACAAAAGAGCATTTAAGGAGATGGTGAAAAAGTGCGATAAGCTCTCGCTCATGCAGGAGGACTACACCCTAAGCGATAACCAGGTTAGAATGTATATTTGCAAGTCCCTCAACATCGAAAGCGTGGGATTTTTACATACCGTTGAAGAAAAACTTCGAAATTTTGCCATAAAAACTCTTGCCGAAAACGGAATTACGCTAAAAAGGCTTGAGAGAATCACCTGCTTAACCAAGCCGGAACTACGGCAAATCTGTTTCGAGTAAAATAAAGATAAATTTAAATATTTTTTTGATAATACCGAGTTTCGGTCTTTTTGGTGTGGGAGAATATGTGAAAGAAGTTAGCTTAATGGTGAAAAGTTGATAAATGCAAGTTGTTTTATGAGGATTGTATGGATAATTTCGGGAAATTGATGTCGTTTTTTATTTTTCGATTTATTCTAACCTAGTTAGAATAAATTAAATCAGGCATTCGCATGCATTCTGCGTATTCGTCTAACCATGTTAGTATGAATTTCCACTACGACACACTTTCGGCCCACTCACATATTTATGTTCTAACCTGGTTACAATACAAAATAAAAAAGAAAGCAGAGCCACGCCCCACTTTCTCTTTTATATTCAGCATCTGCCTACTACATTATATCATCCATTTCCAATGCAGGATGTCCTTTTTCTTTAAGGAATGTGAGTACGCCTTCGCTGTCTTCTGCAATCGTTTCATCACAAATCATATCTGTGAAGTTTTCAATGCCGTAGAGTTCCTTAGCTGTTTTGTTAAGGCGTTCTGCAACATCGTCTTTGAGTTCTTTAGGCATCCAAACGATTCTCTTGATTCCGCCTTCAGCACTCATGAATTTCTTTGATGAAATGAAGTGTCTGCCATGACCCATGTAACCGGGAGTCTGAACACCACCGCCTGTGAATGATGCAAGTTCACCGAATGTCATTCCTTCAGGGGTAATGCCCTTGTATTCCCTGTTTGCGATAATAACACCCTTAGCTTCGGGCATGATTCCGCAGATACATTCAAAACATCCGCAGCTTGTCATCGGGTCTTCGAGAATAGAGTAAAGTGATACTCTTTCCAATGCACCGTGTGTAGCTTCTTTAACAACTCTGTTAACTTCTTCGTAGATACCTTTCTGTTCGTCTACGCAACCTATCTTAGCTATAGGCTGGCTGGGTCCTTCGGGGTCGAGCTGGTGAGTTGCTTTTGCATCAAGCCAGGATACAGCACCGCAAAGACCGAGTCTTTCAGGTGTGACAACGCAGCAATGGCTCGGAGCAAAACTCTGGCAAAGGATACATGTGTAGAATGTATCTACGCTTTCGTCTGTCATGTTTGCAAGTCTTTCATCACGAGCATCATATCTCGGGATAGCAACATTTTCGAGGATTTCTTTAACTTTTGCTTCGTCTGTAACAAGTGTTACTTGGCACTTATCAACAACGCTGCCGAATTCGTTCATAAGCATTGTGTAGATAACTTCACCGAGGTGAGCAAGTTTAAGACCTGCTGCAACGGCATCTTTTGTGATTCTGATACGGAAGATGTTTCTCTGACCTGTATGCATAACACCTTCGATGCAGTTGAGCCAACCATGTATTTTTCTTTCCAAAACAGGTTCGAAATCTTCCTGCATCTTCTTACCGTATACTTCTACGATTGTTGCAAGAGGCAAGAATACAGGAGCTTCTCCGTCAAGTTCGGGGCCTACAACTTCAACTTTACCATCTGTGATAACATCGGCATCTCTCATTAAGAGAAGTTCGCATGTAGGAACTTTTTCACCGTTTATTTCAAGGTGCATATCGCCTTTACGAACGATTTCTCCTTCGTAAGCTGCTGCGTATGCAACAGGAAGTTTGATTTCTGCCTGTTTGATTTTTATATTTCTGAGTTCAAGTGATTTTTTAACTGTTTCTTCGTGATTGAGAACACTTTCCAAAGCACCGGGAACCTGATTTTCACCAAGATCGATATCAACAACAACAGGGAATCCCAATGCGATTGCACCTGCACCTGCAGATACAACAACACTGTCGATTTCACCGAATGTGTTTACAAAAGCAGGAACTCTGTTTTTGGTGTAATCCAATAAACCTGCAAGGTCGCCACCTTGGATATTACCGAAAATAAGAGCTGCTCTTATTGCAACGGTTACAACATGGATAACAGATGTTACATCGTGTCCGAGAGGAACAACTCTGTAATCAAGACCCATCTTAACTCCGCCTGCTGCACACTGGTCGATAACATTACCGATAAGGAATGTCAAGATACCCTTTGACTGATAATCTTTAACGATATTTGATACTGATTCATTGGAATCAGCATTGCCTAAAACTACCGCAACACCCGGAATATCCCCTGTAACGAGAGGAACACCAAGTGAACGAATAATCGGGTCGGGAACAAATCCGATACCGCCTTCGTTTTCGTACGGATTCTCGCTTTCAACATATTTTAATGCTTCGATAATTTCGGCACCGACTGCAGTTGCAAGACCTGCATTAAGAGCCTGAGCAAGATCTTCTTCATGTGAAATCAAGCTTTTGAGTACGCCGACGCATGCAGGCAAATCACCTAATTTTTCTACTTTTACACCGGTTGCTGCATAAATAGTAGGAAGGAAATATGCTGTATCGGGAAATGCAACTTTCTTGTCTGCACCGTGTTTTGCTATTGCATCATTAACAGCGCCTTCTGTGAGTGCTGCAACTGCATCACTACCACCGTAAATTAAATCGGTTAATACACTCATTTTTTTATCTCCTTAGTTTTATTTGAAATTATTTACCAAAAACAAGCGCAGGATTCCTGCGCTTGATTTTTTTTATTACAGTTCAAGGTATGAATCTGCGTATAAGAAGTTGTTTTTAATAACGTCACATGACTTAATTGTTTCCATAAGTCTGAGATCGCACGGGTTAACGATAGCTGATGTAAGACCCTGCATCATAGCCATTGCAACCATTGCCGAGTCCATAATCGGACGAATGTGTTTCGGCATACCGTTTGAGTTGTTTGAAAGACCACCTGTTGAGTTAAGACCCATATCTGTGATGTCTTTGATGAATCCCAATACATCCATCTGTTTGTCCTGCATACCTTTAATAACAAGGAAGAGAGGATCAAACCAAATGTCTGACGGATCCATACCAGCCATCATACCTCTTTCGAGAAGTGTCTGGCAGTATACCATACGTTCTTCGTTATCTTTAGCGATACCTTCACCGTTACAAAGAGCGATACAAATTGCATCGTTAGCGCCTGCTAAATCGAGGTAACCGATTCTGCCTGCTGCGTCTGCTGAGTTAACGATAGGTTTGCCGAATGTACGGTTGTAAACGGAAATACCTGCTTCGATAGCTTTAACATTTGATGTGTCAAGTGCGAGAGGTACATTGTTGAATTCGCCCTGGAGGAGTTCAACTGCCCATTTCATTAATTCTTCGCCGTTTGCTTCTGCAGGTCCGATGTTAACATCAAGGTATGTTGCGCCTGCGTCGAGCTGTTCTTTAGCTCTCTTTAAGATCGGTTCAGGATCTTTTTCGTTGAAAGCTCTGTTGATAGCCGGAGCTGTAACAGAAATTCTTTCACCAATAACTACAAATTTTGCCATCTGGATTCTCCTATTATTTTATTTATTTAAGTCCTTGAAGAACTTAACTGCTTCCATAGCTTCGTTAGGACCAACAACGATATCCCAACCTGCCATTTTTTCTTCGAGTTCGCCTTTGAGAACAGCAACTTTACCCGGGAGAACGAGTGTTCTGTTCTTAATCTGATCACCGATACCGGCTTCTTCGAAGTATTTTGAAATTGAACCTGCACTGAATTTACCTGCAGCCCATGATGTAAGAACTGAGTATCCGCCAGCATCAACGATAACGAGGTTGATGGGAACTCCGCTTCTTTCCATTTCGCCTGAGATTACAAAGTATGAAAGTGCAAAGTCTACTGTTACTGCACAGATTGCATTTTCGTCAGCACCGTTAAGAGGATAGATGCCAGGAGCAACTCTCATAGGTTTCTGAGGATCTGTGTATACGTTCTGTCTTAATCCGTAAAGTGCCAAAGCCTGTGAATAAGCCATGCCTTCCATTACGATGATTGAACCGTATTTGAGTGTGAATACAGAAGCGAGAGCACTCTGCAAGTGAGCGTTTCCTTTAGCAACCTTTGAAAGGTTAACGATTGACGGATAACCGAATGTTCTGTCTGTATCTTTGAGTGCAGCACGTCTAACCTGTACTGTGTTAGCAAATGTTTCTTTGATTGTTGCGCCTGTTGTATCGATAACAAGGTTTTTGTTGCCGAGCCCTTCGATTTTTGCAACTGTGTCGTAGATTTCGTCGATGTTAGCACCGCAAACACCCAATACTACATCGTATTCTTTTGCAAGAGCGTTCATAGCATCAGCGTTAGCTGCGTTTGCACCGAGAAGAATCGGTTTTGTTTCTTTTGCGATTTCGAGAGCTTTTTTAGCAACATCAACATCTTCGCAAGCGAGAACGATTGCTCTGTTAGCTGCTACTGCTTTTTCTACTAAAGCAAGGTATTTAGCTTCGTCTTCTGAATATTTAACGAAAATTGTTTCAACAAACATTCTTTCGCCGATACGGTCATAATCAACTTTAGCCATATCTTCGAATATTTTATCGTTTTCAGCATCATCTTTGCATGTGCAAACATTTACTGCGTAGATGTTCTTGCTGACAAATGTTTTTTCATGTCTGAAGAGAACTGTTTCTCCTCCGAGTGTGTGTTCGTTTTCGCCAACACCGAATTTGATTGTTTTCATCGGTGGTGCTG
This sequence comes from uncultured Lachnospiraceae bacterium, assembly GCA_964644555.1. Classification (GTDB taxonomy): domain Bacteria; phylum Bacillota; class Clostridia; order Eubacteriales; family Anaerofustaceae; genus RUG14186. The sequence continues at coordinate 2,277 of CAZXWI010000005.1, read as the reverse complement.
TAGCTTCTGCCATCTGAGCCATAACATCAGCTCCGAGATGTGGGCATAATTCAAGCTGCATTGCGCCCTGAGCAACCTTCATTGCAAATGCCATACATGTAGGGCATCCACATTCTTTACAGTTTGTTTTTGGTGTAACTTTAAAAATTTCTATACCTGTAAGTGCCATTTTATATGTCTACCCCTTCCTTATGCTAATTCCTTAACCATTGTTGATATTGTTTCGATTGTTGTAGGATGTCTGAGAATAACTGCATCCGAACCTGCTGCGAGGCAAGCTGCTGCTGTAACTACTTCCATGTTTACAGCACGGTCTTCCTGGCTGCCCCATTCAGGCATATCAGCTTCTGCCATAACTGATTCTTTTACTGTCCAAGTTTCGAATGATACCGGTGTGATTACAGGGATCTGTAAGTTAACATCGTTCTGTGAAAGAGCTGCTGCTTTAACTCTGTCGAATGTTGAAACAACATATTCGAATCCGTAGCCTGCTGCTGCTGAACCGAGGTTCATAACGATGTTTGAAGCGTTAACGCCGAGCTGTGTCATCAAAACGTTAAGCTGTTTAGCAAGGTTGATATCTACGGCACTTTCAGCACCAACTTTCTGGTTGTATGCTAAGCCTACCGAAGCACCTACTGTTTTGTAGTTTTCTTCTTTAGCTGACATGCAAAGGATGTTCTTTCCTTCCAATGCTGCTGCTACTGCGTTGAAGAGTTCTGCGTCTTTGTCGTTGTTTTTGCATCCTGCAACAACGATAGGTAATTTAACTGCTTCTGCAACTGCTTTTGCATCTGCTACGCAATCTTCAACTGATTTGTTTTCACCATTTGGATCTGCTCCGTCAAAGTGAAGGCAAATGAAGTCAACTCCTTCGATTGTTGCTGCTTTTTTAGCCATATCAACAACTGTGTCGCATCCTTCATAGAATTCTTTGAGACCGCCGAAAAGTTCTGCTTTCATTGTGTCAGAAATTTCTACACCGATTTTCGGTGCGTTTGCTGTCTCTGCGTCAAATGTGTAGAACGGGAAAGTGTTATTTCCTCCGAGTACAATTTTGCTGTCTGCTTCACCTAATTCAACAGTACCGATTTTACCGGAAAATGTCTGAGGTGTTTTCTTAAACGGCATTTTTATTCCTCCCTTTACTGTAATAAAAAAATTTATTCATAAACAAGCATATAATATTATATGTTGAGCTTGTTCATAATCTCAAATAATGCTTTTTTGCTCGGTGTGTCTTCAGGCACAGTCGATGACGGCTTACCCTCTGTATCGAATTCGTAAATGGTATCATCATGCGGCACAACGCCGATAAGGTTAAGCCCCTGAAGGCCTATTTCTTCTTTGATACCATCGCTGAGTTCTCCGTTAGGTGCTCTGTTGATGATAAGACCGATTTTTTCGGGCTTAAGGTTAAGTTCTTCAACGAGCTTAGCTATTCTTCCTACAGCCTGAACCCCTCTTCTTGAGCAGTCGCTTACCAAAAGGATAGTATCGACTTTAGGCAAAATGCCTCTGCTGATATGCTCCATTCCGGCTTCGTTGTCCACAACTACATATTCGTAGTTTCCCGCAAACTTCTGAAGCTGGGTTTTGAGCATTCCGTTAACATAGCAATAGCATCCCTCGCCTTGAGTTCTGCCCATAACAAGCATGTCGAAATCCTTTGTTTCCGTAATTATATCGCTGAATTTGTAATCAATGTATTCAGCTTTTGTCATACCTGCCGGTATTGGATTTTTTACTTCCATTTCAGCACGGGTAACTTCTTCTCTGATTGCGCCGATAGTGCTTTCAACCTCAACCCCCAAAACTTCGTTAAGGTTTGAGTTTGCATCCGCATCAACCGCAAGCACAGGTGATTTACCGTTTTTGATAAGATAATCGATCATCATACCGCAAAGCGTAGTTTTACCCGTTCCGCCTTTTCCGGCTACCGCGATCGTATATGACATAGCATACCTCCCTTATTTTAGCGCAAACTTATCTACACTAAAATCATTCTGCATTATATTATAATTTTTTTTGAACGCATTTGCAAGATTTTACATGCAATACATTTCTTAGAAATTAATAAAATTGCAACAATTCAGCAAAAAAACAACTCTTTACGAAAAAAATTCTTGTACTTTTTTATTATGATTTAAAATACAAAAAATATCTGAGGAAAATGCATATTTTTGCTTTATCTTGCTGAATTTCGTAATATGGCCAAACCCATATTTCAAAAAACAAAAATTGCCGCCTTGCGGTATATTACGCAAAGCGGCAGGA
>CAZXWI010000004.1:0-34050 GCA_964644555.1 uncultured Lachnospiraceae bacterium | reverse complement strand
TAATTATTATGTTATTTAACCACCTTGTAGAGGGTACGCTGTCCGTATTTAGTGGATGTCAAAAGGTTCAAATCTTCGAATTTCAGCACAAAGGCTCGTATGGTTGCGTATACGGCATCTCCGAAATCTTTTCAAATTGTTTTGTGGAAAATTCTTCCATTGCGTAAGAAGATAATACGAATTTCCATAACAGAGCTTCTTTAGAAGTTATTTTGCCGCACTTGAGGGCATTATCGTAAGAAGCTAAAGTATCCGATGCTGTGCCGACCGAGTTTATTTTGTTATACACATTGTCGATATGATAACAGGACTTAAATTACCTATTCCACGCAAATATCCGCATAATCAAAGGAAATAAGCTTTATTAGTACCTCCGGACTCATTTCTACCTGATGTCCTATTTTACCTGCGCTGAAAACTATTTTTTCATGCTCTCTTGCCGAAATATCTATTGTGGTTTTGAAAAACTTTTTCATACCTATCGGTGAGCAGCCTCCATGCACATATCCCGTAAGAGGCAAAAGCTCTTTTGATTTGAGCATTTGAATCGATTTTTCGCCTACTGCATTGGCAGCTTTTTTTAAATCAAGCTCTTTGGCTACGGGAAGCACGAAAACATAATTTTGTTTGCTTTTAGATGTACATACCAATGTTTTGAATACTCTGTCAGCTTCTATATTTAAAATATTTGCCACTTCCACTCCGCTTATGGCTTTTTCGCATTCATATGTATAGGAATTGTAGTTTATTTTGTTTTTGTCGAGGAGGCGCTGTACATTGGTTTTCTCTTGCATATTTCTACCTTATTATTGTTGTTTGTCATTAAGTATAGTTTGAATAAATTTTATCATAAATAGTAAGAGTTAGAAAAGAAATATTTTACGGCATGGTAAAATCAGATTTGCGACAAATAAAAATTTTCGCATGGTGCGGCAGACTTTCGTGCTATAATAGTGCTTAAAGATATAGGAGAACAAAATGTATATAATCGCAGGACTCGGTAATCCGGGAACTAAATATGAATTGACAAAGCACAATGTGGGTTTTTCGGCTATAGATATGTATGCGAGAAAACACGAAGTTTCAATAGATAAGAAAAAGTTTGACGGATTGTATTGCAAATGCAATATAAAAGGAGAAGATGTAATACTTCTCAAACCGCAGACATTTATGAACTTAAGCGGAGATTGTATTTCTCAATTTGTGAATTATTTCAAAGTGCCGCACGAAAACCTTATTGTAATATTCGACGATATCGAATTCGAAATGGGCAGTATTAAAATAAGAGCAAAGGGCAGCGGTGGAACACATAACGGAATGAGGGATATAGTATCTAAAATCAAGGATACGAATTTCCCGAGAGTGAGAGTTGGGATAGGGAATGATGCGAGAATGGAATTATTCGAATATGTACTTTCTCCGTTTACTCAATCTCAAATAAAAGAAGTTATGAATCCGGCATATGAAAAGGTTTGCGAAGCTTTGGATATGTATTTAAGCTTCGGTATAGATCAGGCAATGAATAAATACAACACCAAAAAGCAGAACAAGGCAAAGCCCGAATAAAATAAAAATACATCTCCATTAATGCGAAGATGTGTAGGTTGAAAATCATTATAAAAATATTTAAGACAAACTATTATATAAATACAGGCAGGGGTTTGTCAATATTTATTTTAATTTTTTTTAAATAAGTATTGACAGGCTCTTGTTTGTGTTGTAGAATTGTAAATTGCACGGAAATGCTTTTTTTAGTATTTTTTGTGAAAATATTTTTAAAAAATGAAGGGAGAGCGTTATATTTATCAGATTTAAATTTCATATTTTTCTGCAATAAATAAAGCTCTTTTTCATATTTAGGGACACCCCCAACAAAAAATCTCTTTTAAGGAGTAGCAGATGGTACATGCGGAACAAATAGGAAGACATACCAGAATGAATTTTTCCCGTATTGATGATGTTATGGAATTGCCATACCTGATCGAGATACAGAAAGCATCTTATCAGTGGTTCCTCGACAAAGGCTTACAGGAAGTTTTCAATGATGTTAACCCAATTGTGGACTTTTCGGGTAATCTTTTCTTGGAAATTATCGATTACAGCCTTGACGGCAATCCGAAATACAGCATTGAAGAATGTAAAGAGAGGGACACAAACTTCTCCTCATCACTCAAGGTAAAGATTCGTTACACTAACAAACAGACAGGCGAAATCAAAGAGCAGAACATATTTATGGCAGACTTCCCTCTTTTGACGAACACCGGAACATTTATCATAAACGGTGCCGAAAGGGTAGTCGTAAGCCAGTTGGTGCGTTCTCCAGGAGCATACTTCTCTAAGGAAACCGATAAACACGGTAAAGACCTTATTGCATCTCAGCTCATACCAAACAGAGGTGCATGGCTTGAATACGAAACGGATTCCAACAACATATTATATGTTCGTGTAGACAGAACCCGTAAGATACCTATTACTGCACTCATAAGAGCTATCGGTATCGGAACGAATGCCGAGATTATCGAACTCTTCGGCGATGAAGCCCGCCTTATGGATACACTCCAAAAGGACCTTTCCACATCGGTTGAAAGCGGTCTTACAGAAATCTACAAAAAACTTCGTCCGGGAGAGCCTGCAACGATAGACTCCGCTCGTCCGTTGTTTAATTCGATGTTCTTTGATCCGAGGCGTTACGATCTTATGGCTGTTGGTCGCTACAAGCTCAATAAAAAGCTTGCACTTGCAATTCGTCTTATAGGAATGAGTGCTGCCGAAACTTTGGCACATCCGAAAACAGGCGAAATTATATGCATGAAAGATGAAAAGATAACTCCTCAGCTTGCATGGGATATTCAAAACAGCGGTATCAACTCAGTTAAGGTAATCGCACCCGATGGAAATATCGTAAAAGTTATAGGTAACGCTACGGTATATGCCGATAAATACGATATTGATTTTGATATAAGTGAATTTGAATTGGATACACCTGTAAGAACGGCAATTTTGGACGAAATTCTCGAAATGGATGCTACAAGCGAAGAAAAATGTGCTGCATTCAAAGCTCGTTTATCCGAACTTTGCCCCAAAACAGTAACTCCGGATGATATCATAGCTTCAATAAGCTACAACTTAGGTCTTGAACATGGAATCGGAGAATATGACGATATTGACCACTTAGGTAACAGAAGACTCCGTTCTGTAGGCGAACTTTTACAAAACCAGTTCAGAATCGGTATGGCTCGATTCGAAAAGAATGTAAGAGAAAGAATGCAGCTTTTAGACCCTGAAGAAATCACACCGCAGGCACTTGTTAATATAAGACCTGTCAGTGCCGCATTAAAAGAATTCTTCGGTTCATCGCAGCTTTCTCAATTTATGGATCAAACCAACCCTCTTGCGGAACTCACCCATAAGAGAAGACTTTCCGCTTTAGGTCCGGGTGGTCTTACAAGAGAAAGAGCAGGTTTCGAAGTCAGGGATATTCACCATTCGCACTACGGAAGAATCTGCCCGATAGAAACTCCTGAAGGTCCGAATATAGGTCTTATCGGTTCTTTGTCAACATACGCAAGAGTTAATAAATACGGCTTTATAGAAACTCCGTACAGGAAGGTAGTCAATGGTCAGGTAATTGACAGAATCGATTATATTTCCGCAGAAGAAGAAGGAAATTATACTATAGCTCAGGCAAGTGAACCACTTGATGAAAATAACTTCTTTGTAAACGAACGAGTTACATCTCGTACAGGTAAGCTTCGTGATTTCGTAGGGGCAGCAAGAGAAAGAGTCGATTACATGGATGTATCGCCTCGACAGATGGTGTCAATAGCTACAAGCTTGATTCCGTTCTTGGAAAACGATGACTCCAACCGTGCGCTCATGGGTTCAAACATGCAGCGTCAGGCAGTTCCTCTTTTGGTAACGGAAGCTCCGAAAGTCGGTACAGGTATAGAATATCGTGCCGCAAAAGACTCGGGAGCCTGCGTAGTATCCGATTTTGAAGGTGTTGTAACAAGGGTATCCGCTGACAACATAACCATTAAAAATGAAGATACAAAACAGATAAAGAACTTCAAGCTTCTCAAGTTCAAGCGCTCCAACCAAGGTACCTGTGTTAACCAGCATCCTATAGTCAAACTCGGTGAACATATAAATGTAGGAGATGTTATAGCAGATGGCCCGTCAACCGATAATGGTGACTTGGCACTCGGACGAAATGTTCTTATCGGCTTTATGACATGGGAAGGCTACAACTACGAAGACGCTATCATCTTAAGCGAAAGACTCGTTAAAGATGATGTATATACTTCAATACATATCGAAGAGTTCGAAGCCGAAGCAAGAGAAACCAAGCTCGGACCCGAAGAGATAACAAGAGAAATTCCGAATATCGGCGAAGATGCGATCAAAAACCTTGACTCACGCGGTATCATCAGAATCGGTGCGGAAGTAACAAGCGACGATATCTTGGTAGGTAAAGTAACACCGAAAGGTGAAACAGACCTCTCAGCAGAAGAAAGACTCCTTCGTGCTATTTTCGGTGAAAAGGCAAGAGAAGTAAGAGATACGTCACTTAAAGTACCTCACGGTCAGTCTGGTATAGTTGTTGATATAAAAGAATTTACCCGTGAAAACGGTGACGAATTAAAGCCGGGCGTAATTAAACTCGTCAGAGTATATGTTGCAGTTAAACGTAAAATTTCAGTCGGCGATAAAATGGCTGGTCGTCATGGTAACAAGGGTGTTATCAGCCGTATTCTTCCGGAAGAAGATATGCCGTTCATGGAAGACGGTACACCGCTTGATATCATGCTTTCACCGATGGGCGTTCCGTCGCGTATGAATATCGGACAGGTTTTGGAAGTACATCTCGGTCTTGCATGCCGTGCATTGGGTTGGGAGATTGCAACCCCAGTATTTGACGGTGCAAGAGAATCCGATATTAGAGAATGCCTTGAAATGGCTAATTTAAGCCCGACAGGAAAAGTTCAGCTGTATGACGGAAGAAGCGGTGAAAAATTCGTTAACCCGATAACAGTCGGATATATGTATATGTTAAAACTCCACCATATGGTAGATGAAAAAATGCATGCTCGTTCGACCGGCCCGTACTCACTTGTTACTCAGCAGCCTTTGGGTGGTAAAGCTCAATTCGGCGGACAGCGTTTCGGTGAAATGGAAGTTTGGGCAATCGAAGCTTACGGTGCAGCAAATGTTCTTCAAGAAATTCTCACAGTTAAATCAGACGATATTGTGGGAAGAGTTAAGGCCTATGAGGCTATTGTAAAGGGAGAAAATATCCCCAAACCGGGTATACCGGAAAGCTTCAAGGTTCTTATTAAAGAGTTCCAGAGTTTGTGCCTTGATATTAAGGTTCTCGACGCAGATGGCAACGAAGTTGTTCTTTCTGACGATTACGATATTACGGCACCTGATATGCTCAAAGTCAAAAATATAGATCAGGAAACCATCGAATACGAAATTGATGAGGATGATGACGATTTCGAAGATGACGACGATGATTTTGACGATGAAGGCTTTGACGATGATGACGACTTCGATGATTTCGATGATGAAGATGACGATGATGATTTATCGGATGATTTCGAAGACGATGAAGATGATGAATTTTAAACTAAACTGATTTTAAACGGGAGGATAATCCTTGAGCCAGTTGAATTCTAATAAACAATCAGAGCAAATAACTGATTTTAAAGCAATTAAGATAAGTCTTGCCTCACCCGAAAAGATTCGTGAATGGTCATACGGAGAGGTAAAGAAACCTGAAACTATCAACTATCGTACTTCCAAGCCGGAAAGAGACGGTTTGTTCTGCGAAAAGATTTTCGGACCTATGAAGGACTGGGAATGCCACTGCGGTAAATATAAGCAGATTAAGAATAAAGGCGTTATCTGCGACAGATGCGGAGTTGAAGTTACAAAATCAAAAGTAAGACGTGAGAGAATGGGGCATATAGAGCTTGCTGCCCCTGTTACTCACATTTGGTATTTCAAAGGCACACCTTCAAGAATAGGTGTTATGCTTGATTTGTCGCCGAAAGAACTTGAAAAAATAATTTATTTTGCCGCATATATCGTTACAGATCCGGGCAACTCACCGCTCGAACCTCGACAGATATTGACAGAGGCCGAATACAAGGAAAATAAAGAAAAGTTCAACAACGACTTTACAGCAAAAATCGGTGCGGAGGCAATCTATGATTTGTTGTCGGCAATAGATCTTGATGCTGAAGCAGAAGCACTCAAAGATATCGTTGTAAACGGTACCGGTCAGAAAAAGACCAAAGCCATTAAAAAGCTTGAAGTTGTGGATGCATTCAGAAAATCGGGCAACAGACCCGAAGATATGGTGCTTACTGTAGTTCCTGTTATACCGCCGGATCTTCGTCCTATGGTTATGCTTGATGGTGGAAGATACGCTACAAGCGACATGAACGACCTTTACAGACGAGTTATCAACAGAAATAACAGACTTCAGAAACTTTTGGAGCTTGACGCACCGGATATTATTATCCAAAATGAAAAGCGTATGCTTCAGGAAGCGGTAGATGCTCTTATTGATAACGGCCGCCACGGCAGACCCGTTGTAGGTCCGGGTAACAGAGCATTGAGAAGCTTATCCGATATGTTAAAAGGTAAGCAAGGTCGATTCAGACAAAACCTCCTCGGTAAACGAGTTGACTATTCGGGTCGTTCGGTTATCGTTGTAGGACCTGAACTTAAAATGTATCAATGCGGTGTGCCTAAAGAAATGGCAATCGAATTGTTTAAGCCTTTTGTAATGAGAGAGCTTGTTAAGAGCAAGTATGATCAAAATATCAAAGGTGCAAAACGAAAAGTAGAGCGTTTAGACCCTGTTGTATGGGATGTTTTGGATGATGTTATCAAAGATCACCCCGTAATGCTTAACCGTGCCCCGACACTTCACCGTTTGGGTATTCAGGCATTCGAACCTGTTTTGGTAGAGGGCAGAGCTTTAAAACTTCACCCGTTGGTATGTACGGCATATAATGCCGACTTTGACGGCGACCAGATGGCTATTCACGTTCCGCTCAGTGTAGAGGCACAGGCAGAGGCAAGACTTCTTATGCTTGCCGCATACAATATCCTTAAGCCTCAGGACGGTATGCCGGTTGTTTCACCGTCGCAGGATATGATCCTTGGTTCGTATTATTTGACAATGGAAGATGATACATTACCGGATCGTAATATTTACTTTACCGATATCGCAGAAATGGAAATGGCATATGCCAACCACGAAGTAGATATCCATGAAAGAGTACACGTAAGAATTACTCGTCTTATTGACGGCAAACCTATGACAAGACTCGTAGAGAGTACTGTCGGAAGATTCTTATTTAACGAAATCATTCCTCAGAGTTTAGGATTTGTTAAGAGAGAATCTTTAGATGATATGTTCAAGCTTGAAATAGACTGCGTTGTAGATAAGGGAATGCTCTCTAAAATCGTTTACCAGAGTTTCCTCACATTCGGAGCAGCCAAAACATCTATTCTCCTTGATGATATCAAGAGCAACGGATTCAAATATTCAACTCAGTCCGCAACTTCTATCGGTGTTGCCGATATGCAGGTTCCGGAAAGCAAGAAAGCAATTTTGGACGAAGCTGAAAAAGAAGTCGGAAAGATATATGCTAAATTCGCAAGAGGTTTCTATACAAACGAAGAAAGAAAGCGTAAAACAATTGATGTTTGGACAAAAGCCACCGACGATGTAACAGCTGCGCTTATGAACAACCTCGACCCGAAAAACCCGATCAACATGATGGCAAACTCAGGTGCTCGTGGTTCTAAGAACCAGATAAGACAGCTTGCTGGTATGCGTGGTCTTATGGCTTCACCTACGGGAGAAATTATCGAACTTCCTATTAAGGCTAACTTCCGTGAAGGCCTTGATGTATTGGAATTCTTCATTTCTTCGCACGGTGCTCGTAAAGGTCTTACGGATACAGCTTTGAGAACTGCTGAATCGGGTTACCTCACAAGACGACTTGTTGATGTCAGCCAAGATCAGATAATCCGTGAACACGATTGTCATTCCGATGAAGGATTCGAAGTTTCGGCAATCAAAAACGGTAATGATACTATAGAATCTTTGAAAGAAAGAATTTCCGGACGATATGCATTTGCAGATGTTGTTCATCCGAAAACAGGCGAAGTTATTGTGCCTGCGGGAGAACTTATAACATTTGCCAAAGCCGATGAGATTCAAGCAGCAGGTATTAAGAAAGTATCTATAAGAGCGGTATTCAACTGTAAGAGCAAGAGCGGTGTTTGTCAGAAATGCTACGGTATTGATATGACAACGCTCAAACCCGTTAACATCGGTGAAACCGTAGGTACTATTGCGGCTCAATCAATCGGTGAACCGGGTACACAGCTTACAATGCGTACCTTCCATACAGGTGGTGTTGCCGGTGCAGACGATATGACGCAGGGTCTTCCCCGTGTAGAAGAATTATTCGAAGCTCGTCGTCCGAAAGGTGTTGCAATCATCAGTGAAATCGACGGTATCGTATCTTTAAGCGAAAATAAAAAGAATATGCGTGTCGTAACTGTTACTAATGCAGAAGATATGCGTGAATACGAGATCCCGTTCGGCGAAACTATAGTAGCAAGAGATGGTTCTGCAGTTAAAGCAGGTGATGAGATAACAAGAGGTAGTATCAACCCCAACGACTTGCTTGCAGTTAAGGGCGTTGACGGAGTTCAGAGATATATTCTTCAGGAAGTACAGAAAGTATACAGACTCCAAGGTGTTCATATCAATGATAAACATATCGAAGTTATCATCAGACAGATGATGAGAAAATACAGAGTTATCGACAGCGGTGATACCAATCTTTTACCCGGTGTCAGCGTAGACAGGGTAGAGCTTGAAGAAGAAAACGAAAGAGTAATCAAAGAGGGCAAACAGCCTGCTACATACGAAAGAACTCTTTTGGGTATCACAAAAGCTGCTTTGGCTACATCAAGCTTCCTTTCGGCAGCATCATTCCAGGAAACAACAAGAGTTCTTACAGATGCAGCTGTAAAGGGCAAGATAGACCCATTGGTAGGACTTAAAGAGAACATCATCATCGGTAAACTCATTCCGGCAGGTACGGGTATCAAAGCATATGCTGATATCGAACCCGAAGTTGACAGCCGTTATATCATCAATGATGAATCGGATGAAGAAGAATACGATTTGGATAATTACGATGATATCGATGAAATTGATGAAGACGAAAATACTTACGGAAAAGAGCCTATTATGCAAATTCCGGAAGCAGATGATCACTTCTTTGAAAGAATTACCGATATATTCTAAAAATCAATAAATTAATACAATGATGCACTATCCTTTTAGGGTAGTGCATTTATTATTGTGTTATAAAATCCTAAAATATATATACACGGTTGATAATAGGGAAAATATATGCTATAATCGACATATGACGGAAACGGAGGTGCGACTTTGCCAAGACCACAAAAATGCCGCAGAATATGCGCAAAACCTCGTTATAGAAGCTTTTTGCCGGAAAATTGCAAAGATGCGGATACGGTAGTGTTGTCGATGGACGAATTCGAAGTGATTCGGCTTGTGGATTATGAGAAGAAAACTCATGAGCAATGTGCTAAACAAATGGATATATCCAGAACGACGGTAACCGAGATCTACGAAAATGCAAGGTTTAAAATAGCACAAAGCTTTGTTGAGGGAAAGTGTGTGGTCATCTCAGGAGGAAATTATCGCATATGCGACGGAAGTTCTAAAAACGACTGTGGAAGAATGTGCGATAGAGAGTGTGAGCAAATACCATCGGAAGAAATCATCGAGAAGAAAAAAGGAGATAATATTATGAGAATAGCGGTAACCTATGAAAACGGACAAATTTTTCAGCATTTCGGACATACGGAGCAGTTCAAGATTTACGATTGCGAAGGAAATAAGATAGTTAATTCAATTGTTGTTAATACCAATGGAACAGGGCATGGTGCATTGGCAGGATTTCTTGCATTCAGCGGAGCAAATGCACTCATTTGCGGAGGTATCGGCGGCGGTGCAAGAAACGCACTTGCCGAAGCAGGAATTATCCTTTACGGAGGCTGTTCGGGAGATGCCGATGAAGCAGTGCAGGCGCTCTTAGATGGAAAGCTTGATTATAATCCGAATGTAATGTGCAATCACCACGACCATGGTGAAGCACATACATGCGGTGAACATGGCTGCGGAGAACATGAACATCACTGCACTCATCATGACGACAATCATGGCTGCGGTTGCCATTAATAACAGTAATTAAAGGTGCTAATCGGCACCTTTTTTATTTAATTTCAATATTACGGCTTTGCAAGGTTTCAATTAAGCCTAATTAATGGTATAATTATTTTCGGAAAAAAGATCATCAATGATGATTAGACGGAGAAATTTATGAACAAAGTTACTTTCGATTATTCATTGCTAAATTTAAAAAACGAGGATTTTAATCCATTCGAGCAGCCTGTAAAGATTGCACACGAAACGCTTCACAGCGGTAATCTTAAATTTACCGGTTGGGTGGATTATCCTTATGATATATCACAAGTTTTGGTTAAAGATATTATCGATACGGCAAATGATATAGCCTCAAAACATACGGCAGTTGTCGTAATAGGCATAGGGGGATCATATCTCGGAGCCAAAGCAGGCCTTGATATGATGATAAACGATTTTACTGTTAATAAGAACAGACCTAAAATTTATTTTGCAGGGTGTAATATGAGCGCCACATATCATGCTCAGCTTATGAAAAAGCTTAAAAATGAAGATGTGTGCCTTATTGTCATATCCAAAAGTGGCACTACCATGGAAACATCAGCGGCATTCGATTTGTTTAAATATTTCTTATTCGAGAAATACGGTGAAGATTATAAAACCAGAATTTATGCAGTAACAGATGCCGAAAAAGGCACGTTAAGAGCCGAGGTGGATGCAATGGGCTATAAGAGCTTTGTGCTGCCTTCCGACATAGGCGGTCGCTACAGCGTTCTTACGCCTGCAGGGCTGTTCCCGCTTGCCGTGGCAGGGGTAAATATAGTAAAGGTGTTAAACGGTGCTAAAAGAGCCTACGACATTGTCAAACAGCCGAATGTGAAGTACAACGACTGCTACAAATATGCGGTTATAAGAAGACTTCTTTACATAAACGGAAAAAATGTGGAGATGTTCTCATATGACGAACCGCAACTTGAATACTTTGCCGAATGGCTTAAACAGCTTTTCGGGGAGAGTGAAGGCAAAAACAGAAAAGGTCTTTTACCTGCATCGCTTATGTACACAAGAGATTTACATTCTTTAGGTCAGTATATGCAGGAAGGTATGCCGATGATTTTCGAGAGTATGTTTAAAGTAAAGAATCCTACTTTGGACATTACTTTCAAAAAAGATGCAAAGAGCTATAACGAGATGAACAACATCGTTTACGAAGCTGTTTCTCAGGCTCATTCTCAGGCAGGAATGCCCGTTATGAAGTTTGAGGTAGATGATTTTTCGGAAGAAAGCTTCGGATACTTGGTTTATTTTTTCGAAAAAGCCTGCGCCATGAGCTGTATACTTTTGGGTGTTGATCCATTTGATCAACCGGGGGTTGAAGTTTATAAGGCTAATGTTAGGGAGTTGTTGAAGTAAGGGGAATAAATCCCACTAATAAAACAATCCCATTCACATACCACAGTGAATGGGATTGTTTTATTTTAGTTAAATCCTCTAAACCCTTTGCCTATAATCTCACTCGTGTTGGATATGAGTATAAAAGCGGTGGGTTCGGTTTGTCTTATAAAGTTTCGAAGTTCAACAGCTTGTCGGCGCTTCATTGCCGTCATAATAACATATTTCTTCTGGTGTGAAAATGCTCCCTGTGCTTCGTATACGGTGGCGCTTCTGTCTAATTTCGAGCATATGAAATCGCAAATAGGTTCGGGATTATTGCATATTACATTGAAATATTTGCAAGTATTTATGCTTTCGATTACGTTGTCTATTATAAGCGATTTTGCCATAAGGCCGAGAAGGGCGAAAAGTCCTGTCTGTATATCGAATACAATGAATGTGCTGACCGCAATAAAAATATCTACGCATAATAAGCACATGCCTATATTGAGCGAAGTATATTTTTTGAGTATCATTGCGATTATATCGGTACCCCCACTGGAAGCATTCATATTAAAAAGAACGGCTGATGCCAAAGCCGGCAACAACACAGCAAACACAAGTTCCAGCATCGGTTCGGATGTTAATGGTGCGGGAATATACCATATTTTCTCTAAAATATATATCATCACGGCGGATAGTGTGCTTACATATATTGTTTTTGATGTAAAACCTTTGCCGAGGATAATTATGCCCACTATGAGCAGCCCCATATTGAAAATAAGGTTTATTGTGGCTGTTGTTAACGGTGTTACTTTCGAAAGCAAAATGGAAACTCCCGTAATACCTCCGAATGTGAAATTGTTTGGGTATTTGAATACATATATCCCGATATCCATTAAAAGCGTTGCGGCAGTCAGAATCATATATTCTTTTAGTACTTTAAATGTGTTGCTTTGGGTTTTCATTGTTTTATTTTAATCCTTAAAAATGATATCCTGCTGATTGTAACATTCTAAATACTATTTATCAACGGTTTTTAGCTTATTCTTCAATTTGTTTTACAAGATATAATCCTACAACATTCGAAAAGTTGGAAATGTTCTTAATGTAGGCAAAGTCCTTGCCGAATATAAGCTTTTCTGCTGCTAAGTCCTCTTCACTTCCTGCGAATACACCCAAAACGCTTATTCCATTCATTCTCGCATTTCGGACTTCGTGTGCAGTATCTTTTATGGCTGCTTCTCCTGTGTACAGAATGCCGTTTAAATCATTCGGATTGTTTAAATTTATGTCGTTCGGGCGCCCGTCGGATAAAACAATGAGAATCTTATGTTCTTCATCTCTTTTTAGCAGGTTCTCACAAATGGCTTTTATTGCAAGACCATCGCGGTTGTTGGAGGAAGTCATGTATTCGAATATTTTCGCATTTGCACTTTTGGGACTGTCATAATCCCTAAAGCGGCGAAGTACTGTATATTCCCAAAATGTGCAATACGACATTATTCTGTGGGGTATCTTGGCTTCCGAAAGGGATTCGCTTAATATGAATGCCTGAAGCGCTACCTTGCCCTGCCTTGATGACTGCGAACCGCTGGCATCTATTAATATATCCACAACAAAGTCGGATTCGTCTCTTTTGACTATTTTATCGAAAATATTCTCGGCATTTGCCCTGCCTATCTTCCATACTTTTTTAATATTGACTTTGCCCGAATCTCCGGGTATCATTTCCTTTTCTGAGCGCAATATGAGCGAGTTTTTTAGTATGCCCGTTAGAATGGCTATATTCCTTTTGACAATTCTATGGTTATCAAAGTATGCCACTTTGTTTTTGGATAGATGGCTCTGAGCGTATTTGTATCTATAATGATCTTTGGGCAGAGTTGATAATATACCGTCGGTAAAATGCAATTTGCAATTAGATGATATCCCTTTACAAATCGAGTAATTCAGCCTTTTATTCTCTTGCTCGCTCAGGTAACTTTTTCCGAAAGTGTTTTCAACATGTATATTCATCTTTTGAACATCTTGGTTGTTCAAAAATTTAATGCTCTGTTTTGCTTTATCGGTGCTTTCCTTTTCAACACTTTGCGAGAGGTTTGTTAGGCTTGCACTTATTTCCTGTACTATCTGCTCGAAATTGTCCGTATAAAGTTCATCGTTTAAGATATCGCTCCAGTCGTTATCCACCAATAGCCTCAACGGCACATTCATTACATCTTCCAGAGTTATACCGTTTTTTTCAAAGCTTTTGTCGAAGTAGTGGTTATATATTTCGTCTATTGCTTTGATTATTTCCATGGTATCCGATTCGTTTTCCAGAGAAATAAATTTTTCTATAGCAGGTGTTAAAGCTTTGGTTGTGCTTATTTTACCTGTTCGGTATGTATGAATAAGAGCCAGTTTCATTCTGCCGGCGGGTGAATGAGCCATTTTCTTGAAATCCAAATCTACCATATCGTCTAAGGCTCTTTCTCTTATTTGAAACACTCCGGCACGCTCATCTTCTATCTTGTTGCGGCAAGCCGATTCAACAGCCATTTGCGCTACGGAATTGAGTATTTCGTAATCTGCCTCTTTGTATAGTTTTTTGAGTATATACAACGAAAGCAATTCTCTGTCGTAATATTTTGCAAACGCTCCTTGCTTTATTGCATCATAAAGGCACATCGCCTCCGAACGCATGAATAGTTTGGTGTCAGGTGAATAGTTTATATCGTAATTCCCGCTTATTGTCCAAACCAAGTTCATAATGCGTGAATTAAGCCGAAGTTCAGTTTCTTCGTCTATATAGTTTGAATTTTTGTTTTCATCCATATTTATAACCTAAAATATATCGGAAGGTGTCCAATCCGAGGGAATTCGTGTCATAACCACATCGTTTATTATATCACGCTCGAAATTATCGAAACTCTTATTTGTGATCCCCATTTTTATTGCCTTTGACGGTTCAAGACCTATTTTTATGGTTTTGATTGCCGAAATCATTCCTCTTAAATCCACTGCTTTTGTGGAAATCTCGCTGTTAAGCGCTTTTAATTGCAAGTCCATGAAGAGTCCGCAGAATTGATCCAATGCAAATTCTTTTGCATCGGAAAATTCATCCTTTAGAATTTTCATCAAAGTCGGGTGGTCAAGTTGAGGCATATCAATAACCAAAAATCTTGAAACCAATGCTTCGTTAAGCTCTTTTGTGCCTGCGTAGCCGTAGTTCATAGTGCCTATAAATCGGGTAGAGGGGTGCAGTATGATTTTTTCATACCCCGGAACATCGATTATTCTTCTGTGATCCAGTGCCGAATGAAGAACCGATACTGCATCGTTTTTTGCCATATTTACTTCATCGAATATGCCGAATCCACCGCACTGAGCGCATTGGTATACAGGCCCCTTACGAAGTTTAACTTCGTTATCCACGAATGTATCCGTTCCTATGAGGCATGAGCTGTCGGTGGTAACATTAAACGAAATATTGAATTCGGGTCTTGCAAAGAGAAATGCAAGGTTGTCCGCCAAAACATTTTTCCCTGTTGCCTTGGCTCCGCTTAGCAAAATGTTATGGCCTTCCAAAAGAGCGGCAATCGCCATTTCCCAAACATCCTTTCCGTAATAAACATTTGTGGGGTCTATCAACCTGTTTTCATATTCTTTATCTACGCTGTTATTTTTCGCAAAGTCAATGGCTTTGTCTAAGAGCTGCTGATTAACGCCCTGCTCGGTTAAATTTTGGATTAAGTCTATCATAAATATATTTTCCTTTTCTTATTTATCAATATAATTATAGCATAAAATTGAATGGTATGTAATTACGAAGAATGTTATTTTCAGTCGTAATATTTACTCAATAAAGCCGTATATGTATGAAAAGAACGAGGATTTGAGAATATGTATTAAATGTATTTCAAAATAGGAAGGGTATATACTAATTTCGTAAAACAGTAAATATAGGTGCTTTGAAACAAAAAAAGCTGTGCAAAGTTACATAGCACAGCTTAACTTAATTTGATTGATTAACGGCGTTTGTTTCTCATTAATCTTAAAATATACAAGAATATGTTGATGAAGTCGAGGTATATTTGAAGTGCCGCATAGATTGAGCTTTTAGCCGCCATTTCAGAGTCATAAGCATACATTGCGTGATAGTGCTTTACTTTCTGCATATCGTATGCGGTAATTCCTAAGAACACAACGATACCGATTATGCATATGGCTGTTTCGTAAGCACTGAAATTAATGAATATTGATAATATGCTTATTACCAAAAGGAATATCAATTCTCCGAAAAGAATAGGTTTGATTCCAGAAAGATCTCTTTTGGTGGTAAAACCGTACAGCCCCATTATTCCGAAAAACATCGACGAAAGCCCGAAAGCGTAGATGAGTATACCCATATTGCAAGTAAGGAAAACAGAACTGAACGAAATACCGTTGATGATTGCATAGACGATAAAGAGTACCTTTGCGGTAGTTGTGCTCATTCTATCAAGCCTTGATGATAGTACCATTACGGCAATGACTTCGCCTATCAATAATGCAAAGTAAATTCCAGGGTAATAAAATACATAAAGTATGAGTGCCGAAGCGTATCCGAAATATGCAACTGCAAATGTAACCAAAAGCCCTAAGAACATCCAAAGAAATGTTTTGTTTACATATTCGGAAAGAGATATATATTCGTATCTGGTGGTTTCTTCTTGATAATAGTTATAATCTTCCATAATTATTCCTCCTTATGCGGTTTAAGTATACCAATTATTTGAAATTTATCAATCAAAAATTTAAAATTAATGAAATAATAATTCGCAGTGTATATTTAAGCAAAACATACGGTAATATTGCAAAATGCAATCATTTTCATATATTATTTCCCAATAACTGTTTTTTACTTTATTATTTTATTGTTTTTTGTTAAAATATATAGTTGAGGTGAAATACTTATGTATAACGAAGAAACCATAGCTGCTATCTCCACTCCTGCCGGAATGGGAGGCATTTCCATTATCAGAATAAGCGGAGATGAAGCTTTTGAAGTAATAGAGCGAATATTTAAAAGACCGAATAACAAAAGATTTGCCGATGCAAATAATTTCAGCATAAATTACGGGCATATTGTCAATAAAAACGGTGAAGTGCTTGATGAGGTTTTGGTAAGCAAAATGGAAGCTCCTCACACATATACAACTCAAGATGTATGCGAGATAAATTGCCATGGTGGGTTTGCAGCAGCAAGGAGCGTTTTGGATCTTATTATTTCCGAGGGAATACGCCTTGCCGAGCCGGGTGAATTTACCAAAAGGGCTTTTTTAGGTGGCAGAATAGATTTATCGCAAGCGGAAGCCGTAAGCGATATGATAACGAGTAAAACCGAGTCTTTTTCCAAAATTGCCGCAGGTCAGATAGAAGGCAGACTCAAAGACGAAATAGATAAAATCAAGTCCGAGATACTCACAGTTCTTTCAAATTTGGAGGTAACGATACAATATCCCGAATATGACATAGACGAACTTCAAAATTTCGAATTGAAGAACGAATTGGATATTATCCGAAATCACATGATGAATCTATCCGTCACATTTAAAAAAGGCGAGATTTATAAAGACGGACTAAAAACTGCTATAGTCGGTAAACCGAATGTAGGTAAATCGATGCTGCTCAATGCTTTGGTAAATGAAGAGAAAGCAATCGTAACCGATATTCCGGGAACCACGAGAGATGTGGTGGATGAGCTTATATATATGGGAGGCATTCCCGTTAAAATAATGGACACTGCGGGAATAAGAGAATCCGATGATAAAGTCGAAGCCATCGGCATACAAAAATCCATCAGCGCCTTGGAAAATGCAGACCTTGCTTTGTTTGTGTGTGATGTATCGAGTGAACTCAGTGAAGAAGATAAAGCCATTTACGAAAAAGCAAAGCAAAAACCCATTATCGTAATATTAAATAAGTGTGATAAGGGCATTAATGAAAACACAAAAAACTTTTTCCAAAATGAAGATTTTGTGGTAATGTCGGCTCGCACTTGTGATAATTTGGAAGAATTGGAAGAAAAAATAACAGCATTTGCCCAAAGCGAACCGGGTGATGTGGCAAGCTGTATATTACTTGTTAATTCAAGGCATAAAGCTCTTATCGACAGAGCCGTAAATTCTATTGGAAGCGCCATAGAAACTCTATCTTGCATGATGCCTGTGGATCTTATAGAAATAGATATAAGAGATGCATGGCACGCTTTGGGAGAAATCACGGGCGAGACTGCCGATGAAGATATTGTAAATGAAATTTTCGCTAATTTTTGTTTAGGAAAGTAGGTTTAAAATGAAATTCGAAGCCGGATATTATGATGTTGTAGTAATAGGGGCAGGTCATGCAGGATGCGAAGCTGCTTTGGCATCGGCAAGAAAAGGCAAGAAAACGTTGCTCTTGACTTTGCATTTGGATTCCCTTGCACTCATGCCTTGCAATCCGTCGATTGGCGGCACCGGTAAAGGGCATTTGGTCAGAGAGATAGATGCTCTCGGCGGTGAGATGGGTAAGGCTATAGACCGTACATATTTGCAAATAAAAACACTCAACTCTTCAAAGGGTGCAGCTGTGCAGTCCTTGCGAGCTCAAGCAGACAAACGCAGATATCATGAATATATGAAAAGCATTATCGAACATCAAGAGAATTTGTATTTAAAGCAAAACGAAGCAGTCAGCCTTATAGTCGAAAACGGCATTCTTACGGGGGTGGAAGTCGAAACAGGTGGAATATACCGCTGTAAAGCCGCTGTTATAGCCTCCGGCACATATTTAAAAGGCAAGGTTATAATCGGAGAATCCACCAGAGAATGCGGTCCGAATGGGCTTATTGCATCCGGCCCGTTAAGTGGTTGTTTGAAAGAATTGGGCTTTGAAATACTTCGTCTTAAAACGGGTACTCCGGCAAGAGTCAACAAGAGAAGCATAGATTTTTCCAAGCTTTCCGTGCAATACGGCGATGAGGGCGGAAGTCCGTTTTCATTTGACGATGAGGAATGTACATATAAAAATGTTCCCTGCTATTTGGGATATACCAACGAGAGAACTCACGAAGTAATTAAAGCAAATCTTCACCGTTCACCGCTGTATTCGGGGGTTATCGAAGGCACAGGTCCGAGGTATTGCCCGAGCATTGAAGATAAGGTAGTCAGATTTGCCGATAAACAAAGACATCAGCTATTCGTAGAACCCGAGGGTGAAAGCACGGACGAAGTTTATATTCAGGGTATGTCAAGCTCTCTTCCCGAAGATGTGCAGCTTGAATTTATGCGCACCATAGAGGGCTTTGAAAATTGCGAAATAATGCGTCCTGCTTATGCCATAGAATATGATGCCATAGAGCCGACTCAAATAGAAGCAAGCCTTGAAACAAAATTGGTAAAGGGCTTATTCACAGCAGGTCAGATCAACGGCACCAGCGGATATGAAGAAGCTGCCGCACAGGGGATAGTGGCAGGAATAAATGCCGCTCAATATGTAGATGGCGGAAAGTATTTGATTTTGGGAAGAGCCGATGCGTATATTGGGGTATTGATTGATGATATCGTAACCAAAGGAACAAGCGAGCCATACCGAATAATGACTTCTCGTGTTGAATACAGGCTTTTATTAAGGCAGGATAATGCCGATATGCGTCTTACTCCTTTGGGGTACGAATTCGGCTTGATAGACGAGGATAGATATCAAAAGTTTATCCAAAAGCAAAACATGATAAACGAAGAAATGACAAGACTTCGTAACACAAAAATAAAAGCAGGGGAAGAGTTTGACACCTTTGCCCAAAAGCATGGCATAGACACCATCAAAGCTTCCGTAAGCCTTTATGATTTGATGAAAAGACCTCAATTTGATTACGACATGGCAGAGGATCTCGACAAAGACAGACCTCCTCTTTCGGGCGATATCAAATTCCAGGTGCATACTCAAATAAAATACGAAAACTATATACAAAAGCAGCAACAACAAATAGAGCGATTCCTAAAACTTGAAAATAAGCTGATTCCCGATGATTTCGACTATGAAAATACGGCAAATTTAAGATTGGAAGCAAGACAAAAGCTCACTAAATTGCGCCCGAAAAATATAGGGCAGGCAAGCAGAATATCGGGAGTATCTCCGTCGGATATAAATGTATTGTTGATAGAAATAACGAAAAAGAAATAAAGAAGGATCGGTGAAAATTATGGCAAAAATGGTTAAAGAAATAAAAGCGATAAATGTTAATGATATTATTGCAAACAGTAATCAGCCGAGAAAAATATTTAATGACGATACTCTGGCGGAACTTGCAGGTTCAATAAAGGCAGTGGGCATCATTCAGCCGCTCACCGTAAAGGAAATGCCCAACGGCAAATATGCACTCATAAGCGGGGAAAGACGACTCAGAGCATCAAAGTTGGCAGGGCTGGTAACGGTGCCGTGCGTACTTCTTCGGGGAGAGGGCGAAGATTTCGAGCTTATGTCGTTGGTAGAGAATATACAGCGTGAGGACATTAACTATATCGAAGAAGCCCTTGCCTACAAGCAGCTTATTGAACGCTACCAAATGACTCAGCAGCAGCTTGCCGATAAAATCGGTAAAACACAGTCCACCGTGGCCAACAAGCTCAGACTTTTGAAATTGGGTGACGAGGTAATCAATAAGGTCATAGAATATAAGCTTACCGAGCGCCATGCAAGAGAGCTTTTGCAAATACCAGATACCGAAATGCGCCTTAAAGCCATAGAAACGATAAAAAATAAAGAACTTAATGTGCGTCAGACAGAGGAACTCGTTCAGAAATTAAAGAGCGAAGTCGTAATGAATTCGTCAAGAAGCAATATCAAAAATTCCTTTAACTATAAGATATACACAAATACTATCAAACAAGCCTACGACATCATCAAAAAGACGGGGCTTGGTGCTGATTATACGGAAAATAAATACGATGACAGGGTGGAGGTCGTAATCACCATACCCATCAATGCGAAATAGACTATGGTGGTAATAAATAATTATTCCGATTTTGACATTGCCCAGACCTTCGACTGTGGACAATGTTTCAGATTCAACAAAACGGGAGAAAATGAGTACAGCGGTGTCGCTTTCGGAAAATATATCAAAATCAGGCAAATAGACGGTGAAATTCTTTGCGATGATGTATCCGATGAAGAATTCGAAAATATATGGTATAACTTTTTCGATTTGAATACGGATTATGGCAATATCAAAAAACAAATTGCCACCGATGAGATTATAAAAGGCGCAATAGAATGCGGTAGCGGTATAAGAATACTTAATCAAGATTTGTGGGAGTGTTTGATATCGTTTATAATTTCGCAAAACAATAATATACCACGAATAAAAAAGATAATAGAATCCCTTTGCACTTCATACGGAAAAAGTATTCCTACCGATGACGGAATGAAATATGCTTTCCCTACTCCCGAAGAATTATCCCATGCTACTAAAGATGAATTAAAAAGCTTAGGACTTGGTTATCGTGATGAATATGTGCTTAATGCGGTAAGAAGTGTAAATGATTTAAGCTTTGATTTAAATATTCTTAGCTCTCTTGGCACACCTAAGGCTCGTGAAATGCTCCTTTCTCTTAAGGGCATAGGCGGAAAAGTGGCGGACTGCATTTTGCTTTTCGGTATGCACAGGCTTGAAGTTTGCCCTCATGATGTGTGGGTTAAACGCATATTTACCGAAAAATACAATATCCAAAACATAACCGAAAAGAAAGGTTACGAACTTGCCACATCGAAATGGGGAGATTATGCCGGAGTTGCTCAACAATATTTGTTTTATGCCGAAAGGGAAAACAGAAAATGAAAACAGTCGTAATCCCGTCGGAATACAACCCATTTCATAAAGGTCATGAGTACCAGATAAAAATTCTTAAAGAAGAGTATTGCTTTGACTTGGTAGTCGCCGTAATGAGCGGCTCATGTGTGCAAAGGGGAGATTTTGCCATATGGGATAAAAAACTAAGAGCTACTGTAGCGGTGGAATCGGGTGCGGACTTGGTTTTGCAGCTGCCGATGGTATATGCTTCTCAAAATGCGGAAATGTTTGCATATGGTGCTGTGAGTGAAGCAGATAAAATAAATGCCGAGTACCTCTGCTGCGGAGCGGAGAACCCCGAAAAAAAAGATGAAATCATAAAAGCCGCAAAAATAATAGAAGATGGCAAACTAAAATCTTACTTGACATCTTCTTCCAAGAGCAATGTGCCATATGCAGCCGAGCGAATAGATGCATTAAGTGCCCTAACGGGAATTGATTACAGCTTTTTAAATAAACCGAACAATATATTGGCTTTGGAATACGCTCGGGCAAAAATAAGGATAAAGTCGGATATCGAGCTGATATTTATAAAAAGGAATTCAGATTTTAAATCATCTTCCCAAATAAGAGAGGCTATATTTTCGGAATCGGAAATCAGTCTTGAGAAATATTTACCAAATGCTTCGTATGATATTTACAAAAGCCGAAATAATGTCAATCATTCGATAAAGGATTATAAAGATATTTTATCATATCTTTTGACGGTAAAGAGCGAGAACGAAATAAACGAAATAGCGGAGGCTTTTGACGGAGCAGCAGAACGCTTTAAAAAGAATGCGCATAACCTTGAAAAAGGTGTTGATAACTTTGTACATTGTGTGAACACTAAAACCGTGCCAAATTCACGAGTTAGGCGCATTTTGATGAATATGCTAATTGGTTATACGAAAAATGATTACGAAGTCTTCCGAAATTACCAAACAAATTATATTCGTATTCTCGCCTCTAACCAAATAGGTCTTGCCAAAATCAGAGAGTTGAAAGAGAAAGACAAGATATTAATAATAACAAAGCTTTCTTCGGTTTTAGTTAAATCAGGCAGTGATAAACTCACCGAACAAGATATAGCGTGCATAAATTTTGATATAAAAGCAGAGGATATCTCAAATATCGGGTTTGGTATTCCTTTGGGGGAGGATATTCGATATACACCGTATATAAAAAAGTAATGAAATTGCTTTCGATAAATCATGCTTAGTATTGACTTTACTTTTATTGAGGATTAAACTTAAAATATATAATTCAAGCGAGGTGCAAAATGATAGCTTTAGGCTCTGATCATGCAGGATATGCATTAAAAAAGGAAATAGAAAAATATTTAAATGAAAAAGGTTACGAAACCAAAGATTACGGTACATATGATGAGTCCAGCTGCGATTATCCCGAATTCGGATATAAAGCTGCCAAAGCTGTAGCAAATAAAGAGTGCGAAAAAGGTATTCTTGTTTGCGGAACGGGGGTAGGCATATCCATTGCGGCAAACAAGGTCAAAGGTATTCGTTGTGTCGTTTGCAGCGAACCGTATTCGGCATTGTTATCAAGAAATCATAACGATACCAATATGCTCTCCATGGGAAGCAGAGTCGTGGGAGTTGAGCTTGCTAAAATGATAGTCGATGCATGGCTCGGCGGCGAATACGAAGGCGGCAGACATCAAAGAAGAGTGGATATAATCACAAAAATAGAAGAAACTCAAGAGCTGTAAATAACCGTACATTTTACTATCACGGAAATTTTGCTTTTAGGTATCTTAAATAATAATAAAACAGGAACATTGCTCCTGTTTTATTTATGTGGTTTATCATATTTTTATATTTTACAGTTCACCTTTTTCGATAAGCTTTAAAAATCTCTTGTCATTCATTTGCTCATTGGTGAGATATTCTCCGTTATAAAACAATGCGTATGTGGTAATTGGGGTCGGTGCATTTTGAGCATCAATCTTATTTTCTAAGTGAACCGCCTTGAATGCAATGCCTTTTTCTTGCGATAACTGCTCAATGATAGGCACATATTTCGCATTAAACGGGCATTGACTTGTGTAATACAAAACGTATCCGGACTCATCAATATGAGGCTGCTTTGCACATTCCTTAAATTTCGGTAATTTTTCGTTTCCCTCAAAAGGCAGATACCATAATTGAATACCGTTAGCTGCTTCATCACAAACAGAAAATCCTTTGTATTTCAAATACTTAGGCTCAGAGAGGAATGGCTTTTTCTTACTTGATGATAAGATGCAAAGCCCGTATTTATTTTTTGCTTTTGCATCATCAATGCATAGATTTAATAAGTCGGTGGAGTAGCCATGCCCTTTAAAAGAGCCTGCCACCCATAGGCAGTCGATATACATATAGTTATCGGCGCTTATCGGGTTCCATGCGTTTTCAGCAGGTAGGTACTCTATAAAGCATTTGCCTCGTTGCACGCTTTTCAGAAAAACCAATCCATCATCAAAGCGTTCTTTCAGCCAAGCTTTTTTAGAGTTTACTTGAATATCGTCTTTGTTGGAAATGGCACAGCAGATATGTTCTTTGTCTATATTTTCTTTTGTAAGTTGTATATATTCCATTTTCTTTCCTTGATTTTATGTCTGATTAATTTATTGATTATGTGCTTTATTGCCGAATTTTTGTTTGCTTTTAAGTAATGTTTATAGGTTATTTGCATGAATAATTTTATGAATAAAACTCTTGCCAATGCTGTTTAGTCATAACATTGGTATGCCCTATACGCATTTCGTTGAGCAGCACTACAGGCACATTTTCGCAGGTGTGATGATATACGAATCCGACTTTTTCCTGCACTCTTTTGGATTTTAGATTGCCGTCGTAATAACCACCCCATATTGCGTTCATACCGAGATCTTTAAAAGCGTGGCGAATTATTTCCTTTGCGGCTTCTGTCATATAGCCTCTGTTCCAAAAGGGTTTTCCTAGCCAGTAGCCAAGCTCACATTCGTCGTCTTTGTCGGTCATATCGGTATATTTGTTCAAACGAAGTTCAATGGCACCTATGGCTGTATTGGAATTTTTTTCGCATATGGCATAACATTCTTCGCTGTTTAGGACATTTTTAGTAATCTCAAGACTTTCTTCTTTTGAACGGTGTGGATTCCAGCCTGCGATAGGTCCGACATCGGGGTCTTTTGCGTATTCAAATAGGGTGTTGGCATCATCTTCTGTCCATTTGCGTAATAATAGTCTTTCTGTGGTCAGCATATATTCGCCTCCTTTGTTCAATATGTGTTTTATTTATCGTTATGTTTTCTGAATATGACAAATTCGAAAATGGAGAATACAGCAGCGTAAAGCACTCCGGCAATGGGCCATACTATCCATGTATTGTTCCATAAATTTGTTGCAAAGCTCCAAGCAAGGTATATAGCTGTGGCGGTAAGCCAATATGCCGAAGAAAATATTCCTTCGATACGGTTTTTTGCCTGATTGGCAGGGGAATAATCGCCCTCTTTTAAAAGCTTTTGCATACTTGAGTAGCGTATGTTTGCCATAACCAAGAACATTACTCCCACAGCAACAATCAATAAGGTTAAGCAAACCATAATTATAGTTAAAATTTTGTTTTCGGTAATTGCCGCAGCAAAAATAGGAATCGGGGATAACACTAAAAGGCAAATTCCGAAAATATTTTGTTTGATGTAGGTCGGTTTGTAGTTTTTTTGTTTTTCCTTAACCATTCCCGTAACGCCGTATTCGGTTTCAAAGGGTTCTTTGTCGATAAATTCATACATCGAATTTTTAAACCCGCACCATACGAATAGGCTAACTGCCGATGCAACGGCGATGAAAAGGGTAATAAGCCCTATTGCACCTGCCTCATTTTAGGATATTACGGAATTCGGCATCAGTGTTACTGCGCTTAACATAATCAATGTGATGGGAGATATTATGCACAAAAATGTGCCTATTGCAATTTTTAAGGATGATGAGTTTTTCCACTGCAAAAATTCGTTTGCCAAAGAAAGAGTAACTTTCTTAATGGGGATTTCCTCATCATCGGTATATTCTTCACATTCCACTTCGTCTTTTAAAAGGTAATCTGTGGTAACCCCGAAAAGGCGGCTCAATATGAGAATCTTTTCAAGGTCGGGAATAGTTTGCGTACTTTCCCATTTGGAAACAGCTTGGCGCGATACATTCATTTACTCTGCAAGGTCCTCTTGCGACCAACCGTTTCTTTTTCGTAAAATGATAATTTTATCTGCTAAAATCATTGTTTTTCCTCCATAGTATTGTTGTAGGACTAAAGCATCTCGCTTTGTCGTAACAACGATACCACATTCAGCGTTTGCATACCACCAACCGATATTTCGCAATGTATCAACCGGTGGTTGCTTTATAAAAAATGCAAAACCTTTCGTACTGCTTGGGTTTATGCGATAGTATCGAATTAGAATAGCTTATACTATGATTTTATTTAAGTAAGTTAAATTCGCATACTAAAATTTATTCGTTTATATTTTTCTAATCCATTCATCCAGAAATTTCATTTGCTCATCGGTGTGAACCCAATGTTCGCCATTTGGCATTATTGTAAGGTTCGCATTTGTTTGATTGGCAAATGAAGTTATTGTGTTTAATTCTGTTAGAGTATCATTTTCGCCATATAAAATATAGCTTGGCACATTCCAAATGATAGGATTATCTCTGACATAGCAAAGGTATTCCCAAGAAAGAGTTTCCCCATTTGGTATGTGGATTGTTTCTTCCTTTTTTAAATTATCTTCCGAAATACCGTAAAAATCCATCATATTAAGGATAAGGCTTTCCATATCTACGATTGGTGAAATGAAATAAGCTCTCTTTATTTTCTCTTGTGGCAGTGCGCACATTGCAAAATAAGCACCGATACTGTTGGCAATGATTATAATATGATTATATTTTTGCGTATAAGTTTTAAAAAGAGTCTGAAACTCTTCTTTTGCTTGCTGTATTGTTTCGGAGAGGTAGTTAAGCCCAACCACATCACAGTCCTGAAAGATTGCTTTGTAACGCTCGGCTTCTGCGGGTGAACCTCCTTTGCCATGAATATATAAAACCAAATTTTTGTTTGTATATGTTTTGGTAAATGATACCTGCCTGTTTTTCATGGATATCTTATGTACTTCGTAGCCGTATTGAGTTAGTTTTGCTTTATAATTAAGAAACGAGTGGTCGATTGGAATCCCTGCGATATTCTCGATTTCATCAAATGACAATATTAAGTTATCGCAGCCTTGTATATTAATATAATTCCAAAGTTTATCATATTTACTCAATTATGTTTCTCCTCGGGGTAATGGGTGTAAATATCATTCAGGCGGTAAAAATCTACCGCCGGAATGTCGTTTATCAGAAAAGGTGACCTGTAAGTTTTAGTTTTTCCTTAGTTGGAAATAATTTGTCGAACTCATCTGCATCTACTTCGTTTACGAAATAACATTCGGGTGGAGTGTACTCGCCGCTAATGCCGTCAAGATATCCTTTGCTCAATTCTTTACAAAGAAAGAATGAGGAGTCTACTCCTTCGGGTAAATCATGGTAACGAATATTAAACTTCGAAGTATAAGTAAAGCCGCTTTTAGCATAAAAATCAATGTTTCCCTCAAAGCAAATTGCATTAATACCGTATTCTTTTGCTTTATTAAGAGTGTAATCCAATAAAATTTTACCGTAGTCTTGCCTTTTAAATTGAGGTGCAATGCATATCGGACCCATTGTTGCAATGGGAATCATTCTGCCGTCATCCGATTTAATGTTGGCATTTACGAAAACATTTTGGCCGATTATTTTTCCGTCCTTTTCCAAGAGGAAGTTAAGCTCTGAAATGAAAGCGGAGTGATTTCGCAATTGATGCAAAACATAATATTTGAGGCCGCCCGGGCGATATACATTCCAAAATAATTCTCTTACTAAATTTTCAACCTTTTGTTGTTCTTCTTTTCCTTCCAAACGAATACATAAGTCATTTTTATTCATTGTTTTCCCCCCTGAAAATTATTGACTGCAATACGGGGAGGTTTGCGCTGTGATAGTATTTGCTAACATCCCAGTTATGCTACACTATCCGTTTGTTTGATTGATTTTTTCAAAAAGCAATCTCCTTAAATAATATTTATAATCAAGCCTTTCGTCAGAGCATTCGCTTTTATATTATAACTGTTATATTTTAATCCATTATTTTGTTAAAACATTAGCATTTCGCTTTGATTAGAGTTCGTTTGTTTGACTTGAGTGAATCAACATCATCATTGCGCTGAATTCTTCGGATAACATATTGCTTAGTTCTTCATTTGAAAATTTGCACATTCCCGTGGCACATAATGCACCTATGCCGAAAGTGAATATCCATACATTTTCGAAGAGTTTCTTTGCATCTTTATCACTTAAGTTATGTTCGTGCTTTATGGTTTTAATGCTGTTTTGGGCAACAATGCCTAATTTTTCAAAGAGCGTATCAAATGTTTCGGAGGGATTATTTTCTTTCATAAAAAGCAATCGATAGAGTTTCGGTTCATTCATTGCAAATGATACCATTTGCATACCTATTTGTTTAAATAGGGGAGTGTTGGGAATGGGCTTTTGAACATAGCTTTCGAATTTGGTCATTGCCGCTTTTATTACTTCGTCCTGCACTTCTTTTATTGATGAAAAAACAGTGAAAATGGGGCGCGCTGAAGAGTTCAGCTCTTTTGCCAATTCTTGAGCTGTGAGTTTTTCTATTCCTTTTTCGGAAGCTATATTAAGTGCCGCAAGGGTGATTTCTGCTTTTGTGAATTTCGGTTTCGGTGGCATAGAAGCTCCTTTTATTAAAATATATGATTTAAAATGCTCATTTTAAAACGGATGAGTTTATTATAGACTGTGGGGAAGAGGTTGTCAAGAAAAAGAAACTCCCTAAGTAGGGAGCTTCCGGAATTTTTAAAGATTATGAGGTGCTTGAAGTCGTAACATATTTTGATATTTGTTGTAGTATTCCTGCATATAGCATTCGATTTTAGGATTAACAGGTGGAAATTCCTGAATAAATTCTTCAAATGATACAACATATTTGGATTTGAAATCATCTACGGAATATTTATCGCAGATATCTTTGTCGATTGTATCTTCTCTTGTTAATGTGGGGTTAACTATTGCACCTGCATTGTCGTTTCTATTATTTTCATTAACATACTGCATTGTTGCTTTGTAGTTTTCAATATTTATATCTCCGAGGGTAAGAGCGCTCTTATCGCATAAGAAGTAATAATTTCCTCCCGGGGCCATAACATCGATGATCTCCTTAGCCTTGTCAATGCATTGTTCTTTTGTGCCTGTTTTAAAGAGAGTTAGCGGATAGAAGCCTGCGATGATATGTTTCTTTCCGAGTTTGTCCTTGAATTTCTTCGGATCACCGTATTCCATATACATTCTTGTGCCCATGGGCATTTCTTCAAGGTAATCGACATATCTATCCCAATCATTTTCGATAAAGATGGACATTGCCTGACCTCTTTGTGCTGTTTTGTGAACAACAGCTTTAAATGTCGGCCAATAGAATTTTTCGAAGTCTTTTGTTTTGAGGTAGGCTGCCATGTGTGTCGGAATCATATTTGAACCGACATTTGTTTGCACTTTATTCATACCTGTCCATAAGCACATTGGCATTAACGCTTCGCAAGCTTCAAGTACTTTCTCCGGTTGGCGTCTTACATCAACGGGTATTTTAGAGAATCCACGGCAGTGATCTGCAAGGAAATCAAACGGAATATATTGATGATTACCGCTTCCTGCAGGCGGTGCCCAATGTCCGTATTTATCAGAAATCGTTTTATTTACTTTGCCTAATCTTTCTCCGAGTTCGTTTTGTGAAAGTATCCATTTCGTAAAAGCGAATTGTCTTGCTACTTCACCTTTGGAATACGCAAAATTGGTTCGTGTCGAAATTTTTTCCAAGAAGAAGTCATAGGGATTTTTGATGAATTCATCGTATTCATCATCATACATATATTCGCGTTCCGGATGCTGAATCATTCCCGTTGTGCCAACAACACTTTGTCTGCATTCCTGTAGCATGAGTGAAATGGGCCAATGACCTCCTGCGGTAACTTGATTATCTCCGGTGAGTACCCCGTCAGCATATGCTTTTTCGATGATTTCTATACATTCATCGGGATCATAGCGATATTGAACTTCCATTAAGTCTTTGCCGGAGTATTCGATAAGATAGTTCCATGTTATGCTGTCATGCACTGGAAATCTTTCTGGAATTATGTTGTTGTATAATTCAGTATACATTTTTTCGCGTTCTTGTCTTAAATTATTCGAGTCCATAGTTATACCTCCATGTGTTTTATTTAAAATATGAATAGACTATTATTTGTGTAACTACAGTAAAAGACTATATGCCTGTGAAATTAAATCTCTTTCCGATTTTTCCACACGCTCTTTTGCACTCTCGGGTGTTTCGGGGTGTAGCTCTTTGTATTCTTCCCATGTCCTGTAGCATTTGCTTGTGAATTTCGGCGAATTTGAATGAGTGTAATCCGATGAATTGAACTCTTCACCTGCAGTGCTTCCTGCGTTGTCATACACTCCGTAATCTCTGACTGTTTCGCAAACAGCTATGAGGTTATCGAGATTGATGTCTTCATAGATAAGCGGATTTTTATCAAACCCAAAAATGAATTTGCCTCCGGGTGCCATGATATCGATAAACTCTTTTACTTTATCAATGCATTCCTCTTTGGATAATGTAGTAAGGTATCCGAGAGGGAACAGACCTGTGAGAATAAATTTGTTTCCGAGTTTTTCTTTTAATATCTTTGGATCACCATATTCGAATTGATATCTTGTGTCTGTAGGTAATTCCTGCAAATAGTCAATGTAGCGCATCCAATCATCTTCGCAAAATGCTCTCGTATGCATTCCCAATGAAGCATAATCTGTAACTTGTTTTTTAAATGTAGGCCACCATAATTTAGCGAAATCTTTTTCTCTCATGAATGTAGGCATATGAAGAGGAAAGAAACTTGCGCCTTCATCGTGAGGCACTGCTTGCTTTGCTTGGAGGTAGTTGAGAGGATATACGGCTTCGCTTGCTGCCAAAACTTTGTCGGGGCAGCGGCGTATGTCTTTAGACATTTCAGAAAAGCTTCTTATGTTATCCGTTATAAAGTCCATACATGCATATGCTGCGGCGAATGCACCGGCAGGCGCAGTGTAGTAGCCGAATTCATTAGTGAGCGTTTGGTTAAGGCTCATGATTTTTCTTAAATCTTCTGCTTTAACTTGCGAGCTTTGATAAAGTGCAAACAACGCTCTTGCCGGATCGTTGTTGAAATCGAGTTCTTTATAAAGACGAGGGATTATAACTTCCCATATACAAGCATACGGATCTTGTATAAAACGATCGTATTCCTCTCGGTAGAGTCCTATTACTTCGGGATGCTGCATTAATCCTGTGGAACTCATGACTGAATTTGTTGAACGAAGTGCTTGGCTTTGCGAGGGATATCGTGGATTTCCACCGAATACATTTACATCCGTAAAAACTTTTTGAGCTAATTCTTTTACGGCATTTTCAATCAATGAAGGATTCCATAAAACATCTTTTCTGTTTAGATTAGCATATCCAGAAACAACATCCATAGTTAAACTGACATTGATAGGGACTCTTTTGGGAATTTTGTTTGTGTAGACATCATTGAAAAGTTTCAGTCTATCTTCTTTTAAAGTCATTGTGTTTACTCCTTTTCCATTTCTTCTTTCATTCTGATAACCTCGCTTCTGCTTAGCTTGTAGAAGAATTTAAGTAATATAAATCCTATTATCGGAATTATTGCGGGAATTATTGTGTAGGCGTTGATGATACCTTGTTTCAGTTCCGGAGTTGGTTCCATGCCTGCAACAAAGCCTGCCTGCATAAGTACAAATGGAATTATTGCGCTTTTTAAAATTGTTGCAAATTTTACCGGCATATTACTAAGGCTCATAATAAAGCTGTTTGCATCGACTCCTGTTTTGTATTTATGATAAATGACATTATCCATGTAAAGTTGCAATTCCAAAGGCTGTGTAGTCCCTGTTAATGTTTGAGAGATGATGTTAAGTATCATGAATACAACGGGCATTTGTGCTACAAAACGACAGCTGAATAAAAGGATTGCGATTATTGGATATACAAAACACAAAAATGCACGATGGTCTTTTATTTTATTACCTATTGTTCTGATTAATATAGAACCTATAAGCCCTCCGAATCCGGTGAGGAGCATATGAAGCGACATAAGCACCATATCTTCGGCAACATATTTGTAATAGTATGTTGCCAATGCAGGGAGCAAAAATGATCCCATATTGCTGGTTAAGTCTACGCAAACTGTTATAAGCAGCTGCGGGTTTGTGCCGAGTGCCACAAACATTTCTTTAAGGCTTACCGGTTTTTCATCCGCAAGATCGATAGATTCATCGAAATTTGAAGAGTTTTCGTATCCTTTTGAGATGGCAAAGTGTGTTAATTGCCCTATTACGAGAAGAAGTCCTGCAATTAACAAAACAAGTGCATATGAGTATTTTTCTCCGAATGCAGAAGCGAATGCAGCTGCCAGAACAGGTGTTATATATCCGCAAGAAAGCTTTCCTATATTAAATCCTGCCATTCTTTGAGATGTGAGTTTTGTTCTCATATCCGGCGTATCTGCAACTACATTTATAAGAGAAAGGTTGCCTGCCCATGAAATGTTATATGTAGCTCTGGCTATGATATAGCAAACGGTAATGCTTATTACCGTAAATGTGGCAGATGAGTAGGGAATGTAGCTGAGGGTCGAAAAAATCATTGCTATCGGAGGTGCTATCAAAAGCCATGAACGGATTTTGCCCCATTTCATGGGTTTTGTTCCCGAAATAATACCGCCTGCTACGGGTGCTGCGATAAAGTCAAAAACACTTGTGATCATCATTACGAAGCTTACCGCACTGAGCGGCAAAAGGGCTACATCTGTTAAAAACAAAGAGAAGTATGTATTACTGACAGTTGATAAGAATCCTTCTCCTATATCAGCAGCGCCCCAAAATCTTAATTTTTTATCTTTCATAATAACACCTATAATGCTTAGTGAATTGTCCGCCCCGAATTGGGACGGACAATTCAAAGTTAATAATTTTAATTTATTTAATTAGTTTTCATCTTTTGAAGCAAGAGCTTTACCTGTATAAGTTTCACTCATGAATAATTCTACTACGAATGCAACTACAAAGAGTGCTGCGGCCGTATAAAGAATTGATGAGTATGAACCTGTTTTTGTAAGAACGATACCGAATATAACGGGAGTGAATGACGAACCGAAGAAGGACAGTCCGTTATATAATCCTGAAGTTGAAGCCATATACTCTGCCGGTACCGATTCGGCAACCATAACATTAAGAGGTCTTGTTGCTGATAAGAATGTCGAGTCTTTGATAAATACCATTGCAATAAGAGCTGCTTTTGCATCGAGCATTGCAAATCCTACTACAGAAGCCGCCCAGAGGAGAGCTGAAGGCATTATTACCCATTTTCGTGAGTGAATGGCATCCGATAATACACCGCAAAGCGGATTTACGAAGAAACCTACCAATGAAGCAGCACCTGTTATAGCACCTGCTTCAACAAGTGTCATGCCTTTTTCTTCTACGAGGCACAAAGTAAGGTAAGATCCTAATCCCATAACAGCACCGACTAAAAGGAAGTTTGCTAATGTGCCGAGGATCCAGTTTTTATTCAAACATGCTTTAATCATGTTCTTTGTGTAGTCAGCTGCTTTTTCTTGTTTGTCTTTAGGTTGAGGTTTGCCGCCTTTAACGAGAATTGCAAACGCAATGCAGATTATAAAGATTACAACTGCAGCTGCGATAAATCCAGCCTGCCATCCTTTGGAAGCGATAAGTGACGGAATGAGGAATGATGCCAAAACAATACCTACATTAGGACCGGCAAGGATGATTCCGTGTGCAAATGCTCTGTTTTGAGGAGGAAGATTTTCAAATGCCATTAAGTTACAACCTGCGTAAATTGAGCAAGCTGCAGCGCCTGCCAATATACGAAGAATCATTAATGCTACATAACTTTTGTAGAAGAAAACAGTGAGTAATGGAATAAGTCCGAAGATTCCTGCGCAGATAAGCAAAACTCTTTTATAACCGAATTTTTCAATCAATACGCCACCGAAAAGGTTTGTTATTGACTTTGCCAACTGACAAGCAGATGCCATAGCACCGATTTGAATAAGAGTTAATCCCCAGCTTTCATATGCTGCTGCATAACCATAGTTCCATGCATTGTTTGAGATGTACTGTACCCCTTGGAGCAAGCAAGCTAACAAAGTAATTGCTAACCCATGAGCGGTTAATTTTGTTTCTTGATTCATGTTTAGATGACTCCTTTGTTTTTGGCAAAATATTTTGCATTTATTTTTATAGCGCTATTTTGTGTATTTTGCACATATCATGCATTAAACACACATTTTCTTAAAACGGTAACTCAAAATTGATAAAATATGATTTTAATTACGGTTTTAATG
>CAZXWI010000003.1:7226-38557 GCA_964644555.1 uncultured Lachnospiraceae bacterium | reverse complement strand
CGGGTGAGTTTTAGCTGAATAAGTGTGTTGAAATGGGAATTATTGGGGAGGGTTGAGCCGAAAAGGGCTTATTTTTTTGCTAAAGTTCGTGGAGAACTGGTCTGAACAACCGTACTTTCGTAGTTTTTGATAAATTTCGACACCTATGGACCAGTTCTCCAATCTGGCATCAACTTACTTCCACCTCCACCCCCGAATCACTTCCTTAACTTCATCATCCACCCTACAGCTCTCCAGTGCCTTTTGTATCGTTTTATTGTGTATCCAAGGCGATAATCGCCTCTGTTTCAATACTTCTATTGCACTGTCATACTGCTTAGCCAGAGCCGTTGCCATATACCAAGCAATCATCATATTTACATAGTATTCTTCCGATTTTACCCCGATTACCATTTCCATATACTTTTCATCGAAATATTCGTCTAAATAATATTTCATAAGCATTCCTATGGCAAATCTTACTGTGTATGTCTTGTCGCTTTTTATCCATTCGGCTATCTTCGAGAGCTGGTCTTTACTATGTTTTTTAAAAACCTCCGGTGCAATCATATCGCAAGTTGCCCAATTATCCACATATGGCAAAAATTCATCAAGCCGATACATCAATTTGTCATAATCCTTGATTTTCATTATTAAAAGTGCATGCAAGTTGTTTTCTTCGTAGTAAAAGTGGGGGAGAGTGTTAAGAAATTTTTCGCTCTCCCCGCTATTTGCGTATTCTTTTGCGAATTTTTTCAAAATAGGTACTCTTATGCCGATTATTCTGTTTTCATCTATATTCGGCATAAGCTTTTTATGGAATTCTTTGTATGAAGCATCCTGCATCTCAAAGAGCAGTTCATTTAGGCTTTTGCTGCTATCTATCACAAAGTTTTTTCTCCCACTCTTCTTTCTTAAATCCGGTCAGCACAAAATCATCTCCCCACAATATCGGGCGCTTTACCAGCATACCGTTATCCGCTAACAGCTTTAGTTTTTCTTCGCTTGTCATATCTTCAAGCTTTTCTTTTAAGTTTAATTGCCTGTAGAGCATACCACTTGTGTTGAATAATTTCTTTATATCATTTCCGCTTATTTCAAGCATTTTTTTGAGTTCTTCATATGTCGGATTATCTTCTTTTATATTTCGGCTCTCGTATTTGATTTTGTTTTCGTCAAGCCATTTTCCCGCCTTAATGCAGGTTGTGCATTTAGGGTATTGAATAAATAACATGATTTTCTCCTATTCTATTGATTTTAATGATTCGACCATATCTATTTTGTCAAGCTGCTTTGCCACAACATTGTTAACTATAATAACAAACGCAAATGTTAAAAGCGCAGCGTATATGTAGCAGCTTGGCGGTACTACCGGTGCAAACATTACACTGTCCACCTCGGCATGGTATATTACAAATTTTTCAAGCGGTACTCCAAGCATAAGCCCTGCTATTATCCCCATCAAAGATGAAACTATATTTTCTCTGTTGACATAGGCATACACTTCTTTGTTGTAAAAGCCCAGCACCTTTATTGTGGCCAGTTCTCGCCGCCTTTCGGTTATGTTTATGTTCGCCAGATTATAAAGCACCACGAATGCCAATATTCCTGCGCATATTATAACCACCAGCACTATGTAATTTAAGCTGCCCACCAAATCTCTAAACTGTTTTCCGCTCTCCGATGTGTACGAAAGAGCCAATATATTGTCGTTTTTGAGTAACTCTGTTGAAAGTTCGTCCTCTTTTGCAATGTCGCTCATATTCGCCATAAAAGCGTTAACATCGGGCTTTTCTTTGAAATATTTTTCATATCCTGCACTCGATAAATATATATAATTCATCGTGTAGTTTTCAGTAATCGCCGTTATAGGCACTTCGGCATATGTGAAATCGTCTTTGTATACCTTAAGGGTATCTCCCACCTTTACATCATAGAGTCTGGATAGTTTTTCCACTATTACCATACCGTCGTCACTTATTTCTATGGGCGTTTGCTCTTTCCTCGTTTTAAGATTGATATACTCGGCTAAATCACCTTTTTCACATTCCACCACCATATATACTTCACGCTTGTTTGGGCTGTTTTCACCCTTTACGCTTACGCTGTGCTGTGCAAAGAGTCTGCTGCTGTTTACTATATCGTTTTCATCAAGCATATATTTTATTTGACTGAGTTCGCTCTCAGGTAGATTGCTTTCGTAAACTCCCAGCATATCATAGTTAAACACATTTCCGTATTGCAAATCCACTATCGCACCGATTGCGTATTTCAGCCCGAAGCCCGTAAACATAAGAGCCGTACAGCCTGCGATTCCTATAACGGTCATAAGCACTCTTTTTTTGTATCTGAAAATGTTTCTTGCCGTTACTTTATGCAAAAATCCCATCTTGTTCCAAAGGGGAGTAATTCTTTCAAGCAATATCTTTTTGCCTGCCTTAGGAGCTCTCGGTCTCATCAACGATGCAGGGGTGTCGTAAAGCTCTTTGTAGCATACCCCAAACGAAGCCGCCCCCGTGCAAAGCAGTGCCGCCGCTATGCATATTAGTGCCAAATCGTATCTAAATGGCATTACTATATCGGGCATTATATACATTATCCGATATGCCGCAAAAATGACATACGGAAACAGCTTAAATCCTATTGTCATGCCGAACAAACTGCCGCTCAGCCCTGCAGATGACGAATAGAACAAATATTTAAACAATATAAGCCCTTTGGAATACCCCAAGGCTTTCATTGTGCCTATCTGGGTACGCTGTTCTTCTATCATTCTCGTCATGGTAGTTAAGCATACCAAAAGCGCTACCAATATGAAAAATACGGGGAATACTTTCGCTATCTTTTCTATCCTGAATGCATCTTCTTCGTATCCCGCATAACCGGGGTTATTGGTTCTGTCAAACACATACCATTTCGGTTTTTCCAGTTCGTCTATTTCCTTTTTTGCATCTTCCAATTCTTTTTTTGATGAATCAATGGTTTCTCTTGCCTCTTTTTCAGATAATATCAATTCGTTTCTTGCGTTGGAAAGCTGCCTTGCTGCATCGTTTAGTTGGGCATATGCGTTATCCCTTTGAGTTTCGTATTCATCGTATAATTTATCGAGTTCTTCCTGTGCTTTATCGGAGTTGTCCTGTAAATAATCCAAATATCCGAGCCTTGTTGCTGTCATAACAATCTCTTCTTGGCTTATCGTATCTGTTATTCCCGAGTTTGTAAGCGCTGTTTTGAGTTCGTTTGATTTCTTCGTATATTCGCCTAAATCATCTTCGGTAATTTCAACCCCCAAAAGAGTTTGCAGTTCTTTTATAAGTTCCTCTCGTCTTTCGCTGTCGGCGCTCGGAATTTCATCTAAAATTTCGCCGATTCTCTCCTCGTTTGCCTTGACGTTATCGTAAATCTTTTCAATATCCTCAGCGGAGTCTTCTATGATTTCGGGCGTAGTGTACACATATTTTCGTAACTCATCAAAGCATTTTTGCGCATTTTCGTCAAGCTCGTATTTTGCCATGATTTCATTTGCGTCAGCGTAATCCTTATCTATTTCCTTTGTCAATTCATTAAGGGCACTTTGCAAAGTGTCAAGCTGTTCTTTAGCCTCGGCAAGTTCTTCTTCTGCGGCTTTACGTTGCTCGTTTAGTTCTCTTTGTGCTTCATCAAGCTGTGCATAGGCGTTTTGTATTTCTTCGTAAGCCTCTTTTTCGCTTTTAGCTAAAAGCTCCTCTGCGTCTTTAAGCTGGGTTTTTGCTTCCATGGTTACTTCGTTAAAGCGGATTATCTCCCGATCAAGCGCAAAATCATTTAATTTATCTATGTTATCTTCTATCGTATCTTTGTATTCATCCTCGTTAAACAATAGATTTTCGGTATTTGTAAAGCTAAGGAAAACATCGGTATATACTTCATATGCAAAAGCTTCATTCGCTACAAGCATAAAATCAGAAACCGAGCCGTTTCCTATATTGCTCTTACCTCGCTCGAATGACACATATTGCGGCGATTCCACAAACCCCACTATGGTAAAAGTGTCATATTTTATGTACTCCGAAAGATTATCATCATCGCTTAAATTTAAGTGTATTTTCTCTCCCAATTGATACTTGCCCGATGTAAAAACTCCGTTATCCATAAGGCATTCATTATCCTTTTCGGGCATCCTTCCGTCAATCAAAACGGGCTTGTTAAGATAATTTTCATCATTTATCTTGTCGGTATCAAATGAATATATCCTGATTATCGAGGTGGAATCCACCGCCGTTACAAAAGCGTCAATCGTGTATGATGGCTGAGCCGTTTTGATGTAGCTGAGATTTTTTAATTTAATTATATCGTCATCGGAAAATCCCATAGTGGACTTTATTTGCACATCTGCAAGGTTATATGTATCAAAATATATTTGTGCCGTTTGTATCATATCGGGGCAGGTAGCCTTAATTCCGGCAAAGAAACCCGTGCCTAATGCAATAATCGCAAATATCGACAAAAACCTGTTTTTGGTGGCTTTTATTTCAGCAAAAGTGTCTTTAAAAAGTGATTTTAACTTCATTTTGTGCCTACCATTCTATCTGCTCTACTGGAGTGGGGCAGGGGTTTGTTATTTGAGATACCACCTTACTGCTTTTCATGGTAATGACTCTGTCTGCCATGGGTGTGATAGCCTGATTGTGCGTTATGACGATAACTGTCTTTCCCTCGTTTCTGCAGGTGTCCTGCAAAAGCTTAAGAACGCTCTTTCCCGTTTCGTAGTCGAGTGCGCCCGTCGGTTCGTCGCATAAGAGCAGCTTCGGGTTCTTGGCTAATGCTCTTGCAATGGAAACCCTTTGCTGTTCTCCGCCGGATAGCTGAGATGGAAAATTGTTCATTCTGTCTTTAAGCCCCACCTTGTCAAGTACGAAGGATGCTTCCAAACTGTTTTTGCATATCTGCGTTGCCAATTCCACATTTTCCTTGGCTGTGAGATTTTGCATAAGGTTGTAAAATTGGAAAACAAATCCTATGTCGTTTCTCCTGTACGAAGTTAGTTGTTTTTCGCTGTATCCTGCAATATCCACTCCGTCCACTTCTATTATTCCGCTGTCGCATGTATCCATGCCACCCAAAATATTGAGTATCGTGCTTTTCCCTGCGCCGCTCGAACCCACTATTACCGCAAATTCTCCCTTTTTGATTTGAAAACTGACATTGTCCGATGCCGTTATAGTTACTTCCCCCATTGTGTAGCGTTTGCACACATCTTTCATTTCAACGAATTCACTCACTGCGTTAACTCCTTTTTCGGAAAATTGACGGTGAATATGATTTGCGTAAAATCCTCCACCATGCTCTTCATCTTTTGCACATCATCTTTTGTATTTAATATTATTTTTATTATCCCCTCCACATAGGCAGTGGCTATAGCCTCCGATAATACCATATCGTGGGTATAGTCGCTGTGTAGGGTAAGGGCGTTATGTATTCGCTTTGATACAGCTTTTATTATGTCGGATTTTATGTTTTCGTATTTGCTTCCCTGCATATTGCCGAATAATATTACGAATTCGTCTTTATGAGTTGAAACTATATTTGTCAATGTTTCCGACACATTTTTAATAAGATACGACGAATATATTTCGTTTTCGTATATATGAGTAATGTAGTTTTGTATATTCTCCACACACTCATCGAGGATACAGCTTAATATCTCGTTTTTGTTTTCGAAATACGCATAAATATTTCCCGGAGTGATTCCTGCCAAGTGTGCAATACCTCTCATCGACGAGCCGTTGTATCCGTTTTCGGCAAAAAGAGCCATTGCCGCCTTTATTATCTTGTTTTTTATTTCTGTTTTCTGTACTTGCATAATTAAACACCTGTTTATTATTATGCTGATTATACCAATAAAATGCTCTGTAACAAATGATATATCTTTATATATTGTCGAAAATTAATGTATAAAGGGTGAATGGGTAAATTAATGGGATTGGGGTGGGATATGAGGAGGTTGAAATTGTATTTTTGGGGGGGTGTTTTTCGGAGAGACCCAGTCCCGAGATTGTGGCATTTATGTAAATACGAATAAAAATGGTTTAAGGACCAGTTCTCGACATCATTCCCACTTTTATCCCAACAAAAAAGCTCCCTTCCCAAGTAAGAAAGCCTTAAAAAGGAAGAAAGCCTCAAATAAAAATATGCACAATCAAAATATTACTTAAACATCACCATCTGTGCAAATACACAGAATTGAAATAAAAATCCCTTTAATGTCGCACTTAGATAATCGGGGCAGTCCAAAGTGGTCAAAACCCTCGAAAGCATGAGAACACAGAGTAAATACACAGCGTTATATATCGCACCGACCGCATTCGAATACAGCCCCAACAGCATAAATATCACAGGCAGTCCCCATACCGTCAAGTAGTTTACAGCCGATAATGCCAAATTGTCGGCAAAGGTGAATGTCGATACTTTTCTCTCTTTAGAATCAATGTAAAATCCTATTGCAAAGAGTATCGTCAGAGCTAATTGCCACAAAGGTTTTCTTGCTATGGCAAAGGGGTTAGATGAGAATATTTCCTGCGAAATTATTACCGCAAATAAAACCAATGCGAAAACAATAAACGGCAAATACACCCTCTCCGATTTGATTTTATCCGGCTTATTAAGCTCCCTGCCAAAGTCCGTAAAAGAATAAAGCAGCATAAGATTTACAGCATATGCTCCGTAGCTTAATATATAAAATAAGCTTTTATACGGTAGTTCGATATTCGGTATGTGATATATTCCAACCCCCATTATTACCCCAACGAGTACCGCCGGCAGATATGCAAGGAGTTTTTTCTTTATAAAGCCCTTTGGCATCTTGGCAATTTGCGTAATGCTTTGGGTGTTGTATTTGGTTTTGTTCTTGAGAATTATATCAGCAAAATATAAAGCGCATATAAGCCCTATCCAAAAGAGAATCTCGCCTAAAACAAATACTATGTTAAAACCCTTCGCCTCATAAGATTTGTTGTCGGTCTTTGTTATAAATTCCATTGCCGAGCTTATAACATATGGGCTTTTGCTCAAAAGCAAATGGGGCATGAATCCAACGCTTTCGTATGTTGCGCCTATTTTATCAGCTAATATCTTGTTATCCTCATCTGATGAAACATCATCAAAGGGGGAGGATATCACATGAATAGGAAACGAAAAGTCCTTATCGGTTAACTCTTCTATCCAGCTGATATGCACATCATCGGAATAATTTATTATGTCGTAGTTGAGTTTTTCGCTGAAATTGATGCTGCAGCCTGCCAAAGTCATGCTTTTGGGTCTGATATAGCCGTAGGCCGCACTCTCCAAAGCCACCCTTGCGCCCTGTCCGTAGCCGATTATGTGGATGTTTTCGATTGGAATTTGCGATATTTGCGAATACACCACCAAAGCATTGTAGAACTGTTCCGCAAGAATGGTATCTTCGTTGTAATGGTAGGGCATATTTCCCTCACTCGTTCCCTGCGAGGGCATATCAAACAAAAATACTCCGTATCCGTTTGATTTAAGCTCATTTGCAAGGCTTAGGCAGT
Organism: uncultured Lachnospiraceae bacterium; assembly: GCA_964644555.1. Taxonomy (GTDB): domain Bacteria; phylum Bacillota; class Clostridia; order Eubacteriales; family Anaerofustaceae; genus RUG14186. The sequence continues at coordinate 31,028 of CAZXWI010000003.1, read as the reverse complement.
TTCTCTTGTCAACACCGATATCCGGTACTATAATAACGCCCTTTCCGTTTTCAGACTCAATATAATTTGCGTGTATCTGATCATCGTCTACATTTTGGTATATGAGCTGTTCGCTTGTTATTAAAGCGGGAAATAATATTATATTTACGATTATTGCCGCAGCCATCACGATTATTGAGAGCGTAAGCAATGGTTTTGCATATTTTTTCATCAGTTAAATAGTCCGTTCGATTTGATTTTGTTTCAAAATTGTAACTTATTTATTATATCCCATAACGCCACGCAATTCAATAAATGCGCCGAATTAAATATTATGAACATTATTTTGTTGCTAAAAAAAAATAATAATGTATAATGTATTTATCTATGGAAGAATTAAAAGATAAAAACAGTTTTTTTGACAAAATACCTTTTACATTAAAATTATCCCTTGCCGTTTTTGCGGTAATGGTTTTATTTGCGTTGTTACTTTCTTCGGATATTGCGGTGCGCCCCAATGAAAAAGCAAATCTTTTGACGGGAGCTTATACTGCGGTGTCCGCTTTTACTTTGTGCGGCTCAAGCGTGGTTACCTCTTCCTATTGGTCGGGGTTCGGCATGGGCGTAATTCTTCTTTGTATGCAGCTTGGCGCTTTTACGGTAATGATATTATCCAATGCCCTTTTTTTAAGGGTGGGTTCTTTTATTGATATAAAATTTTTAAAGTTTAACACCGTTCTTACGGTCAATACACCCTGTGAAATAAAGAAATTCATCAAATACATAATTTTGTATGTGCTTTTTATCGAATCTGTAGGCTTTATTCTCTACCTTTTCGTATATGTGCCTGCTTATGGATTAAAGGGAGTGTGGCTGAGTTTGTTTTATGCGGTGAGTGCCTTTTCAAATTGTGGCATGAGCATATTACCCATAGGTGAAAGGTTCGTTTTCGATTACAATGTTTTGTATAATGTGGTAAGCTTTATACTTATGTTTGCAGGCTCGTGGGGGTTTATGGTTATTTGCGATATTCTGAGTTCCAAGAAATGGAAAAAGTTTTCGTTTAATACCAAATTCACTTTGCTCAGCTATATTTCGCTCACATTGCTCTTTGCGCTTTCGATTTTTCTGTTGGAAAAAAACAATCCCGAAAGCCTCGGCAATATGCCCATATATACCAAAGTTTTTTCATCTCTTAACCTAACTCAGGCGGTGCATTCTTCCGAAATGACGAGGTTTGCTTATTCGGCATTTACCTTTGCCTCAAAAGCTTTGATTATGCTGATGATGTTTGTGGGCAGTATGCCCTCCTCTTTTATAGGAGGAGTCAAAACCAATGCCATAGCCATGTGTTTGGTGTTTATGTTCAAATATCCATTCGGCATCTACAACAAAAACATAGGGCTTTACCGCATAGAGCAAAAGACTTTCGAAAAAGCTTTGTTTATTGTCATGAGTTTGTTTGTCTGGGTAATAATTTCGAGTATAATTCTATGCAGTATCGAAAATATCGACTATTTCACGGCACTGTTTGAAACATTGTCCACATCAAGCTTATCGGGTATCACGATATGCGATATATCCTCTTTTAAGGCTTCGTCATTGATTCTTATGATGATAAATATGCTTTATTCCAGATTCGCCATGATGTTGCTCATATATGTTTCCGACACCAACCGTTTGAAATATACCGACAGTGTGGAAAAAATAAGCAGAGTATCGTATCTGAATGTGTGAGGAGATAATGATAAGTGAAATAACATCAAAACAAAATGATATAATAAAAAATACCAAAGCCCTCCTAAGCACAAAAGAAAGAAAAGAGAAAAACCTCTTTATTGTGGAGGGGGAGCGTTTCGTTTGCGATGTTGCGAAAAAAATCAATATAAAATATATTCTTTCCACCAAACGATACGATATTTCATCTATTGAGTGTGAAAAAAAATATTATGTCAGCGAAGAAATATTTTCCTATTTGAGTGATGTCAAAACGCCCCAAGGCATAATGGCAGTGTGCGAGATCCCGAAATATAAAAGGGAAGATATGTTATCATCTAAGCGCATACTCTATTTGGAATCCGTGCAAAATCCGGATAATGTGGGAGCTATAATCAGAAGCGGAGCCTGCCTTGGGTATGATTCGATAATATTAAACACTAATTGCGCCGACCCCTATTCGCCCAAAGCTCTCAGGGCAGCGGCAGGAAACACCGTAAGGGTAAAAATTTACACAAAAGAGGAGCTTAGTATTCTAAATGAGCTTAAATCGAGTGGCTTTGCCGTATACGGTGCACATTTGAAAGGGGAAACCGATGCCGAATTCGATAATGAAAAAATAGTTCTTATAATCGGCAATGAGGGTAACGGCATGAGTGCTGAAGCCACAGAGCTTTGCGATAAACTTATAAAAATAAAAATGCATTCGGGATGCGAATCGCTTAATGCCGCATGTGCGGCGGCAATATTGATGTATATTAGTATGGAGTAGACAAATGAAAAGATCAGAGGCAAGAGAAAAAGTATTTCAGGTAGTATTTCAAAAGGAATTCCACAGAGATTTCGAGAAAAAGTTCGGTTATTTGGCAAATGAATTAAACCTTAAAGGTGTTCAAGGCGAATATGCCACAGCCACCATTAAAGGAATAATCGAAAAATCCGAGGAAATCGACCTCATTATCAAAAACAATATCAAACACACTTGGACTTTTGCACGTTTGCCCAAGCAGACATTGGCAATCCTGCGCCTTGGAATATACGAGCTTATGTATAACAACGATATTCCCGATGTTACGGCAATCGACGAAGCCGTAAAGCTTGCAGCACTGTATTGCGACGATAACGACATAGTTTTCATCAACGGAGTGCTTAATAAGCTTTACGAGGAAAAAGAACAATGTTCATTGGAATAGATACCAGTAATTACACCACTTCCGTAAGTCTGGTTAAAGACGGTGTTATTCTTAAAGATAAACGCACCTTGTTAAAGGTCAAAGAGGGAATGAGGGGACTTCGCCAATCCGAAGCCTTTTATCAGCATGTAAATAATTTGCCTGAACTGTTAAAGGAGGTTTCTCCCCTTTATGATGTTCGGGCAATTTGTGTATCCGATGCCCCAAGGCGGGTAGAGGGTTCGTATATGCCTTGCTTTACGGCAGGAGTAAATATTGCCGAAATATTGTCAAATGCACTTAGTATTCCCCTTTATAAGGTGTCGCACCAGCAGGGGCATATAAAAGCGGCTTTATATAATAACGATGTTTGCGATGAAAAGCCGTTTTTATGCGTGCATTTATCGGGCGGCACTACCGAGGTTTTATCGGTAAATAAAATTAACGGTAACTACACTTCCGAAATAGTAGGTGCTACATCCGACATAAGCGCAGGGCAGTTTATCGACAGAATCGGAGTCAAATGCGGAATCGGTTTCCCCTGCGGAGCAAAAATGGACTTGCTTTGCAAGGAAATGAGCCTCATAAAACTGCCGACTTCTGTAAAAGATTGCACGGTAAGCTTTTCGGGAGTGGAAACAAAGCTTGAACAGATAATAGACACAAACGAATATTCCAACGAAGAAATTTTCACCTCTGCTTTTGAGTGCGTGGCAAACAGCCTGTCAAAGCTTATTTCGGAGTGCTGCAAAAAAACAAACATAAATACAGTGCTTTTGGCAGGTGGAGTATCCGGCAGCGAAAACATAAAACGAATGTTAAACAGTAAGCTAACTCCCAAATATAACATTAACTATGCTCTTTCGGGCTACGGTAGCGACAATGCCGTGGGGGTGGCTTTATTATGCGAAGAAATGTATCGGAGGGATAACAATGGATAATAGAAATGATGTTATGAGCGTAAGCGGCCTTAACTACTACATTTCGCAGCTTATTTCCTGCGATGAAGTGCTGGGCAGCGTGATAGTAAAAGGTGAAATATCGAATTTTAAAAACCATTCTTCGGGGCATTTGTATTTCTCCCTTAAAGACGATAACTCAAAGGTGAACTGCGTAATGTTTCGCGGCAGCGCCCTTTCTTTGCAATTTGAGCCTGAGGACGGCATTCAGGTGGAAGTATACGGGCGTGTCGGAGTGTACGAAAAAACGGGAGCATATCAGGTGTATGTCAGCGCTATGAGAAAATCCGGTGTCGGCAACCTTTACGAAAGATATCAAATGCTGCTTGAAGAATTAAGAAAAAAAGGTTACTTTGATTCGTCTCACAAAAGGGCATTGCCGTATATGCCTAAAAACATTGCCCTTGTAACATCTCCAACAGGGGCTGCCATAAGGGATATGATAAGCGTAATCACGAGGCGATTCCCTCTTTCGCAAATAATAGTTTGCCCTGTTTTGGTGCAGGGCGACGGCGCAGGTGAGGATATTGCGAAAATGCTTGATCGAATAAGCGATAATAAATTAGCCGATGTAATTCTTTTGGCACGAGGAGGCGGCAGCATAGAAGAACTTTGGGCATTCAACGAGCCGATCGTTGCCGAAGCCATATACCGATGCGAAATCCCGATAATTTCGGGGGTAGGTCATGAAACCGACTTCACCATTGCCGATTTCGTATCCGATATGCGAGCCCCCACACCGTCGGTTGCTGCCGAATTGGCAGTGCCGGATAGGGATAAGCTTAAAAATAATCTTAAAAAATGCGATTCGACATTATATGAGAGCATAATGTATAAAATAAAAAGATATAAAGACAAGCTTGATAATATCTCCAAAATGCCTGCCATGGCAAGCCCCTATGCCGTTTTGGAGCAAAAATATTTAAGGCTTGACAACCTCTCCGAAAGGCTTGAAGAGTCTTTTCGCCATAAAACGGAAATCCTTCGAAACAGGATAAAATCAAACGAAGAACTTTTAAAGAGTTTATCCCACGAGAATGTGCTTAAAAGAGGGTATTTCATGGTTAGAAGAGATGATATTCCGGTTAATATAGAGGAACTCAGTATCAATGATAAAATAACGCTCATAAGCCGCAATATGAAAGCGGAGTGTGAAGTAAAAAATATTAAGGAGTTATAGATGGAAGAAAAAATGGAATTCGAAGAAAAAATGCAAAGACTTGAAGATATAGTCGGCAAATTAACTCAGGGCAGTATCCCGCTGAAAGAAAGCGTTGCTCTCTACGAAGAGGGTGCAAAGCTTCTCAAGGAACTCAACGAAGAACTCGACATGGCTGAAAAGACCGTTAAAGTATTAACAGAATCAAATACTTTGGAAAAATTCGAATAGAGGCTAAAATGCGCTACAACGACGAAATAATAGATTACATCAATACCACCATCAAATCATTTACTCCGAAAAAAACGTTTCCCGATGAAATTTACGACAGCGTATATTACAGCTTATTCGGCTCGGGCAAAAGGGTAAGACCCTATATTACCATTGCCGTATGCGATATGCTCGGTGGCGACAGCGAGTTTATCAAGCCGTTGTTTTCATCTCTTGAGATGATACATACATATTCACTCATTCATGACGATTTACCCTGCATGGATAACGATGACACAAGAAGAGGCCGCCCCACCAACCATGTGGTGTTCGGCTATTCCACGGCTCTTTTGGCAGGGGACGCTCTTTTGAATTTGGCATATGAAACATTATTTGATTCATATGAAGAAATAAACAATAGATCGAATTACATAAAAGCCTGCGGTATAATTTCTCACGCTGCGGGAATATCCGGCATGGTCGGAGGGCAGATTGCCGATATGAAATACGATGAATCAAATCAAAATAAAGATGCCCTCGAATATATTTATCTTAATAAAACCGGTGAACTCATCAGGGCAGCGGCTCTTTGCGGAGCGTTAAGCGCCGATATAACAGATGAGGAATACTCAAAAATAACCGAATATGCCAAAAATCTCGGTATGCTCTTTCAAATAACCGATGATATACTCGATATGCATAACAACGAACCCGAAGAAGGCAAAATGACATATGCTTCCGTCTACGGATATGAATATGTTGTTGAATTTGCAAAAAAGTTATACGAAGAATCTGTAAATGCTCTTTCGTTCTTCGGAGAAAAAGCTTCTTCGCTTATAGAATTTACACAAAAAATATATAACCGCAAAAAATAGTGTTATAATAAAGTTGCTAAGGCAATTTTACTTAAGCAATACAAAAGATATTTAAGGAGGACTTTTTTAATGAAAGTTAAGGTAGCTGTTAACGGATTCGGCCGTATAGGCAGATTGGCATTCAGACTTATGTTCGGAGATGACAGATATGATATCGTTGCCATAAACGACTTGACCGATCCGAAAACATTGGCTCATCTTCTAAAGTACGATTCTTGCCAGGGCAAGTATAAGGTGGATTCAATATCCCATACCGATAATTCCATACTTGTTGACGGAAAAGAAATCACCATCTATACCGAAAGAGATCCCGAAAATCTTCCTTGGGGCGAACTCGGAGTCGATGTTGTTTTGGAATGTACGGGCAAATTCACAAAGGTAGACGATGCCAAAAAGCATATCAAAGCAGGCGCTAAAAAAGTTATTATTTCCGCACCGGGTAAGGGGGAACTCAAAACAATCGTATATAACATCAACCACGACATTTTAGACGGAAGTGAAGAGGTTATTTCGGGAGCTTCCTGCACCACAAACTGTCTTGCACCGGTAGCAAAAGTATTGGACGATAATTTCGGCATCGAAATGGGCTTTATGACCACTGTTCATGCCTACACCAACGACCAGCTTACCCTTGACGGTCCTCATAAAGATTTAAGACGTGCAAGAGCCGCAGGAGTAAATATCATTCCCACAACCACGGGAGCAGCAGCCGCAGTAGGACTTGTTCTTCCTAATCTTAAGGGCAAACTCGATGGCTATGCACTTCGTGTTCCCGTAAAAACAGGCTCACTTGTAGACTTAACCGTTCGCCTTAAAAAGGAAACGAGCGTTGAAGAAATAAACGAAGTATTGACTAAAGCTGCCAACGAAACATTGGGTGTAACTCAAGATCCAATCGTATCAAGCGACATTATCGGCATGAGCTACGCTTCATTGGTAGATTTAAGCTTAACATCCGAACTTACCGACAACGGCGAAAAACTCTACAAGGTAGTCAGCTGGTACGATAACGAAATGAGCTACACTCATCAGCTTGTTCGCCTTGTGGGATATGTTTGCAAATAATCGGGAGATAATAAATTTATGAAAACCATAAAAGATGCTAACCTAAACGGTAAAACCGTTATTTTAAGAGCCGACTTCAATGTGCCTCTTGATGAAAACGGTATGATTACCGATAATTTGAGAATATCGGCAACGCTTCCGAGTATAAAATACATTTTGGATAACGGTGCAAAGCTTATTTTGTGTTCGCACCTCGGTCGCCCCAAAGGAAAGCCCAATAAAGAATTTACGCTTTACCCAGTTTGCAAAGAATTGGAAAAACTTCTTAATGAGCCTGTTCTTTTCAGTGATGACGATCTCGTAGCGGGTGAAAAAACCGATAAAGCAGTGGAAGAATTCAAATCTTCAGCTTGTCGCATAATGCTTTTGCAAAACACTCGTTACCGTGAAGAAGAAGAGAAAAACGACAAAGAATTTTCTCGTAAGCTGGCTTCATATGCCGATATATTCGTGCTTGATGCATTCGGCTGCTCTCACAGAGCCCATGCTTCCACTGTGGGCATAGGTGAGTTTATTCCCTCATACGGCGGATTCTTGATTGAGAAAGAAGTTGAATTTTTAAGTTCATCGGTTGATAATGCAAAAAAACCTTTCAGCGTTATCATGGGCGGTGCAAAGGTTTCCGACAAAATCGGTGTTATCGAAAATTTGATAAAGAAAGCCGACAATATTCTCATAGGCGGTGCTATGGCAAATACTTTCCTTAAGGCACAGGGCTATGATATGGGAATATCCAAAGTCGAAGAAGATAAGCTTACTTTGGCAAGTCAGCTTCTTGACAAAGCCAAAGAAAACAATGTCAAAATATATCTTCCCATAGATTTATATTGTGCAAAAGAGTTTTGCGATGATTCGGCTAAAACGCTGTACAACATAGAAAATATCCCCTCCGATGAGATGGCACTTGATATAGGACAAAAAACCGCCGAAATATATGCCGATGTTATAAAGGCAAGCAAGACCGTGGTGTTTAACGGTCCCATGGGTGTATTTGAGATGGACAACTTCTCATTCGGCACAAAAGCCGTAGTAGATGCCATGGCTCAAAGCGATGCCGTTACGGTAGTCGGTGGCGGTGACAGTGCCGCAGCTGTAAATAAATTCGGCATGGCTGAAAAGATGAGCCATATTTCAACGGGCGGTGGTGCATCGCTCGAAATGCTCGAAGGCAAAGTCTTGCCGGGTGTTGCGATATTAATGTAGGTAGATATTATGAGAAAAGTTATAATTGCCGGAAATTGGAAAATGTATAAAACAATTTCCGAAACCGAGGAATATTTCAATTCGTTAAAAGACAGAATAAATACCGATACTAAAGAAGTTATACTATTTACTCCTTTCCTTGACATTTTAAAAGCAAAAGAGCTTACCGAAAACACCAATATCAAAATCGGTGCGCAAAATATGCACTTTGAGTCATGCGGAGCTTACACCGGAGAAATTTCGCCTTGTATGCTCAAAGAAATAGGTGTGGAATGTGTGCTTATAGGTCATTCGGAGAGAAGAAAATATTTTAACGAAACAGACGAGAGCGTTAATCTTAAAATGAAAAAGGCTCTTAGTGAAAAAATGTTTCCGATGATGTGCGTAGGAGAGGATATCGACCAAAGAGAAAACGATCTTACTTTCGATGTAATAAAAAAGCAGTTATCAAAAGGGCTTTCGGGAATCGAAAGCAGTGATTTTGCCATTGCCTACGAACCCATTTGGGCAATAGGCACAGGCAAAACCGCAACCGATGAACAAGCCGAGGAAGTTTGCGCATTTATAAGAAAGTGCTTATGCGAATTGGGCTTTGACGGGGAAAATATACGCATACTCTACGGAGGCAGTGTCAATCCCACCAACATAAGCTCTCTTATGGCAAAAGAGAATATCGACGGTGCATTGGTAGGCGGTGCTTCATTAAAAGAAACATTTGCCGAAATAGTCAATTATTAAATCAAAAGCAGGGAGAGGTTTCTCCTTGCTTTGTTCAATCACAGAGGTATGCGGATAATGCCACTATTGTGGGCAAAGACACATTACCACTGAATTTGTCAGCGTAAGTACATAAACCCAAGAAAGGAATCAACCATGCCTAAAGCAATACTTGCGATCCTTGACGGTTACGGTCAGGGCGAAGAGAACGAATACAATGCGGTATATTGTGCAAATACACCGTTTATGGATTATGTAAAAGAAAAATACAGCTATGCTTTTCTGAAATGCTCATCATCTTATGTGGGGCTTCCCGATAACCAGATGGGAAACAGCGAGGTTGGGCATCTAAATTTGGGTGCGGGGCGTGTGGTTTATCAAGACCTCACCCGAATTTCGAAATTGATAAAAGACGGTGAATTTTTCGAAAATACTGCCTTTTTAAATGCTGTGGAAAATGTTAAGAAGTACGATTCTTCAATGCATATTATGGGGCTTGTTTCCGATGGGGGAGTTCATTCGAGCATAGAGCATCTCAAGGCACTCATAAAACTTTGCAAAGAAAACGATGTGAAAAAGCTTTACATACATTGCTTTACCGATGGTCGTGATACATTACCCACATCGGGGATTAACTATATAAAGCAACTTGAAAGCACTCTTTCGGAATTATCGCTTGGCAAAATCGCCACGATAACGGGTCGCTTTTATGCAATGGATAGGGATAAACGCTATGATAGGCTTGAAAAGGCTTATAATTTACTCCTTTTGGGCGAGGGCGAATATGGCGAAAGTGCCGAAGCAGTTATGAATTCTTCTTACGAAAATGACATTACCGATGAGTTCATCTTGCCGCATATTACCGACAAAAACGGCATTATCAACGATAACGACAGCGTGATATTTTTCAATTTCCGTGCGGACAGAGCAAGAGAGATAACCTCTGCCATAACTCAAGATGATTTTGACGGATTCAAAAGAAAAAAGAGAGCTAATGTGTATTTTGTGTGCATGAGTATGTACGATGAGTCGCTAAAAAACGTGGACATAGCGTACAAACCCGAAATTTTACATAATACCCTTGGAGAGTATCTCAGTTCACTTGGTAAAAAACAGCTTAGGATAGCCGAAACCGAGAAGTACGCTCATGTTACCTACTTCTTTAACGGCGGAATAGAAAAGCAATACGAAAATGAGGATCGTATCCTCATTGCCTCTCCGAAAGTCGCTACATATGATTTGCAGCCCGAAATGAGTGCATACGAAGTTACCGAAAAGCTTTGCGAAAACATAAAGAGCAATGAATACGATTTTATTTTGGTTAATTTTGCCAACTGCGACATGGTTGGGCATACGGGAGTGATGAGTTCCTGCGTCAAAGCCGTGGAAACCGTGGACGAATGTATGAAAAAAGTTTATGATGCTGCAAAAGAAAACGCATATACGCTTATGATAACCGCCGACCACGGCAATGCCGAAGTAATGTTTAAAGACGGTGAAGTAATAACATCGCACACGACCAACGATGTGATTTTTGCGGTTTGCGATGAAAATGTTAAGAAAGTTAACTGCGGAAGCCTGAAAGATGTTGCTCCTACGGTGCTTTGCGTTATGAATTTGGATAAGCCCGAAGAAATGAGCGGTGTATCCCTTATATAATTTAATGCCTGCGATTGCAGGCTTTTTTAGTGGGAGTGGGAAAAGGCGTAAATTGAGACCCAAGATACACTCCGTTTTATACTTTACCTCAAATTTTTACCCGATTTACATTTTTTACTCATTCCCTATTGACAATAAAGTGTATTACATATATAATACAGCTATAAAGTGTATTACTAAGTTAATACGGTTTAAAGGGGAACCTATGATATCATTTGAAAATTTTACCATTTCTGGCAAAACCGCAATATATTTGCAAATAATAATGTATATAAAAAGGGAAATTGTTTCCGGTAATATAAAAAATAACGATGAAATGCCCTCACGCAGGGTTCTGTCAGCCCTTTTGGGAGTTAATCCCAACACGGTGCAAAAGGCATACCGCATCTTGGAGGAGGAAAACTTGATAGTTTCTCATTCGGGAGCAAAAAGCTTGGTGAGCATTAACGAGAAAAGATTGGAGATTCTTCGTGCTGATCTGGTCCGCACGGATATGGAGAACATAATTTTTTCTCTGAAACAAATGGGCATGAATAAATCCGAGGCGATAAACCTCATCGAAAAATATTGGGAGTAGCTTATGAAAAAGTATCTATCGGTGTTTATGTTAATGATTCAGAATAATTTTCGCAAAATTTTTGTTGTGATGTTATCCTCTTTCTTGGTGCAATTAGGGCTGTATTGTTTTCGTATAAAAACATTTTTCGGCAATATTTCCGAGGCAATATCATTGGATAATAGCATAACTTCGTGCAGGGCTTCTTTGGTTTTTGCCATATGCTGCGTTGTGATTTTTGCTTTACTTGCCAAAACAGGGTGCGAATTTTCTTCCAAATCGGGCTACACCCTAAAAAGGTTGGCAGTTGGGGAGAAAAGTGTATTTTTTATAGAGGCTGTATATAATTTCATGGTTTTGTGTATGTGTTTTGTACTAAATCTTATATGCACACTGCTTATGGTAAAAATATATACTTTATCTTTTCCCGATTTCGTTACCACTCAAAGCACATTCATTGCATTTTACAGAAGTTCTTACCTGCATAGCCTTTTGCCTTTATCCGACATTTTAAGGCTATTATCAAATATTACCGAGCTGATAGCCTTGGCAGTTTTATTGTCGGGCTTCGGATTCAAACAGCGCAGGGGCAAGATATCAATAGGTGCAATTTTCTATGCTTTGTTTTGTGTTTTGAACTTTGCAAGAGAAATGGGCAGCATAGCTATGGATGTTATCATAATTCTTTTGGGATTGTATTTTATATGTAAAACCATCTTCGATGTAATGAGAAAGGAGGAAAGCAATGTTTAAAAAGCTTGAAAAGTATGCTCCTCCCGGCTTTAATGTAAAAAGAGAAGTTCGCTTGATAATTACGGGATATGTATTATCTATCCTATACAGCATGAGTTTTTTTATAAAGTTTTTCTTTGAATACCGCATTTTGTTTCGTAACCAATACGGCAGATATATCGACTATCCCAGCGGAGTAATGCCCTCATGCGCTCATCTTTTGGAAGGCGTGTTTATGCTGTTTTGGGTTCTGGTTGCAGCTATGGCGGTTTTGGTTATGGTGCATTATCAATATTACTACACCAAGAGCAAAAGCATCTACCTGATGAAGCGCCTAAGCGATAAAAGAGAACTTTTCAGACGGAATTGGAGTATTCCGTTATTTACCGTAGCGGCTATCCTGATTACGGTATTTGTGCTTATCGTTATCTACTACATTTTTTATATGAGCGTTGCTCCGAAAAATTGCATTTGGCCTAATCAATGGCTGAGAATATGGAGGCTTTACCAATGATAGAAATTAAACAATTATGGAAAAAATACCCCGGCAAAACCGCATTGTCGAATGTAAATCTCACAATACCACAAGGCGAAATAATAGGGCTTTTCGGTGAGAACGGAGCAGGCAAAACCACCCTCATGAAGTGCATTTTCAATTTCGTTAAGTATGACGGTGCAATCACTCTTGACGGTGTTCCCATAAATAGCCGCAATATCACAAGGCTGTCTTTTGCCACATCGGAACATTCGTTCTTTGCCGATATGAACGCAAAGGCTCATGCCGAATTTTACAAAGAGCATTTTCCTAAGTTTTCCGAAAAACGCTTTAATTCCCTTATGGAATTTTTCGAACTACCATTGAATAAGGCAATAAAGCATTTTTCCACAGGGCAGAAGAACCAATTTGAAGTAATTATGGCACTAAGCCAAGGCGCCGACTATATTTTTATGGACGAACCGTTTTCGGGAAATGACATATTTAACCGAGAAGATTTTTACAAGGTGCTTTTGGGTATTTTAGAACCCAACGAAACCGTGGTGCTTTCTACTCATTTGATAGAAGAAGTATCAGATTTCATAGATCGAGCCATACTCATCAGGCAGGGGCAGATTGTCGGTGATGTAAAAACCGAAAAGCTCGAAGAAGAGGGCATCAACCTTATGGATTACATCAAGAAAACCTATAATTACCGCCCCGACAGGGTGAGCAAAGCTGTAAGCGGCATGGTGGAGTAGCGTATGAAAAAAGTATTTGCGCTGATATCGGCATTTTTGATTTCGGTCATAGCATTTGTTTCAATCGGGCTTTATGTAAATTCTCAAAGTGATAATGTAACTATAATCAGAAAAGATATTTTCGGTGATGTATCGTATGCCGAGGGTTTGAGTGTGTCGCAGAGAGTTATAATGTCAAATAAGCTTTTGTGGCAAACGTCTTATGATGTTTTAAGCGAAGAATCCAAAACCGATTTTAGCTATTATAACAACGGAAAGAGAAGCGAACTTGCCCTTTCTCCTTATGATAGATATTCCATTAATATGAATGTGGCTTTGAATTTCGGTATGGCAACAAGTGGTGGCATCATAGAATTCAATTCCCATGACGATTTGCTGGGCTTCGGTGAAATGGTGTATGAAATTTACCAAAACACTCCGAAAGAAGAGGGTACTTATATAACGAGAGTAAATCTTAAGGACTATTATGATTTTTATCCCATAAATTCCGACGGCTATGGTTTGTTTTACGAGTTCGAGTACAAAGGAGAGATAGTAAAGGACTACAACTATACCTCCGAGGGCAGCGAAAGTATTTCGGCAGCTTTAAGCGAGTATTTTAAGATACCTGTTGGAGAAAACTGCCTGCTTGATGTGGAAATTAGCATTGACCGAGATGGGTATTTGGTGGGGCTTGGTGTTAATAGTGTTGAAGGAAGCGAAACGTTTTATATGGATTCGTCATCATTTTCGGTTGAAAACGGCTGCTTTATTGTGTTTAACAATATCGATAATAAAGGAAATGCAGTTGATTTATCCTATATATCGGGTGGCTACGGGATATATTTTATGCCCATTGAAAAACTTAATAACGGTCACCTAAGAGCCAAAACCGAGCATATCGAGGTGGTGTATGCGGTTGATGAGCACGACACCATATGCAAAATGGATATATCCGATGATGAAAAAGAAATTTATCTTATAACGGCGGAAAGCGGATATTACTATCTAACCGTACTTTCATTCGAAGATTTTTCCGTTATCGACAGGATAAAACTCTTTGAATATGACGAAATTTACGATTGTTGCGATAGGGAATATCATGAAGATTATATTGTGGTGTATTCTTTTGATGATTCATTCTATGTTTATGACAGAACCGATGAGGGTAAAGTTGAGTTTGCTTTTTCGGCTTCTCTTGCCGATGTTTCCGGTAATAACGATGTATACTATCAAAAATTCGACACCTACAGCATAAAGACAGCCTATGACGGAAATCGCCTTGCTCTGATGGACTACGGACAATCCACAAACGGATATCTTGACCCCACATTTCGATTGGCGGTGTATGATAAAAACGGACTTTGCTACTACGGCGAATTTGACACGAGTTTAAACGAACCCAAGGCAGGCGCTGACTCCATGCGTTTGCAATATTATCACACCGAGCCGTTTAATATAAAATTCAATGAAGATTAAATTTCGAAGAAATTTGACAAATTATATAATAAAGTGATAAAATAGGATTGCATGATGAATGCAGTCCTATTTAATTTGGGCGTATTTCATGCAAAGTAACCACACATTTTAGGCACATACTCATAATATAATTTAGGAGAAAGCAATGAAAAAGATTAAAAAACTTATTTTCATCATCGTTCTTTTCGTGTTGGTTGCATTGGTTTGTTTCTATTTGGGTACTCAATATGAAGGTCCGATAAGAATAGGCCCGGCAACGATAACGGCGGAAACCATAACAGCTAAATTTTCGGAAGTGAGCGAACTTGTTACCATGACATACAACTACACGAGCATGGGTACATTCGAAAACAATTTGATGTTTAAAGATTGGAACATTCCTCTTACGGGCAAGAGCTTTATTGTGTCGTTTGACGGAATCATAAAAGCAGGTATCAACCTAAGCGAAGTCAAGGTGGAAACCGATGGATACGATGTTACGATAACTATTCCCGATGCTGTTATTTTATCGCATGAGATAGATCAAAACAGCGTACAGGTGCTTGACGAAAAGACCAATTTGTTTAACCCGATAGGGGTTGAAGATGTAACGGGCTTTGAAGAAGAGCAAAAGCAGTTGTGCGAGAAAAACGCAATCGACAACGGACTTCTCATTCAAGCAAAGGAATCCGCCCAAGAAGCTCTCACCGAACTTTTGCTTTCGATAGACGGGCTTAAGAATTACAATATTATATATAAATAGAGATTATCGCCGCATCTTTGCGGCGGTTTTTGTTTTTTGCGTAACGCAGAGCAAGTTGCGACGAGGGAGCAGTTCTCCCCATCATCTCTCTTCTGCATTTTCTATATATTTTCACAAAATCGCATTAAAATCGCCCATAAAGGTTTATAATATAGAATATTATAGTTTAGAATGGCTTTATATTGGAGGATGTTACTTTGAAACTGATCGATAAAATAGAGCAAAAGCACCCTAACTGGGGAATACCGAATTTGATGATGCACATAAGCATATTAACCGCCATAGTCTATGTTATGCATTATGTATTGCATTCTAATATAATAGGATATTTGTATCTTGACAGAACTGCGGTAATGTCGGCTCAGGTTTGGCGTCTTTTGAGCTTTGTGCTGATTCCGGCTTCTTCATCGCCTTTGTATTTTTTATTGTCGATATATTTTTATTACTTTCTAGGCACTGCCTTGGAATCAAGCTGGGGTACATTTAAATTTACGGCATATTATGTTGTTTGTATGCTTGGAACGATAATCGTTGCCTTTTTATTCCCCGGCGGAATGTACAGCGGATACTATATCAATCTGTCGATATTCCTTGCGTTTGCATACCTTTATCCGAATTACGAAGTTTTGGTGTTTTATATTCTGCCTTTAAAGGTGAAATATTTGGCATATATTGATATCGCTATGTTGATATTCAGCTTTCTAACCGAAACACTAAGCGGTAAACTCTCAATAATCGCTTCGCTTCTCGGCTTGATAATCTTCTTCGGTGCGGATATCTACCGAAGAATAAAAGCATGGATAAGACGACAGAAATACAAAAATAAATTTTAACGGAGTACAAAATGAAATTATCAGCACCTAAAGGAACAAAAGATATATTACCTAACGAAATTCCCACATGGGAAAAATTTGAAAGAACAGCAAAAGAAGTCTGCGAGCAATTCGGCTTCAAACAAATACGCACCCCCGAATTCGAGTTTACGGATTTATTCGTAAGGGGAGTGGGCGAAGGTACCGACATTGTTACAAAGGAAATGTACACCTTCTCCAGAAACGATAAGGATTCATTTACCCTCAAACCCGAAGGCACTGCTCCCGTAATGCGTTCCTATATCCAAAACGGAATGTCAAGCGAGCCTCAGCCTGTTAAACTCTTTTACATAACAAGCTGCTATCGTGCCGAAAATCCGCAAAAGGGCAGAATGAGGCAGTTTCATCAGTTGGGATGCGAAGTATTGGGTTCGCACTCTGCTTATTCCGATGCCACGGTTATTGCCCTTGCCGATACATTCATCAGAAAAATGGGAGTAAATGATTTTGTTTTGCATATCAATTCGGTCGGTTGTCCGAAATGCAGAAAAGAATATTACGAAAAATTAAGAGAATACCTCAAACAGAGGGAAGAGTACCTTTGTGATGATTGCAAAGCCAGAATTAATAAAAACCCGATGAGGGTACTGGATTGCAAAAACGAAAAATGCATTTCACATATTTCGGATGCACCTTTAATGAAAGATTACCTTTGCGATGATTGCAAAGACCACTTCGAAACATTGCAAAATGCCCTTGATGCAATGGGGGTTTCGTATGAGCTTGACTATAAAATCGTGCGAGGCCTTGACTACTACACCAACACAGCATTCGAATTTATATCGGACAATCTCGGCGCACAGTCAACCATCTGCGGTGGAGGCCGATATAACGGACTTATCAAAGAATTAGGTGGCGATGACACTCCCGGAGTCGGCTTCGGACTCGGTGTGGAAAGGCTTTTGATGTTAATAGATGAAGAAGCTTATACCCCATCTGCCGATTTATATATAGCCTCTCTCGGAGATGATGCCGCACTCACAGGTCTTAAAATCCAAACACAGCTTATCAAAGAAGGCTTTAGCGTATCTTCCGATGTTATGCAAAGAAGCCTCAAAGCCCAGATGAAATATGCGGACAAACTCAATACCAAGTTCGTGCTTATTATAGGCGAAAACGAAATGAATTCGGGCGTATACATCCTTCGTGATATGCAAACAAAAGAGCAATTCGAAGTAAAATGCGCCGAAGATATCATATCGCATTTGAGAGGATAATATGAAAATAGGTATTATAGGCTACGGCAATATAGGTAAAGCCTTTTCGCAGGGGCTTATCAATAAAGATTTTATTGATAAAAGTGATATTTTCGTGTATGACTCAAACGATGAGGCAATGAACTCAGCCAAGAAAACAGGTCTTAACACAGTAGAATCGTTGGATAACTTATACACCTATTGCGATATCATACTCATATCTGTCAAAGGGCATATTTTTGAAGTGATTTGTCAAAACAGCGATACTCGTCTTTTATCGGGAAAAACATTGATAAGTCCGATGGCAGGCGAGAGTATATCAAAACTTACAAAGCAGATATCATCCCCTTGCACCATAATCCGTGTAATGCCCACCCTTGCCATGGCAAATAATAAAGGCATTACGGGAATTACCCCCACCGACAACGAATATGTTATGGATATGTTTGAAACTTTGGGATATCTATTCACCGTAGAAGAAAAAGACATAGAAAAAGTAACTGCATATTCCGGCTGCGGACTCGGTTTTGCGGCATATCTGCTCGACAGCTACGTTAAGGCAGGGGTAAATTTGGGTTTTGATACCAAAACAAGTAATGAAATAACAAAACTCATCTTTGAATCGGCTCTTGATATGGGTTCATATTCCGACACGGTTAAGCGAGTTTCCACAAAAGGCGGAGCTACCGAGCAAGGAGTCGGTTTCATGAATGAAAATGAAATGGATAAACTCATTTCAGACACAGTAATGTGTGCTTATAAAAAATTCGGCAATTAATATAAAAGGACAGTTAAAATGAAAGGAACATTGGTAAATGCTGCCTGCGTAATAGTGGGCGGATTATTGGGACTCGTATTTAAAAAAGGAATAAAAGAATCATATCAGCAAAGCGTAAACAAAGCTTTGGGAATCGCCGTTTTGGTTATAGGAATAAACGGTGTGATAGCATCAATGTTTTCGGTTGAAAACGGACACATCACTTCGAGCGGAGAACTGGTCTTGGTGATAAGTCTTGTTGTGGGAACATTGATAGGAGAGATTATCGGCATAGATTCTAAACTTGAAAAATTCAGCACCTCAATAGAAAAGAAATTCGAAAAGGATAATTTCGCTCAGGGCTTTATGAATGCCACGGTGCTTTTCTGCGTGGGTGCTATGTCGGTGGTCGGGGCTCTTAATGACGGTTTAAGCGGTGATGCCACCACATTGTATGTAAAGAGTGCGCTGGATTTCACCTCTGCGATAATTTTATCCTCTACCATGGGCTTCGGTGTAATATTCTCATTTATTCCCTTGTTTATATACCAAGGTGCCATAAGCCTCTTTGCATCGGTAATTCAAAATGTGCTTTATGGCATAGTGCTTGACAGGGTATGTTTTGTAGGATATGCCATAATAATATGCATCGGGCTTAATTTTCTCGTTCGAGATAAAATCAAAACCGCCAATATGCTTCCGGCACTAATTGTGCCTATAATTTATTCGGCAGTGGAGTCGTTGGTGGCAAGCTTATAAAATTAAATAAAAAAGGGTGCGTAATGCACCCTTTTGATATATTCGGATAATATTTATTTACACAATGTCCGAACTATATACATCATGCCAAATGGTTTATCTGTTATTTAGGTAAACCGTTTTGTGTATTTGTGTATAATGAGATTAATTTCTGTTGATAACTTTTATCTGAAGTCCGCTCATAACATCGAGAGCCTTTTCGTTGAGGGCTTTATCAAAACTGTCGGTGCATGACGCATCCACGGTTATTACAGCTTCGGGAAGTGCTGTTTTTGCAATTATCGCATTTGATATAACGCATATGTTGGAAACCAACCCAACCAGCTCGATTTCCTCGTAGTCGGTGTTTTTGAGGTATTCGTACAAATCACCGCTTCCGAATGTGGGTTTATAAAAAATTTTATCCGTTTCTTTTACGGTTTCTGCGGTAAGAGGGCAGAGCTCATGCCCCTTTGTGCCGAGTATGCAATGCTCAACGGGAAGATTTCTTCCTTCCTGCGTGTTTAAATAGTTTTCATTATGAGTATCGAATGTATAAGCTATGTCGTATCCGCAATTTCTGTACTCGCTAATCTTCGATGCAATTTTTTCATCCAAATTGATTGCACCCTCAAATCCCAATGCGCCTGTGGTAAAATCGTTTTGATAATCCACAACGATAAGTAATTTTTTCATAATTTCTCCTTTGGGTAGAATCTTTTTTATATTATATCATATTGCAGTATAGCTTGCCCTATTGCACACATAGATTTCTTAGAAATGTGCATTTGAGCTTTGCGGTGGGGGAGGTTGAAATTTTCAGAGAGCCGAAAAGTTCGCAATAACCTTAACCGAATCAAAACAAATAAATTAATTTTCGAAGTTTGTTTCGGGATTGCTCCTTTTTTAAAAAAATCTTGGATTTTTTCGATGGATATTCGTCAAGGCTCGGTCCAATGAATTCACCTATGCCCCGACAATTCCTCAAAATAACACAAATTAATTTTTCTTTCCTCTTTAAATACCGCCCAAGTCATGCTATAATACAAATGAAAATATATCATATAAAAAATAGTGTAAAAATATGCATATTTGTATTGCAAATTTACAAAAATGTGTTATACTATTATCAAACAGAGGCAGTAGGCCTTTTTTTAGTGTGAAAAATCATAAAATGTAAATAAGGAGTCTGACAAAATTATGAGAGTAAAAGTTACACTCGAATGCACAGAATGCAAACAGAGAAATTACGACACAAAGAAAAACAAAGACCGTCCAAAAGAAAGAATGGAGATCAACAAATACTGTAAATTCTGCAAAAAGCATACATTGCATAAGGAAACAAAATAAGGTTCAGCGGAGGGTTTAGTTTATATGGCAAAAGACGCAAACCAGAAAAAAGTCGGTTTTTTCAGAAGAATCGGCAATTATTTCGTTGACAGTTACAAGGAACTCAAAAAAGTTTCATGGCCCACAAGAAAAGATCTTTTCAAAAGCACATGGGTCGTAATCGTAATCGTTGTGATTACAGCTGCTTTGGTTTATGTTTTTGATGCAGTATTTTCACTGATTACAAATTTATTCTACAATTTGGTTTAAGGTGGTTTGAATATGAGTGACACAAACGGCGCTAAGTGGTACGTGGCTCATACTTATTCCGGATACGAAAACAAGGTCAAAGCAAATATCGAAGCCACGGTACAAAGCCGTGATATGGAAGATGTGATTTTGGAAGTTGTCGTTCCCATGCACGATGTTGAAGAAACAAAGAGCGGAGTTCGAAAAACCGTTTCCAAAAAAGTTTTTCCTGGCTATGTATTGGTTAAGATGTTTATGACTGACGAATCTTGGTATGTCGTAAGAAATACCAGGGGAGTTACGGGCTTTGTCGGTCCTGCAAGCAAACCCGTTCCGTTAACGGAGCAGGAACTCTTAAATTTGGGAATCAAAGCAAGCAGACCAACCATCGATGTTAAAGTCGGCGATTCCGTAACTGTTATTGCAGGTTCGTTTGAAGGCTGCGACGGTATAGTAGAAGAAATAAATATGGAAAAACACAAAATCAAAGCTATTATGTATATGTTTGGCAGAGAAACACCGGTTGAACTCGATTTCTCGCAAATCAAAAAAACAGCACTATAAATTTTCGGAGGATGAAATAAGATGGCAAAGAAAGTTGTCGGAATTATAAAATTACAGATCCCTGCAGGTAAGGCTACACCGGCTCCACCGGTTGGTCCGGCTCTTGGTCAGCACAGTGTAAACATTATGCAGTTCTGTAAAGAATACAACGCAAGAACAGAAAAACAGGCAGGTTTGATCATCCCTGTAGTTATCACAGTATATCAGGATCAGACCTTCACATTCGTTACAAAAACACCGCCTGCAGCAGTACTTATCAAAAAAGCACTCGGTATCGAATCAGCTTCAGGCAAACCCAACAAAGATAAAGTAGGTACACTCACAAAAGCTCAGGTTCAGGAAATTGCAGAACTCAAAATGAAGGACTTAAATGCCGCATCATTGGAAGCTGCAATGAGCATGATCGAAGGTACAGCAAGAAGCATGGGCGTTCTTATCGGAGAATAATTCTCTTTTAAGAATTAACATAAAACAAACGCCGTTACAGTGGGAGGCGTAATTACCACAGAAAGGTTTAAAATGAAAAAAGCAAAGAATTATGTTGCTAAAAAAGACCTGCTCGAAAAAGGCAAACTTTACGAAGTAGGCGAAGCAGTAGAACTCGTAAAAAAAATGGCTACCGCTAAATTCGACGAAACAATCGAACTTCACATCAAATTAGGTGTTGACTCTCGTCATTCAGATCAGCAAATCAGAGGCGCTTTCGTTCTCCCTCACGGAACAGGACGTCAGACTCGTGTACTTGTTTTTGCTAAAGGTGCTAAAGTTGAAGAAGCTAAGGCAGCAGGAGCAGATTATGTTGGCGCTGAAGATATGATGGAAAAAATCCAGAAAGAAGGCTGGATGGATTTTGACGCAGTTATCGCAACTCCGGATATGATGGGTGTTGTTGGTCGTTTGGGTAAAATCTTAGGACCTCGTGGTCTTATGCCGAACCCGAAAACAGGTACAGTTACAATGGATGTAGCTAAAGCTGTTTCCGAATCAAAAGCAGGTAAAATTGAATACAGACTTGATAAAACAAACATCATTCACTGCCCCGTTGGTAAAGCAAGCTTCGACGAAGCAAAACTCACAGAAAACGTTGATGCACTTATCGATGTTATCAAAAAAGCTAAACCGGCAGCTGCAAAAGGTCAGTATTTCAAGAGCATTACACTTGCAAGCACAATGAGCCCCGGTGTAAAAATCAATAATTTGAAATACTAGTTGCATTTTAGATCACATTGTGTTATAATAATCAAGTTGAAAGTGAATAACAGCCATAGACAACAGGTGTCGAAAGACTTAAATATCCTGTCGAGGTAAAAAGTTAGCTTAAATAAAGCAATCAGGCTCTTTACCTTGTGTGAAGAGCCTTTATTTATACGGCTGTTACATTCATAAATTTTATAAGGAGGTAACACGTTGTCATCAGAAAAAATCCTTAACGGAAAAAAAGAAATCGTACAAGAGATAACCGAAAAGATGCAGAATGCGCAGTCATTCGTTCTCGTTGACTACCAGGGATTGAGCGTAGAACACGCAACAGCTCTTCGTAGCAAAGCTAGAGAATTAGGCGTTGATTACAAAGTATACAAAAATACTTTCATGCGTTTTGCTGCAAAAGAATGCGGTTATGAAGAACTTACCGATGTGTTGGAAGGCATCACAGCAGTTGCATTCTGCAACGACGATGCAGTAGCTCCCGCAAAACTTATCTACGACTATGTTGCAGATAACAAACTCGGTACTCTTAAATTCAAAGGCGGTGTAATTGATAAGAAAGTAACTCCGGTTGACGAAATTACAAAAATTGCACAGTTACCGTCAAAAGATGTACTTCTTGGCAAATTGCTCGGCAGCATGAAAGCACCTATTTCGAACTTTGTATATGCTCTCGATGCTATCAAAAAGCAAAAAGAAGAACAAACAGCATAATTATGTGTTAATAACAGAAAGGATATAAATAAATGAGCGAAAAATTCGATAAAATTATTGAAGAAATTAAAAATATGACAGTTCTCGAACTCAGTGAACTCGTTGAAGCTATGGAAGAAGAATTCGGAGTAAGTGCATCAGCACCTGTTGCTGTTGTTGCAGGTGGTCCTGCTGCTGCAGCTGAAGAAGAAAAAACAGAATTTGATGTTGTTATCGTTGATGCAGGCGCTGAAAAACTTAAAGTTGTTAAAGCAGTTAGAGAAGCTACAGGTCTTCCCCTTAAAGAAGCTAAAGACCTCGTTGACAACGTTCCTGGCAAAATCAAAGAAGGTATTTCCAAAGAAGAAGCTGATGCAATCGTTGCTAAAATTGCTGAAGCAGGCGGAAAATGCGAACTTAAATAACACGGTTAAATCCTGTGATGAAGAATCTCCCCGAAAGTTTACTTTCAGGGAGATTTTTTATTGCAGGATTTACAGCCCACGAAGTGGGGATATGAGCATACGCAGTATGCGAATAAATAACCGTGTTATTTAATTATGGTGGTTAAATGAGGAAAAGTTCTGTCGAAGCTCTCCCCGAAAGTTTACTTTCAGGGAGATTTTTTATTGCAGGATTTACAGCCCACGAAGTGGGGATATGAGCATACGCAGTATGCGAATAAATAACCGTGTTATTTAATTATGGTGGTTAAATGAGGAAAAGTTCTGTCGAAGCTCTCTCCGAAAGTTTACTTTCA
>CAZXWI010000003.1:0-7126 GCA_964644555.1 uncultured Lachnospiraceae bacterium | reverse complement strand
ACGAAGTGGGGATATGAGCATACGCAGTATGCGAATAAATAACCGTGTTATTTAACTGTGGTGGTTAAATGAGGAAAAGTTCTGTCGAAGCTCTCTCCGAAAGTTTACTTTCAGGGAGATTTTTTATTGCAGGATTTACAGCCCACGAAGTGGGGATATGAGCATACGCAGTATGCGAATAAATAACCGTGTTATTTAACTGTGGTGGTTAAAGACCAGTTCTCAATGCATATTTACTCTGTATTTATCATCATCTCCCTCCTTAGCCCCGCTCTCTCACCCCCACCTAATCAATTTAATTCCCATTTAATGCATTTTTCTACTGTAATAACGCCTAAAATAAGTTATAATATAATGAGTATTATTACAGAGGTTTATATGCAAACAGGAAAAATTTATTACGGATTTAAATTAACTCAGCAAAAATATGTGCCGGAAGCAGACGGCGAAGTCTTTATTTTTGAACACGAAAAAACCAAAGCAAAAGTTTTATATACCAAAAACAATGACGATAACAAGGTGTTCTGCATCTCTTTCGCAACCCAACCCTGCGACAGCTGCGGAACTGCACACATCATCGAACACAGCGTGTTGTGCGGCAGCGAGAGATATCCTCTCAAAGACCCGTTCGTCAGATTACTCAATTCTTCCATGAACACATTCTTAAATGCCATGACTTTTATGGACAAAACCATGTACCCCGTGGCAAGCAGAAACGAAACAGACTTCGAAAATTTAATCGATGTTTATTGTGATGCGGTTTTTAATCCTCTTATGAAAAAGGATGAGTTTTCATTCTTGCAAGAGGGTTGGCACTACGAAATAAATGACGGTGAACTCTCTTTCAACGGCATAGTCTATAACGAAATGAAAGGTGTCTACTCCGACCCGGAAGAATACCTTTCGGAATCAATCGGTAAGAGCCTTTTCCCCGATACGATTTATGCCTATGATTCAGGCGGAGATCCCGATTGTATTCCCGATTTGACATACGAAAAATATAAAGAATTTTATGATATTCACTATCACCCGACCAACAGCTTCATCTATTTTTACGGTGATACCGATATCATGAAGCACCTTAAAAATTTGGATGAAAGATTCCTCTCCAAATACAGCGAAATTTCACTAAAAGAAGCGAATCTCTTTCAAAAACCCTTTACCGAGGGTGTTTTTGTGCAAAAAGAATATTCGGTGGACGAAGGGGAAGATGTGGATAATTCCTATTATTTTTCCAGAAACTACGCATTTACCACCGACGATATCAGAAAAATATGCGCCCTCAATGTTTTGGTAAAGATTCTCTTTGATACCGACAGCTCACTTCTTAAAAAGGCTCTTACCGATTGCGGAATCGCTCAGGAAACCGTTTGCGACTATACCACCTGCGTGCGTCAGCCGTATTTTTGCGTGGTTGCCAAAAATGCCAATAAAGATGCTCTCGAAATATTTAACAAAACCATTGATGAAACATTCTCAAAAATTATATCAAACGGCATAGACCAAGATACCATTACAGCCTGTGTTAACAACTTCGAATTTGATTTAAGGGAATCCGACAGCGGAAATTATCCGAAAGGTATCGTGCAGATAATCCATATTATGGAAAGCTGGCTTTATGGTAAAGACCCATTTGAACAAATAGAATATGAGTGGATAGTTTCTTACCTTAAAGAAAATGCCACAAGTGAATTTTATGTAAATCTCATTAAAGAGTTTATCGTAAACAATGCCCATAACAGCACTGTTGTCCTCAGTCCGAAAGTTTCTCTTAACGAACAAAAAGAGCAAGCACTTAAACAAAAATTGGCTTGCCTTAAAGATTCGCTAAGCGCAGAAGAACTGACCAATATAGAAAATCAAACAAAAATGCTCAAAGAAAGGCAAAATGCTCCCGATAGCAAGGAAGCTTTGGAATGTATACCCGTTTTGCCTGTGAGCGCCATAGATAAATTGCCGCAAAGATATCCTATCGAAAATATAAAATTCGAAAACAGCAACATCTATACCTATACCGACAACTGCTCCGGTATCACATATGTTGATTTCTATTTTGATTTAAGCGCATTAAATCCCGATGAAATACCATATCTTGATCTTTTGTGCGAAATATTGGGAATTTATGCCACAAAGAACTATTCGGAATATGATCTTTCGAATTTAACAGGCATATATCTCGGTGATATTGCGGTAAGCGTAAACACACATCAGAATGTAAAAGATGTTGCAAAATATGAAAAACGATTCATGTTCTCGGTTAAGGCACTATCCTCAAATATCGAGAAGATATTCGAAATAAGCAGGGAAATACTTTTTAATACATTATTTAACAACGAAAAGCGCCTTTATCAAAGTATTACCGAGGAAATAAGTAAGTTTGAGTATAATCTTGTTGCATCGGCGGAAACTTTTGCATCGTTGCAAATGGGTGCGTCTTTTACCGATAGACTTTTGTTCAGATGCGAAGAAAAGGGCTTTTCGTATTACAAAAAACTTCTTGAAATTAAAAGAAAGCTCGAAAATAATGACAATTCACCCCTTGATGATATAAAATCATTGCTTGGCAAAATTATCAACGCATATAATGCCGATATTCTCATAACTTGCGATGAAGAATATACCGAAAAATGCGTGTCCTATGCAAAAGATTTTATCAAGGCTTGCTCAGCTCAAAAGCCTAATAGCACACTCAAACTCATCTTGCCCGAAAAAGTAAATGAGGGCATAATCATTGCCTCCAATGTTTGCTACACGGGAGTCGGTGGCAATATAAGAGCCA
The DNA here is from genome assembly GCA_964644555.1 of uncultured Lachnospiraceae bacterium. GTDB lineage: Bacteria > Bacillota > Clostridia > Eubacteriales > Anaerofustaceae > RUG14186. Next base: position 4,347 of record CAZXWI010000003.1, on the reverse strand, counting down.
TGGGCGAAAATATGCCCGAGGTTATTTCGGTATGCCGTAAATATTTGCGTACGAATTACTTATGGGAAAACATCCGTGTTAAGGGCGGTGCTTATGGTGCAATTCTTTCCTGCGACAGAGGGGGGGATATGTTCTTCGTTTCCTACCGTGACCCGAATGTGGAAAACACATATAAGATATATGACGGAGTTTCTGATTGCATAGCTAACCTCACCATGGATTCAAAGGCAATAAATGATGTTATAATCGGCACGATAAGCGATTTGGATATGCCACTTCAAGTTTATGCACGGGGCAGAAGAACTCTTTATAACAAGTATTGCGATTATTCTTATGAGGACAGCTGTGAAATAAGAGAAAAAATATTAAATGTTACTCAAAAGGATATAAACGATTGCGCCGAGGCGTTTGACACTCTTATCAAAAACGGTGCAAAATGCGCAATGGCGCCGAAATCAAAGCTCGAAGAAGCAAAAGATCGTTTCGACAGAGTTTACTACGCAAAGCAGGAAACCGAAATATGAAATTTAAATTAAAGAATATTTTGTGCATTGTCCTTATGGCCTTTGTGCTGTTTGGCTCTTTTTCGGGGAGTGTATTTGCCCTTGAGGATTACGACTTATCCGAAATATCAGATGCAGGAATATACATTATCGAACAAAACAGTAAAGAAGTTTTGGTTTCGCAAAACATTGAAGAAAGAATGTACCCCGGCAGTATCACCAAAATAATGACAGCAATGGTCGCTCTGGATACCATAACGGATCTCAGCGAAAAAGTAACCGTTACCGACGAAGCTCTTTCATTCCTTGGCTATAACAGTTCCGTGGCAGGTCTTGAGGACGGCGAAGTCCTCACAATAAGCGAGCTTATAAAGGGAACTCTTATTCCCTCAGGTAACGATGCCGCAATAGTCTTAGGTATATACACAGGTTCGAAACTCACTTCTTCTTCCGATGTCGGGGAATGTTATGATGCATTTATAGATAAAATGAACGAAAAAGCATTTCTTCTCGGAATGAAGAATACCCATTTTGCAAATGCCGATGGATATGATGATTACGATAACTATTCCACCGCATATGATATCGTTATTATGGGAAAAGCTGCATCGGCGTACGACATTATAAAAAGTACCGTAGCACAATCTCAAGCTGTTGTGGCAACGAACAAGGGCGAACATGTATGGAAAAGCACCAACATTTTTTATTACAAAACCCTTTCCGACTACTATGGCGGTGTCACCAATCCATATTATTTATCATATGTTACGGGCATGAAAACAGGATATACCGACATAGGACAGAAATGTTTTCTGTTTACTGCCGAAGAGGGCGGAATGGATATATTGGGTGTGGTTTTGAATGTGGACGATACCGATAATCTTCGCATTTGGAGAAATTTGTATGAACTGCTTAACTTTATAACACAGCAGCATACTTTAACCCACCTCGTTGATGACGAACACAGCTACCACAATATTAAAATAAGCAATCCGTCATTTTTGCATACTTCCGACTTCACGATATATGCTTCCCATGACGCATATGGGCTGGTGTACAACGAATACCTCGAAAACTACGAAGTGCGTATAGAGTATAATCCGGAGGTTTGCTCCCTTAAAGAAAACGGAAAAATTCATCTTAATAATGATGTAAAGCCCATGGATAAGGTCGCAACAATGGTATATTCAAGCGGTGAAACCGTATTTTGCGAAGTAGATATGATAGCCACTCAATCGTATGACAAATTTGATTGGTTTGATTTGGTGCTTTATATTCTCAGTATAGGCTTCATATTTGCACTTTGTGCCGTAATCAGCCGAATATTAAAAAAACCGAAGAGAAAGAAAAAACATGCAAGAAAAAGTATTTAAAATTCTTGAGTTTGATAAATTAAAGCTCAATGTCTCGGAATATGCATTTACCGATACCGCAAAAGAAGCGATAATAAACAGCGAGCCTTATCAAAACAAAAGACTTCTTAAAGAAAAATTAGAAGAAATACATCAGGCAAATCTCATCATCAACCAAAAAGGGAATGTTCCTTTAGCGGGTTTTGAGCCGAGCAAAGAATACATAGTTCATGCAAAAAAGGGCGGTGTCATAAGAAACAGCGCTCTTATAAAGATATCTCAAGCTGTTAAATACGCCAATCAGGTAAAAAAATACATAGAAACCAAGACGAATACGAATATACAAATCAATCTCTTGGAAGATATGGCGTATGAAATTACGGATATTTCGTATTTATCAAGGGATATTGACCGAGCAATAATAAGCGAGGATGAAATAAGCGATGATGCATCACCGGAACTTCGTGATATCAGAAGAAAGATAAAGTCGGTAAACTCCTCCATAAAGGATAAACTCTATTCCTCCATAAGGGGAGAGAGCGAAAAATATATGCAGGACAGCCTTATTACCATGCGAAACGGCAGGTATGTTGTGCCTGTAAAGAGCGAACATAAAAACAGCGTTGAGGGCATAGTGCATGACACTTCCCAAAGTGGATTGACTCTCTTCGTAGAGCCGCAGGCTGTGGTGAATTTGAATAACGAATTAAAACAGCTTGAAATTGCCGAGGCAAGAGAGATAGAGCGTATCTTGGCGGAACTTTCCGAAAGGGTAATGCAATATGCCGACGAATTGATAATAAACGAAAACATTCTCGTTCGTCTTGACGAAATATTTGCAAAAGCAAATTTTGCATATGCCAACGAGCATACCTGCCCGATAATTGCCGATGATGAAATAATAGATCTTAAAAAGGCAAGACATCCGCTCATTAACAGAAAAAAAGTAGTTGCTTCCGATATTGCAATCGGGGAGGGATATACTCAAATTGTAATTACAGGCCCGAACACAGGCGGTAAGACGGTAAGCCTTAAAACATTGGGACTTTGCTCTCTTATGGCACAAAGCGGCTTTTTTATTCCGGCTAACGAAGGCAGCAAAGTATGTATGCTGGAAAACATTTTTGCCGATATCGGTGACGAGCAAAGTATCGCACAAAGCCTAAGCACATTTTCATCTCACATGGTAAATATTGTGGATATAATAGCCCAAACTGGCAAAGGAACTTTGGTGCTTCTGGATGAACTCGGTGCAGGCACCGATCCTACCGAGGGGGCGGCACTTGCAAAGGCAGTTTTAAAACATATAAAGGATTCGGGTGCGCTTTGCGTGGCAACGACACACTACAACGAAATAAAGCAATACGCCCTCACCGAAGATGGGGTGGTAAATGCCAGTGTGGAATTCGATACTGTAAATTTAAAGCCCACCTACAAGCTTACCATAGGGCTTCCCGGCAAATCCAATGCGTTTGAGATATCAAGGAGGCTTGGTCTTTCTGATGAAATAATCGAAAGTGCCTTATCCGATATGCAAACGGGTGATGTGCGTTTTGAGGATATGATTGCCAATTTGCAGCAAAAACTTTCGGAAACACAAAAGCTCAATGATGAGGCTCGTATACTTAAAGCAGAGAGCGAAAAAATAAAAACCGAGCTTGAAGACGAACTTGCGAATTTCAGGCAAACGAAAGACAAAACCTATGCCGATATGATAACAAGCGCAAGAAAGGTTCTGAATGAAGCCAAAGAAACCGCAAAACTCGTCATTTCCGAAGCTGAAAAGGCAGCGGCAAATTCGGGAAAACTTTACGAAGCCAAAAATGAGATAAGCACTTTTATCAACAGCGAAAATGAAAAGCTTTCGAGTATGATGCCCAAAAGCGCCGCATATGAAAAGAAAATTTCGAAAAATGATAAAGCTCATGTTTTCGAAAAAAACGAAGAGGTTTTTATTGCAAGCTTAAATGCCTCGGGAGTGATTTTGGATATAAAAAAGGACAGCGCATTGGTGCAGGTCGGTGCAATCAAAACGAAGTTTCCGCTTAGCAGCCTATCTGCGGCAGCTCCTAAAAAATCACCTGTTTATTCCTACACGGGCATGAAATCCGCCGTTGTTAGTTCCAAGTTGGATATAAGGGGAATTACCGCTTCGGAGGTGGCTATAGAGGTGGAAAAATTCCTTGATGATGCATCGTTGGCAGGGCTTAAAACCGTAACCATAGTGCATGGAAAAGGCGAGGGGATACTCAGAAAAGCCGTAGCCGATGTGTTAAAAAACAATCCTCTTGTGGAAGATTTTCGTATCGGGGCTCTTAATGAGGGTTCAACGGGTGCTACGATAGTGTATTTGGTGTAAGGTATAGATTTGATAAAGGAGAAGAGAAGCTTGTGGGAGGCTCACTTAGGGATTTGATGAAATAACAATTTTTAAGTAAAGCCTTCAAATGGAACTCAAAATCAAATGACCACACTAGAGTATTGATTTACTC
>CAZXWI010000002.1:0-42998 GCA_964644555.1 uncultured Lachnospiraceae bacterium | reverse complement strand
TTTAAATATTAAGGAAATGTTGTGCATTGTAATTATTACGGTTTTGCCTTGTTCGTAGGCAAAGCGCATTAATAACTTCATAATTTCGGATTCGTGGTTAATGTCCATATGGGAAGTAACTTCATCTAACACTATCACATCGGTATCCTGAGAGAGTATCATTGCCAAATATGCCCTTTGGCGCTCCCCTCCCGAAATTTCACTGATTTTTTTGTTTCGTATATCGTAAACTCCTGCCGTGATGAGTGCATTTTTCACTATTTTACCATCGGTTTCCGACAAAGTTCCCGACAAAGGAGTGTACGGGCTTCTGCCCATTTCGGCAACTTCCGAAACCGAAAGAGCTACACTCGGCAAATTCTGAGGCAAAACGGCAATTTTTCTTGCTCTTTGCAAAGATGTAAATTCCTTTATGTTTTTATCATCTAAAAAGATATTTCCGCTGTAATCAAGGCTTGAAGAGATGCACTTAACAAGGCTCGATTTGCCCGAAGCATTTTTTCCTATAATCGCATTGATAGAGCCTTCATGGGCGATAAAATTTATATCTTCTATTACATTGCCATCCTTATTATACGATGCGCTTAAGTTCTGTATTTTAAGCATTTTTCGCTCCTTTAAAATTGAGTGCAAATTAATATTACAGCTATTTTACCTTTTTTAAAAGGGAATTTCCCCTTTTTTTGCAGTTTTAAGCCATATTTTAAGTCACTTAGACAAGTTTTATTAAGATTTTGTTAAATTTATGTTATAATTATATCGGCACTTATTTTATATAAAATTTAGGGAGGAAGTTTTTTATGAAATTAGCTGAAGCATTACAGGAAAGGGCCGATCTGAACAGACGCATAGAACAGCTTAGATCTCGACTTAACATGAATGCAACAGTTCAGGAAGGTGAGTCTCCTGCGGAAGATCCGGAGGCTCTTTTATCCGAACTTAATGCTTGCACCGATAGATTAAAGGAACTGATATGCAGAATAAATCTGACAAATGCCAACATAAAAGTTAAGGACTACACCTTGACACAGCTTTTGGCAGCAAAGGATTCATTGAGCGTAAAAGTAAGTGTTTACAGAGATTTTTTAAATAATGCAAGCCAAGTTGTATATCGTGCTTCGGGAAGAGAAATCAAAATCAATCCGTCGGTAAATGTAGCGGAAATTCAAAAGAATGTCGATAAAATGAGCAGCGAACTGCGAATCCTCGACAATAAAATCCAGCAAGCAAACTGGATGTATGATCTTATCTAAATTAAAGAGGTAGTCGGCATAAAAAGCGAATGCGATCTCCGAAACTGAGAATGAGTTTCATGTATTGTTTGCACGAAGGGCAGTGCTTTTTTATACTGTTATGCCCAAATTGTTACAAAAGCATTTATATAATTAATCGTTATTACCAAGCATTGATTTTTGCCGATGAGGGTGGCGATGGGGCATGCCGCAGGGTTTCCTGCGGCTTTTTTAGTGAGATTTAGAATTTTCGAGAACAGGTCCAAATGAAATCAATCAAAATTTTACCTATCATAAAATTTTTCACTATTTAATTATTCTTATCATTTATAAGACTTTATAATTCCCCTTTGCTATCCCCAATGCTCTCATCAACCATATCCTGCAATGTGATAGAGTTAAGCACTCCATCAACCGCAGCCTTGACCTTATCCCAAACTTTTTTTTCAACGCATCCGGCTGCATTGGGGCAGGGTGCATTTGCCGTGCAGGGGGCAGGCGCTACATCGCCCTCAAGCAAATTCACTATATCGCCTACGGTGTAGTCGCTCGCATTTTTGCTAAGGGAATAACCTCCGCTTTTGCCTCTGGTGCTTAATATAAAACCGGCATTAACTAACGGTGGCACAATTTGCTCCAAATATTTTACGGAAACATCCTGCCTTGCCGACACGTCCCTCAAGCTTATCGGTGCGGTATCGGCATTGAGAGCCAAATCAAACATAAATTTGAGAGCATAGCGGCCTTTGGTGGATACCTTCATCTATTCTTCCTCGGCTTCGTCATGCTCGTGATGGCAGCAGGAGCAATTCATATCGCAGCCGATAAACTCTTTAGGGTCTTTGCCAAGCTTTGTGTAATAGTCGGCAAGGGCAGCCTTTATTGCTTCTTCGGCAAGCACGGAGCAATGCACCTTAACGGGAGGAAGCCCGTCAAGAGCCTCCATAACGGCTTTATTGGACACGCTGAGAGCTTCTTCAATGCTCTTTCCCTTAACAAGCTCCGTTGCCATGGAACTTGTGGCTATTGCGGCACCGCAGCCGTAGGTTTTGAACTTTACATCTTCTATAATGCCATCGTCATTTATTTGCATATATATTTTCATAATATCGCCGCATTTGGCATTGCCTACTTCTCCGACTGCATTTGCGTTTTCTATTTCACCTACATTTCTCGGATTCTGGAAATGGTCCATAACTTTTTCGGAATACAACATTGTTAAATTTCTCCTTTTACTTTTTTCTCCCAAAGTGGGGACATATCTCTTAATCTTGCCACTATATCGGGAAGTTTTTCCAATATATAATCAACATCTTCTTCGGTGTTGTATTTTCCAAGCGAGAGCCTGAGAGAGCCGTGTGCCTGCTCATGCACAAGACCTATTGCAAGCAATACATGCGATGGGTCAAGTGAACCGCTGGAACAAGCCGAACCGCTGGAAGCACAAATGCCGTTATAGTCGAGCATCAAAACCAATGATTCGCCCTCCACACATTCGAATATGAATGAAGCCGTACCGGGGAGGCGCTTAGCAGGATGACCTGTCAAAAATGAATACGGAATCTTTTCCAATACTCCCGAAATGAGCTTATCACGAAGATGGGTAAGCCTTAAAGCTTCTTCACTCATTTCACTGATTGCTTCTTTTAAAGCCGCTGCCATTCCCACATATCCTGCCACATTTTCCGTTCCGCCACGGCGCTTTTTCTCCTGACCTCCTCCGATAATCAAAGCGGGCAGTTTAATCGTGTTTTTTACATACAAAGCACCTGCCCCTTTCGGACCATTGAATTTGTGGGAAGCCATGGAAAGCATATCTATATTCATTTCTTTTACATTAATGGGGATATGCCCCACTGCCTGTACTGCATCGGTGTGGAAGAGTATGCCGTGCTCATGAGCAATTTTACCTATTTCGGCAATGGGCTGGATAGTACCTATTTCGTTGTTGGCAGCCATTACAGATATAAGAATGGTGTCATCTCTGATTGCACTTTTGAGTTCATCAAGGGATATCATACCGTCTTTATCCACACTTAAATAGGTAACCTCAAAGCCCTGACCTTCAAGGTACTGTGCAGTATAAAGGATTGCATGGTGTTCTATTTTTGTGGTAATAATGTGCTTGCCTTTTTTGTTTCCAAGTAAGGCAGCAACACCTTTCAGCGCCCAGTTGTCGCTCTCACTGCCGCCTGCGGTAAAGTATATTTCACCGCTTTCGGCACCAATGCAATTTGCTATATCTTCTCTTGCTTTTTCAAGCAAAACTTTTGCATTCCTTGACAGAGCATAAAAACCCGAGGGATTGCCGTAGTCTATAGTAAAGCATGGAAGCATTGCATCAAGCGCTGTTTGCGAAACTCTTGTTGTTGCAGCATTATCTGCATATACTGTTTTTTGCATATATCTGAACCTCTTTTATCATCTTTGTAATTTAATTTTAAAATACTTATCAGGGTTTGTCAATACTTTTCCTATAATTCCTATAGGTTTAATAGGAATTATATAATTCCCCTATTATAATATAAGGCAGTTATTCACTTGTTACTGAATAACTGCCATGAAAATTTAATATTCACTTTACTGCTTTTCATACTTTTCTTTGAGGTACACATTACCTCCGTATGCACGAAATATCTGCCAAAACTTGGGATATACTCTGTTTATGGATTCGGCATTAAACACACTTATCTCACCATCGCTGAATAAAGAAGCCAATGCGCAGCAAGCCGTTATGCGGTAGTCGGAGTGGGTGTTGACTATGCCGCCGGAAAGTTTTCTGCCTTTACTTTTTATCATCAAAACATCTGACATAAACATACAATCAGCACCTAAGTCCTCAGCCATTTGAGCGCTCTTTTCGAATAAATCCCGTGATTTTATATTGCTTGGATCTACGCTTAGAGAACATGGCTTTGCCGAGGTTGAGCAAAGAAGCACTATTATCGGAATCAACGAACCACACTCCGTAATATCTTCATCAATTCCCGAAATATTCCCTTTGAACGCAAAACCTTTCATGTGGTTGGCTTCGCCTGCACCGTATTTATACAAAATATCTTTAAGCTTTTTTATTTGAGGCGAACTTGCCCTTATTCCGCTAACCGTCAACTCAGGGCAAAACAGCGACATCGCCGCCCACAAAGAAGCACTGAAAGCATTGAATTCGTCTTCATCGTCCACAAAATACGGGGTTATATACCCTCTTAAAAGGGACGGTTTCACTCTTAATATCATATTGATATACCCTTGTAAATAAATTGCTACTGTAGATTATAACACAAGATTGCATTTTGTGCTTTTGTTTTGAGTAAAAACGCTGTCAAAAGCGATTATTATGTTATAATTTGTTTGTTAAGGAGTAGAAATTATGTCAACAGTGCTTTCAAATGTAATCTGCGCAGAAAATGCGTTGCAAAAAATAAAAGAGGAAGAAGTAAGAAAATTATTGAGCGAAAAAGATAATGTCTTTAAATTAGGTTCAATATCATACGAATTTATTATATTTTTACGATGCTTTTTCCAAAACCGAAAACACATGGATACGAAGCTGTGCTAACGAAATCAAATTATGCAAAGTGAATTTCTTCGACATTGCACGAAAATACATATCAAAAGCGGACAAAAATGCTAAAGGAACTCTCACAGCATACTTCATGGGATGTGCCGTTCATTATTTGCTGAACTACAGAACATCGGATTATGTATCGCACCTAACAAATGATGAAACCGACAGAGTAAAACTCAACAAAATTTTTGTTGAAATCGACTCCTGTATGTGCGGAGTGTTAAATAAAAACGTTTCGGAACTGACTTCTTTCACGGCTTTATCTGAAAGTGAAATAACCGTAATAGAAGAATTTTACAAATACTTAATATCTGAAATCAAAAAACAGCTTATTCCCGATAATCTCTTAGCCGATTGCATACAAAAGCTCACAAAAGCTTTATCCGGCAAAAAAAGCATTTTCCAAAGTGCAGGAAAAGAGTTTAATTACAAAGCACTTCCCGATAAAAACAACATCCTCAACGAAAGCCATTCGGTTTGGAGCGCTCCGGGAAATGACAAAGAGAAAAACAGCTTCTCCTATTTACAGCTCGTAAGCTATGCCCAAAACGATGCAATAAGAGCATTGCCCAAACTCTACACCGCCCTTTTAAGCGGTGCAACTCAAAGCTGTGAATTCATTTTCAGAAACTATAAATAAAAATTTTCTCTTGCAATGTTAAACTGCAAGAGATTTTTTTGTGCGGTTAAATGACATTTGTGTAAAAAATAGTGGAATAATCTTAGAAAGCTGTCTTTTTATCTTTGGGAACTTGGTCCAAAGTTTGATGGTTTTGATAAAATTATGCACCTTGGGACCAGGTCTAAATTTTATCCAAACCTTGTTCAGCTGGACCGGGGCTCGCCGCATAAATTTAATTTTCCCTCTAAAACATTGCTGTTTATAAATTATAGTCTAACCCACAAAAGCAAAACAAAAAGAAAGAACTCCGAAGATTCTTTCTTTCATCAGCAAAATTACTTAAATTGGTTCATTTATTTAATTATTACTACTGCAACGACACACTTGAATTATTTGCTCGCACAACAAAGCATCTTCTGCTGTAGTAATTCTGTGTTGCAGCGTGGTGTCGCCGTCTAAATATTTGCCGAAATCCTCGACTTCGTTTTTGTAAAGATTTTCATCGCTGAAATATACGGTTTTTCGACCCGTTAAATCATCTATATGGAGGCATTTTATGCTCTTTTCGCCCATTCCGTTCGGGATTCTTATGCAAGAGCGAGTTCCCAAAATCATAAATTCGTTATTAATGCTTTCCCTTTCAAAAGAGCATTCCACAACGCAGGAAAATCCGTTATACACACAAAGTGCGGTTTCGCTCGAATAGATATTTCCTAGAGAACCTATTTCACCTTTGCCCTCCACACGAAGAGGGTTACCGAACAGTCCCAGAATAAAATCGAGCAAATGAATACCCACATCGTTCATAACACCGCCCCCGCTTTTTTCATAGTCGCATTTCCATAGTGAACTGGGCTTTTTGCTATCCAGCAGATAATCCCACCTTGCATAAACAAAGCTTATCTGTCCCAATTTACCGCTTTCTATATAATTTTTGATAAAATCATACGCCCTTTGGTGGCGCATTTGGTGAGCAATCATTAAAGGAATGTTTTTTTGCTTTGATATTTCTGCGATCTCGTAACTTTGATACGGACTAAGGCACATGGGTTTTTCGCATATTATAGGCTTTTCGTACTCAAAACACATTTTTATATCATCAAAATGCATAAACGGAGGGTTGGCTATGTAAATAATATCATATTCGGCATTATCAAGCATTTCTTTTGCACTCAAATAATATCCGTCAATACCATATTCACGGCACATTTCCTCAAGCTTTTGTGCGTTTCTGCCTTGTATGGCGCTTATTTTGAATTCTTCGGAATCCCTAAGGGCGGGGGCAGTACGCTTTCTTGCACTGCCCGTTGCGCCTATTACCGCAATTTTTTTCACCTATTTTTACCTTACGAAAAAAGGTTTGGATCGATTTCTTCCCACGGGAATCCTGCATCTTCTCGTCCGAAATGACCATATGCGGCTGTTTTTTTGTAGATAGGACGAAGTAAATCGAGATATTCGATTATAGCACCGGGTCTGAGGTCGAGTCGTTCGTTGATGAGCTGAACAATTTTATCATCGCTGATTTTACCTGTGGAATAAGTATTTACATATACACTTACCGGCTTGGCAACACCGATTGCGTAAGCAAGTTCAATACAGCATTTATCGGCAAGAGAGGCTGCAACGATATTTTTGGCTATGTATCTTGCCATATATGCGGCACTTCTGTCAACCTTGGTCGGGTCTTTTCCCGAGAATGCTCCGCCACCGTGAGGTGCAGAACCGCCGTAGGTATCAACGATTATCTTTCTGCCCGTTAAGCCTGCATCTCCCAAAGGACCTCCTGTTACGAATCTGCCCGTGGGGTTAACATATATTTTCATATCATCGTGAGATAAATCACTCGGCAAATTCGGCATGATAACTTTGTTGATAACATCCTCTCTTATTTGCTCCTGACTTACCTCGGCATCATGCTGTGTGGAGATGACAACGGTATCTATTCTAACCGGTTTATCGCCATCGTACTCAACTGTTACCTGGCTCTTTCCATCGGGGCGAAGGTATGCAAGTTCGCCCGATTTTCTTACTTCGGCAAGCTTTCTTGACAATTTATGCGCCTGCATTATAGGCAAAGGCATAAGTTCTTTTGTTTCACGGCATGCATATCCGAACATTAAACCCTGATCCCCTGCTCCGAGTTCTTTGGTTTTGTTCTCAGATTTAGCTTCAAAGCTATTATCTACACCCATTGCAATGTCGCCCGATTGCTCTTTTATGGAAGTCAAAATGGCGCAAGTATCTGCATCAAAACCGTATTTTGCCCTTGTGTAGCCGATATCACGAATGGTATCTCTGGCAATGTTTTGAATGTCCACATAGCAATCCGTGGTGATTTCACCCATTACGAGCATAAGTCCTGTTGTGGCAGCACACTCACATGCTACCCTTGATTGTTTGTCCTCGGCTAAGATAGCGTCCAAAACAGCATCGCTGATCTGGTCGCACATTTTGTCGGGATGCCCCTCGGTAACCGATTCCGAAGTAAATAAATGTTTCATATATCCTCTTTTCCAACCCTTTAAGTTTTCTTTACAAATGAAAAAATCCTCATTTTATGAGGACCCACATTCCTCATCATTCAGACAATGTCTGCAGGTTTTAGCACCGTGCTTTAAGTCGGTTGCCGGGTTTCATAGTGCCTGTTCACTCCGCCACTCTTAATAAGGGTTTATTAAATTCACGGATATTATACTACATTATTTTCGTATTGCAATGTATTTTTTATTTTTATAATAATATTTTAAGGATGTGGTAGCATTTATAAGTTTAACTAAGACAGTTGTCTATTCTTGACAGCTGGTCTTGAGGATATGAGTTTTGTGATTAAAAAATGCATCTTGGGACAGGGTCTTAACACTTTCGTGGAAGATTTTTCGATTTTTTTGCATATGGGGACAGGGTCGCGGTGAAAATGATACCCCAAAATGCCGAAAAACCTACTCACTTCGCTTCTTCGTTCGTATTTTTTCATCATATAAATCTAAAAAAAATAAAGCCTTGAAAATAAATTTTCAGGCTTTATTTAGATTAGAATTTCTCAGTTTTAATTACTTTCTTAATCCTAATTTAGCTATGCAAGCTCTGTATCTTTCGATATCATTCTTTGCAAGGTAATCGAGAAGTCTTCTTCTTTTACCTACCATTTTGAGAAGTCCTCTTCTTGAATGGTGGTCTTTTTTGTTTTCTTTAAGGTGAGCGTTCAAGTTGTTGATTCTTGCTGTAAGAATAGCGATCTGAACTTCAGGAGAGCCTGTATCACCTTCGTGTTTGGCATTGTCTGCAATAATTGCGGCTTTGTCGATGTACATTTTATTTCCTCCGTATTTTAAATGATTCGCCGTTAACCCGGCAACCGTTCGGATACTCGGTTACTGCGTTACGGTAATTTAATGCTTAAATATTCTACACCATATCGCATGATTTAGCAACGCTTTTGCAATATTTTTTTATTTATTTATAAACTATGCTACTCTAAAACGAAATACAGTATAAAACACCTCGGTAATTTTATCACATAGTTTTTATTTAAAACATATTTCAAGGTAAATTTAATATTTTCCAATGGGCGGCTGTACATAATCGGGAAGCGGACAAAGATATTTTCCGTTGTTTTTTATTCTGAGTTCGGCTTTTGCTTTATCTATTGCCTCGGGTCGCTCTAAAGTTTTGACAGCGCTAAGTGCTATCGCCTTGGCGGCTGTCATCATGCCTTTTCTGCCTATGTCACTGTTGGAAAATGCGGTATTTTGCCAGCTATGACCGACATTTCCAATGCATGCGGTTGCCACATTAATATTAACGGTCGGAGTTGCATACCCAACATCTCCTACATCGGTCGAGCCTGATTCATAGGTTTTGCAACTTATATTAAATGGGTGTATTTCGCTATCAAGAGGCTTTTGCAAAATCGAATCTATCATATCGGCATCATAATAATCAAGCAATGATTCCTTTATGTCTTTTATAGTGGACTTGTTGTAGGTGTGCAAAAACTTCCATGCCAAATCGTAGTCATCATCGCTCCAATTCGGAGAGCCTATCTCACAAAGTGCCTCATCGGCAATTTGAGCAAGCACCTTGTTGGGAGTGTAGTCCGAAAATGCCATTGTTATTTCGTAATTCGTCTTTGTTTCCGTCATAAGTGCCGCACCTTTTGATATGTTGACAACTCTGGCAAACAGTTCCTGCATATTTTCGACTTTCGGAGCACGAACTTCGTATTTTATCACAACATGATCCTGCACCACATTGGGCGCAGTGCCTCCCGCATCCGAATATGCATAATGAACCCTGGCGGAGTCTATCATATGCTCCCTAAGATAGTTTACTCCCACATTCATCAGCTCCGCCGCATCAAGCGCACTTCTGCCCAAATGAGGCGAACCTCCTGCATGAGCGGAAATACCGTCAAAAATGAAATTTGCACCCATTATGGCAACGCTGCCGTTGGACTGAACTTCGTTCATAGTGGAGGGGTGCCAAGTATATACAAAATCTATATCATCAAAATACCCTGCTCTTGCTATAAACTGCTTTGAGCCTGCTCCCTCTTCGGCAGGGCAACCGAAATAAACGATGGTGGCATTTATATTATTTTCTTTTATATAATCTTTGAGTATGACAGCGGCTGCAAATGCACCGGCACCCAGCAAATTATGCCCACAGCCATGCCCTGTACCACCGCAGATAAGCGGCCTTTTTTCTGCAATGGCTGCCTCTTGACTAAGCCCGTCCAAAGCATCGAATTCACCTAAAATGCCCACCTTATAGCCCCCGTTTCCGTTTGTGTAGGTTGCACAAAATGCCGTGGGAATATCGGCTATATTCATTTTTATTTCAAAACCTTCTGTCAAAAAACAATCGCAAATGGCTTTTGCGGAGCGAGTTTCTTCGTAGGATAGTTCGGCAAATTCCCAAATTTGTTTTGATAATTCTTCGGCTTTCGGCTGTATCCTTTGAGCCGCACTTTCAATAAATTCTTTTTGATTCATATTTACAACACTCCGATTATAATACTTTACTTAAAAATTCTATGGTTCTCGGATTTCTTGGGCAAACAAATATCTCGGAGGGTGCACCCTCTTCTACTATTATACCGTTGTCCATAAAAAGTACCCTATCCGATATTTCTCTGGCAAAACTCATTTCATGCGTTACTATCACAGTTGTCATTCCGCTTTGAGCAAGATTTGCTATAACATCCAATACTTCCCCTACCATTTCCGGATCAAGGGCGCTGGTAGGTTCGTCAAACAGCATCGCCTCCGGGTGCATAGCCAATGCTCTAACTATGGCAAGACGCTGTTTCTGACCTCCTGATAACCTTGAGGGAAATTCATTCGCCTTAGCTTCAAGCCCGACTTTTTTCAAAAGCATCATAGCTTCATCTTCGGCATCTGATTTCGGAATTTTCTTTTCTAAAATCGGTGCAAGAGTGATATTGTCGATAACCGACATATTCGGAAACACATTGAAATTTTGAAAAACCATTCCGATACGCTGACGAAACAGGTTTATACTTTTCTTTTGGGTGGTTATATCCACCCCATTAAAGAACACCTTACCGCTTGTAGGCTCTTCCAACAGATTAAGGCAACGCAAAAATGTGCTTTTGCCGCCTCCTGACGGACCTATTACGCAAACCGTTTCACCCTTTTTGACGCTTTGGTCAATTCCGTTTAACACATTAAGATTACCGAAAGATTTGCAAAGTTTTTCTGTACGGATAATATCATCTATCACTTGCTTTGAGCCTCCTTTCGAATAATGAAACAGCCTTTGATAATACACAGTTTAGAACGAAATATATTATTCCGACTATGCAAAGCGACTGCAATGACAAAAATGTAGCAGATTGAACCGTTTTATAGCTGGTCATAAGCTCCCCTATAAAAAATACAGATGAAAGAGAAGTTTCTTTTACCATTGATATAAATTGATTTCCCAAAGCGGGCAGTATGTTTTTTATTGCCTGAGGAAAGATAACTTTTCTGAACATATTTATGTTGGATAAACCAAGGCTTTTGCAGGCTTCCCACTGCCCTATATCCACTGCGGATATGCCTGCACGAATGATTTCGGATATGTAAGCAGAGCTGTTTACCGTAAGAGCTGTGACGATACATGCATAATCGCTTAAATCAAAGGGCAATATTTTAGGAAGCGCCAGCCAGAAAAAATACAGCTGCAAAAGCACCGGTGTGCCTCGCAGAATGTCGATATAAACACTTGATACAGCGTTTAAAGCTTTACTCTTACTCATTTTCAACAAAGCTACCAATATGCCCAAAACCGTGCCGAACAATACCGTTATTGCCGATATCTTCAGCGTTACGAAAAGTCCGTTTACAAATACATAGTTATATGAAAGCCATAGCTTTATCATTTTTTGCATAGATAATCACTCCAAAGTTAATTTTACAAAAGGTATTCGAGTTCGCCTCGGTTAAGATACTCTCATGCACCTATTATCGAAACAGAATTTGTAGAAGGTGCATGAGTGAAACATTAAAAATATTCTTATTTTATTCCGAGATCAGCTGCGTAGTCGGTGTAGTAAGAGAACCATTCGTCAATTTTGCCCTCTGCTCTAAGCTCTGCGATACATTCGTTGACAAATTCGGTTAATTCGTCCTCTCCGGTTGGAATACCGACTCTTGTACCCTGAGTCGATTCGTCCTCGTCAAAGCGGAATGTTTCCACAACGGAAAGCCCCGGGTTAGCCTGACAATAGAGTCTTGCCATTTCTATAGCACAAGCGCACACATCGGCTTTGTTTTCGCTGACCATCAAAAGCCCATCGGGCATTGCCGAAACACGTTTGAACTCCTTATATTCGGGAATCTGCTCATTTACGAAAAGCTCCTGAATAGATCCGCTTTGGGTAACGATTACGGCATCTTTTACACTTGAAGCATCTGTATATTTTGAGATATCCTCATCTCTTACCACAAAGCCGTATCCCTCTCCGTCGGAGCTGAAATAATATCCGTCTGACATATTCATACTCTCGGCTCTGAGCGGAGTATAAGCCAAAGCCGATATGGCAAGGTCATATTTACCTTCGGTAATACTTGTGAGAACTGCTCCGAATTCGAGAGGAACTATCCTTAATTCAACCCCCAACTTGTCGGCTATGTATTTGGCAATTTCAATATCCATTCCCACATATTGCTCATCGCCCTGCTTGTTTGGGTCGATAAATTCGTAAGGTGCAAAGGCGGGTTCCGTGGCAACTTCGATATATCCTCTTTCTTTGATATCTTCGAGCCTGTTGGAATTATTAGAACCTGAGCAGGCACAAAGCGATAAAATCATCATTATAACGATTGATAAAGTAAATAATCTTTTCATTTTTCTCCTCGTTTCTTCTTAATCAATTTGTAATGATGCTATTTTAGCGAAAGTTTTGTGTCATGTCAATACTTTAGCGTGATAAATTAATAAAGCGTGTAATTTTTTTTGTTGGGGGTGTTTTGTCGGAAAAAGATGATATAGAATAGATGCTACTTAATAAACAAGGTAGCAGGAAGAACTGGTCATTGTGTAGCAATGAGAATTAGATTGACTAAGGGGCATGGATTTAAATGCGTAGAGAACCGGTCCTTTGATAGCAGATTTCAGTTAAAAGCACGAAAGTGTATATCTGGGGACCAGTTCTCCAAAAACATACCCTTTACCACCCTATTCCCACAAAAAAACAGACCCTCTCGGGTCTGCTTTCTACTCCTTACTCAACTCATCCAATTCCTTGAGTTCGCTTTCGTCAAGGACTTCCTCATTGAAGTTTTTCTGCTTTTGCTTTCTTCGTTCTATGGTCTTAATTTCGCACTTCGTATATTCTCTCACACCACCGTCGTTATCAAGCGCCACCGTTGCCTTTCTTGCAAGCAGGTTAAGACTCTGGATTATGCCAGTGCCATCGGGAGTTTTCACTCTATCTCCCACATAAGGCATTTCCTTTATTGCCTCTTCGTAGCATTCATGTTCGTATTGTAAGCAGCACAAAAGCCTGCCGCAAATGCCGCTTATCTTGCCGGGGTTGAGCGAAAGACCCTGTTCCTTTGCCATTTTTATGGATACGGGTTCAAATTCGCCAAGCCATTTATGGCAGCAAAGTTCCCTGCCGCAGCAACCGATTCCACCCATGAATTTGGCTTCGTCCCTGACCCCTATCTGTCTTAATTCTATCCTTATTCTGAATATCGCAGCCAAGTCCTTGACCAGTTCTCTGAAATCTACCCTGCCGTCGGCGGTAAAATAAAATATTATCTTGCTCGCATCAAATGTATATTCGGCACGAATAAGCTTCATATCCAGCTTCTGCTTGTCCACCTGCTGTTGGCATATTTTTATAGCTTCCTCAGCTTTGGAGAGGTTTTCAAAGTGTTTTTTCTCGTCCTCTTTGGTAGCCTTTCGAATTACCGGCTTTATCGGGTGTTTCAGTTCGCTTTCATCAACGCTTCTGACTTTCGAAGCCACTATTCCGAACTCCAGCCCCCTCGCCGTTTCCACAATAACATTATCCCCCACTCGCAAATATACTTGCATCGGGTCAAAGTAGTATATCTTACCTACCGATTTAAATTTTATTCCCACTATTTTCTGCATTATATACCTCCCGCATACCAATGAGCATAGCCTCCGTGCATATGACCACCGAAGCATTTTCCCGTATGAGCTTTATCGCACTCTTTATAATTTCGGACACCTTGTTTGCACCTTTTGCGCTTATGTTGTCCGCCGCCTCTTTGAAAGACGGATATTTTAAATTCCTGTTTAAAATTTTCGATTCGTATATATCCGTGAACACATTGTAAAGCATCATAAGAAAACCGTTCAGTTTATCTTTGTCCTTTGTCATATACGCCGACACATCGAATAATGTTTCTATCTCGCCCTCTAAGAGCATTGCAATTATTTTTTCGCAAAGCACTTCGTCCGTAACGCTCGAATAATTTGCCGAATCGTTTGATATCTTTATCTGAAACAGCCTCGATAAAGTTGTCGGCAAAAGATTATCGGTATTATCGGCTAACAAAATTATCATTCTGTTGTTAAGAGGCTCTTCCAAAAGCTTTAACATGGCATTTTGCGCCTCAATACTCAAAAATTGGCAATCCTTTATTATCGCAAACTTCATATCCCCGAACTGAGCAGCCAAAGACAAAAACCGGATAACTTTTCTTATGCTGTCAATCTTTACATTTTTTCCTTCCGCCTGAACTATCATCATATCGGGGTATGTCTTTAGATTTACAAGCCTTGCTTTTTCTTCGCTAATTCCGTTTTCGGATAAGCTTAATGCCTTCGCAATTAATTCTAAGGCACTTTCTTCCAATACTTTTTCGTCATGCCCATACAATAAATAGGCATGTGCAAAATGATCGATGTTCTCAAACATTATATTTTCTCAAATCTCTCCACATCGGTTACGAAAAGTATAGCACCGCCCACCCTTATTTTCAAAGGGTATCCCTGTGCACCCAATGCAGGAGGCATATGCGAAGTTATTCCACCTGCGACTATCTCCTCCCTGCTGTGGCAGTTTTCCTTAATAAGGCTTATCAATTCATCAACCCTGTTATCCTCTGTTCCTATCATAAGGGTAACATTGCGGTTTCCGAGAAAAGCTCCCGTACTGTTTAATTTGGTCATATGAAAATCGTGATCCATCAAAGAATCATGTAAATCATCGAAATCATCGTCTTGGATTATTGCAAAAACAAGTTTCATCGCTACCTCCGAATTTTATAAATATTTTTTCATTCTTTCATATAATTCATCGTTAATATCTTCAATCGAGCGAAGTCTTTCCCCCTCGGTGCAGTCAATTCTTTCCCAAGAATACTTTTCGCACAGCATAAGTGCGTTTTCATAAGAAGAAATCAAATATTCGTAATTTCGCTCGTGTATATCTTTTTTGCTTTCCCCCGTTATTTTGTTGGGTCTATTCTCGGTAAGAGCCTTTGAAACCTCCGGCTTCACATCAAGGAAAAAGACTTTTTCGGGAATAGGTATCTTGTATAAGTTAAACTCATAATCCCATAACCAAGCAAGGTATTTTTCTTTTTCTTTTTCGTCCTTTATTTTAGATGCCTGATGAACCATGTTTGATGTGGTATATCGGTCGGCAAGAACGATTCCTCCTCCTTGGTAAAAGCTCTCGTACTCCGTTTTGTACGAAGCATACCTGTCGGCAGCATAGAATGTGGAGGAAATATACGCATCCACATCATCGGGGTTCGTGCCGAAATCCCCCCTTAAATACATCTTCACCAATGCGCTTGAATCCGACTTATAATTCGGATATTCCACATGGCGCACATCTATGTTTTCATTACAAAGCCTTTTTGTCAAAAGCTCGGTTTGAGTCTGCTTGCCGCTGCCGTCAAGCCCCTCTATAACAAATAATTTACCACCCATATCACTTCACTGCTTTTATTTTATTATTGTATAATCCTTCCACATTATCAGAAGAATTGATAAACTTAATTATTTCCTCGGTAATAACCTCTCCCGGAATCAAGCAAGGCGCTCCCGGTGGATACACATTCACAAAGCTTGCCGATATTCTGCCTCTACCCTCATTTAAAGGGATATATTCGCTCTTTTTATCAAGGGCTTTTGCAATGCTGTATACCGAATCGGTTTTCGGCATTTTCCCCGAATATTTTTGTTTTTTTCCCGAAAGCAGCTTATCGCATTCTGTCAAAGCTTTTGCCAAAATATCAAAGTCACTCTTTTCGCTTTTAAGCCCTGCCATAAAAACTATCTTGTCCTCATAGAGCATTTCGGGAATTATACGGTAATTTCCTTTTATATATTCAAATGCGAATCTTGCGTCCCCCTTTATTGAAACGCAAACTTTCATATAATCGGTAAAACCGTAAAAATCATTTACCAAATCTATATTATCAAGCTTTGATATAATTTCGGATATATTATTATACCATATTCTTACATTTTCCAAAACTTGAATTGAATTTTTTAGATTTCTTACCGCCTCAAATACCGAACATATCAATACATATGACGGAGATGTGGACTGCACGCTTCTTAAATAAAAGCGGATATCCTCAGGAATAATATTTTCGTTATTTATATGTATCATTGCCGTCTGGGTCAGCGCACCTATGGTTTTATGAAGGCTATGTATAACTATATCTGCACCTGCCTCCACAGCGCTCATCGGATAACTTTCCGACAAAGCAAAGTGCGCCCCATGGGATTCATCGGCAATTACCGCAATGTTCTTTTCGTGTAAATATTTTACTATATCCTTTATATCCGAACCTATTCCGAAATATGTCGGAGATGTGATAACACATACTTTAATATCTGTTTGCTTTTCGAGTGCATTTTTTATATCATCAAGGCTTATTCCCTTAACATTGTCTTTTACTTCGCACCTTACTACGCCGCAGCCCGAATGCATTGCACCGTAATAGCAGCTTATGTGGCTGTTATATGGTAGAAGAAGATTCTCCCCTTCCTTTACATAATACATTATTGCCGCCATCAAAGCCGCACTCGAACCGTTCACAGTAAAAATCGTGTGGCGTGTGTTAAACACCTTGGCGGTATAATCTTCGTATTCTTTGATAATTTCACTTGGATAATTTAAATTATCGGAAAAATCAATTTCTGTAATATCTATTTCATATGCTTCTTTTAAAATATCGCTTCTGCCCTTATGCCCCGGCATATGAAAGCGAACGAAGCCATCGTCTTTATAATCCTTTATTCGCTTGAATAACTCATTTTCCATAGTAAAATTATATCACAATGTTCACATCTTTCAACACAAAGACAAACTCATCGTAATATAAAGTAATATCTATTTTATCGGATTTTCCCCTTAGCGGATTAAAATATATTTCCACACTTTGCTTATAACCTAAAGCTTCATCTTCGGGAAAATCATTTGCTTTAATATAAAAGGGTGAAACGCTCTTTTTTTCTTTCGAATAACTGATTTCGGCATCGAGTTTCGCATCTACCGGAAGATTTTCTCCCATAATATTTTCCACATACAGCCGAATGCCGAATGAGGACATATCGTAATTAGCCCACGAATATTTTATGAAATACTTCTTTTCGTACACATAATCAAGCGACACCTTAATATTTTCCACTATTTCGAAGTATTCCGACACACCGTACTCATCGTTCAAAATTCCTTCGGGCATCTCATTGTCAAATGTGTGATAGACCGCTGTATTTAAACTTTCTTCATATCTTTTCGCATTTGATACCGACATAACATTAACAAACACTATAAAAGATACAAATACGCATATCAGAGCATAAAATTTGGTTTTCATAGTAAAATATATGTTTTTTCGCCTAAAAAATGCATTGATTTATCCGAGAACAAATCACAAAGATAATTTTTTCTTTTTTAACAAAATTCAGCATCTTTTCAATTAGGAAAATTTAAATTAAACAATAAACTTAACACATCAAGACCATGCCTTAACAAAATCCTACCGCTACACATACACCCCAAATGCAACATAATTTTCCACACAAAAAACGAGCAACATAAGCTGCTCGTTTTTCGGTTTAGTATCTTGTTTTTTCTTTAACTTTTGTTGCTTTTCCTACACGATCTCTTAAGTAGTAGAGTTTAGCTCTTCTTACTTTACCGAGGCGAGTTACTTCGATCTTATCGATTTTCGGTGAGTGTACAGGGAAAGTTCTTTCTACGCCAACGCCGTATGAAATCTTTCTTACTGTGAAAGTTTCTCTTGCACCGCCGTTCTGGCGTTTGATCACAATGCCTTCGAAAACCTGGATTCTTTCTCTTTTTCCTTCGATAACCTTAACGTGTACTTTTACAGTATCGCCAACATGGAATACGGGAATGTCGCTTTTAACATTAGCTTGTTCAACAAGTTTAATTAAATCCATCGGGTGTGATCCTCCTTCCTTCCAAGACGTTCTTGTGTTCCTATGCTAACAGAGGAGCGTCGTAATAACCAATGTATTATAGCATAATATAAATCAAGTTGCAAATAAATTTACAACTTTTTTGAATTTAGTGCAATCAAACCACTCACAAAAATCCATTTGACCGTTTAAACAATAAATACATTCTTGTGAGATGTTTGCAGACAAGCTTTGCACATAAAAACAAGAAATTCAAATGCCCTATTTTAAGTAAAACTCAAGCTTAACATCAGCACTTATTCATAACTTTACTAATATCATCACATAGTTAAAAACAAACAGCCATCGACTGAGCGATGGCTGTAAAAAACCAAATAACCACTTATGCAACAACAAAGAACTTGATAAGGAAGAGAAGTGAGATTACATATGTAAGAGCTGAAACTTCTTTAGCTTTACCTGTGAATACTTTCATAACTGTGTATGCAATAAGTCCAAGTCCGATACCGTGTCCGATAGAACCTGAAATAGGCATTGCAAGGAGCATGAGAGCTGCGGGAACAAGCTGTGTGTTGTCGTCGAAATCAATATTTTTGAGTCCGCCGAGCATGAGGATACCTACATAAATAAGAGCCGATGATGTAGCTGCTGCAGGAATGATTGCTGCGATAGGAGCGATGAACATACAAGCAAGGAAGAGAATACCTGTTGTAAGTGCTGTAAGACCTGTTCTACCGCCTGCTTCAACACCTGATGCGGATTCAACAAATGTGGTAACTGTTGATGTACCTGTAACAGCACCTGCGAGTGTACCTACTGCGTCTGCAATAAGAGCTTCTTTCATGTTGGGCATATTGCCGTCTTTATCGATCATGCCGGCTCTTGAAGCTGTACCAACGAGTGTTCCGATTGTATCAAACATATCGATCATGCAGAATGTGATGATAAGTGTGATAACTGTGAACCAACCCATCTGCATAAGTCCTTCGAAGTTGAATTTGAAGAATGTTTCGCTGAACATATCAGCAAAAGGAGGTACGAATGATGAGCTTGCGAGTGAAGCAAAAGGATTAACTCCCAATACGAAGTAATCACCTGCCCAATATACGATAGAAGCGATGAGCATACCGAGCAATACGCTGCCTTTAACTTTTTTATGATCAAGGATAATGATAGTGAAAAGTCCTACAAACATTGTGATAACGGTAAGAACCATTGCAGAATATCCCGAACCCATACTTGTCTGAGCAACACCCGGTGTCAAAGCGCCGAAGAAATCTCTCATAACATAAAAAGGTCCGCCTGTTTCAGAATAAATACCTGCGTTTGAACCGAAACCGATGTTGAGAAGCATAAGTCCGATAGCCGGAGCAATACCAAGACGAACACCGAGAGGAATAGCATTAACGATTTTTTCACGAATGTTGAAGATAGACAGAACGAGGAATACGATACCTTCAACCAAAATGATGATAAGACCAGCCTGGAAACTTGATGTATATGAAAGACCTGTGATTGAAGCGATGTTTGCAACAACTACTGCAAAGAAGCTGTTAAGTCCCATACCGGGAGCCATAGCAAAAGGTTTGTTAGCCAAAAATGCCATTACGAACATACCGATTGCCGAAGCAATGCAAGTTGAGAGGAATACACCGTTCCAAAGAGGAGTTCCTGTTTGAAATCCTGTAAGGAGGTTTGGGTTGAGAGCAATGATGTAAGCCATTGTCATGAAGGTAGTAACGCCTGCAACTATTTCGGTTCTGACGCTCGTACCGTTTTCTTTGAGTTTAAAGAATTTTTCCATCTTTAATCCCCTTTCTTTTTAATAAAATAATTCCTTTGAGAGAAGAATGCCGTCAATAATTTAAAACAAAAAATAAAAAATTTCGAGCAATAACTCTACTTGGACAATTATACAATATTTGTCGTAAATTGTCTACTTTAAATTGCTAAATTAAGAAATTTTTTTAACAAATTTTATACAGTAGCGTAAATTTTAATGTATTCCTTTACTAAATTTTTGACAAGTGGTATAATATCTAA
The DNA here is from genome assembly GCA_964644555.1 of uncultured Lachnospiraceae bacterium. Classification (GTDB taxonomy): domain Bacteria; phylum Bacillota; class Clostridia; order Eubacteriales; family Anaerofustaceae; genus RUG14186. Next base: position 22,633 of record CAZXWI010000002.1, on the reverse strand, counting down.
ATACATATTTATTAGGAGAAAGTAATGAAACATATTGATGTAAGCGAACTTTGTGTAAACTATGATAAGTATATGGATAAACCCATAACTGTTTGCGGCTGGATCAAATCCGTAAGAAATTCCAAGCAAACATGTTTTATTGATCTGAATGACGGCACAGGCATGAAAAACATTCAGATAGTTATAGATAAAAGCGGCGATTACGATGAAAATGTAACAAAGCAGAATGTGGGAGCAGCTCTTGCCGTTGACGGAACGGTGGTAAAATCCATCAACGAAAAACAGCCCTTTGAAATAAAGCCCGATAAAATCACCGTTTTGGGAGAATCTCCCTCGGATTACCCACTCCAGAAAAAGGCTCATTCATTGGAATTTTTAAGAACCATTCCTCATTTAAGAGCCAGAACCAACACTTTTAACGCAATGTTTCGACTTCGTTCCGAGCTTGCCGTGGCAATACACGAATTCTTTCAAAGCGAAAACTTCACCTATGTGCATACACCCCTTATTACGGGAAGCGACTGCGAGGGTGCAGGCGAAGTATTCAGAGTAACGACTCAGCCGGCAAATGCAAAATACGACAGCGATGAAGAATATTTTGCACAAGATTTCTTCAAAAGAAAAGCAGGCCTTACCGTATCGGGTCAGCTTGAAGGTGAAACCATGGCTATGGCACTCAGCAAAATATACACATTCGGACCTACTTTCAGAGCCGAAAACTCCAACACCGCAAGACACGCCGCAGAGTTTTGGCAAATAGAGCCTGAAGTTGCCTTTGCCGACTTAAACGACATCATTGATTTGGCAACCCGAATGATAAAATACATCACAAATTATGTTTTGAGCAAATGCCCGAACGAAATCGCTTTCTTTGAGCAGTTCTACGAAAAAGGTCTTACCGCCAAACTCAAAAACATTGTCGATTCAGAATTTGCCGTAATCGAATATTCAAAAGCCATAGATATATTAAAAGAAAGCAAAAAAGAATTCAGCTACCCTGTTGAATGGGGGCTTGATCTTCAAACGGAGCATGAGAGATACTTAACAGACGAAGTATACAAACGCCCCGTATTCGTAATCAACTATCCGAAAGACATTAAGTCATTCTATATGAAACAAAACCCCGATGGAAAAACCGTTGCCGCAACCGACCTTTTGGTTCCGGGAGTAGGCGAAATCATCGGAGCAAGCCAAAGAGAGGACGATTACGACAAACTTTACAATGTAATGGTAGAGCGAGGTATGGCAATCGAAGATTACAAATATTATCTTGATCTTCGTAAATTCGGCAGTGCGCCCCACAGTGGATACGGTTTGGGATTCGAAAGAATGCTTATGTACATTACCGGTATAGGAAATATCAGAGATACCATGGCATATCCGAGAACAGCAGGATATTTGGCATAATAAAATAAAGAGGATTCTAAAATGATAAAAATCAACCAAGTAAAAGAATATGACGGACAAGTCATCGAAATAGGCGGATTCGTAACTCAGATAAGAGATTTGAAAAAAATGCAATTTGTTATCGTAGAAGATATCACGGGTTCGGTGCAGTTGTCCGTATCTAAAAACGAAGAAAATGCAAAAATCAACGAAATACTTTCATCTGTTACACCGCAAAGCTCAGTTAAAGTAAAAGGTCAGGTTCATGTTGACGATTTCGTAAAATTAAACGGAGTTGAAATATGGCCCAGCGAAGTAACAGTTGAAAATATGTGCGAAAGCACATTGCCGATCGACATTAACGATTATATCGAAACAAACAGGGATTTACGCCTTGACTGGAGATTCTTGGATCTTAGAAGAAAAGATCACCAGCTTATTTTCAAGGTGCAGACCACAGCCGAAATGGCAATGCGCCAATTCTGGATTGACAACGGTTTTATTGAAATACACTCACCGAAAATCGTCGGAACTCCTTCCGAGGGCGGAGCTGAACTTTTCTCCCTTGATTATTTCGGCAAACCCGCATATTTGGCACAGTCGCCTCAATTCTACAAACAAATGGGAATTGCCGCAGGTTTTGAGAAAGTATTCGAAATAGGCCCTGCATTCAGAGCAGAAAACTCCAACACATCAAGACACGCTTCCGAATTTATCAGTATCGACTGCGAAATGGCTTGGATAGACAGCCACGAGGACATTATGGTATTGGAAGAAAACTGGCTTAATTATGTTCTGGGTAAAGTTGCGGAAAAACACGGCGATGAAATCCGTGAAGTATTCGGTAAAGAAGTAGTCGTTCCGAGCGTACCGTTCCCAAGAGTAAATATGGATGAAGCAAAACAGATAGTCAAAGATTACGGCTACACCGTTCCCCCCGAAACAAAAGGCGACTTAGACCCCGAAGCAGAAAGACTTCTCGGCAGATACGCAAAAGAAAAATTCAACCACGAATTTATTTTCGTAACCGAATACCCTGCAAGCGTAAGACCTTTCTATCAAATGAGATTGGAATCCGATAACACCAAAACAAAGAGCTACGACCTCATTTGGGACGGAATCGAAGTAACAACAGGAGCTCAAAGAGAGCACCGCTACGACAAGCTAATCGCACAGGCAGAAGAAAAAGGCACAAATACCGAAATATTAAAGGATTACCTCAACTACTTCAAATACGGCTGCCCTCCTCACGGTGGATTCGGCTTCGGTGCAGCAAGAATGGTAATGAATATTTTGGGGCTCAACAATATAAGAGAAGTTGCCTTTATCCACAGAGGTGTTGACAGACTTACGCCATAACCTTATTAAAGAAAGGTTATGACGAGCATTCCTTTTATAAAATAAGTTTATAGTATATATTGACTTATTTTTAAACAAGTAGTATAATCTCAAAATATAAATACAAAATTAGGAAAGAAGAGGGAGTAAATATGAAAAAATTTACAGCTGTTTTGGCGGTTATGCTCATTATGGTAACAATGTTTGCAGGCTGCTCAGCTAATGATGACAACTCAAAATATACTATAGCTACGGACACCACATTCGCACCGTTTGAATATCAGGACGAAAATGGTGAATATGTAGGTATTGATATTGAACTTATCGCTGCAATCGCAGAAGATCAAGGCTTTGAATACGAACTTCAGCCTTTGGGCTTTGACGCAGCATGCGCAGCACTTGAATCGGCTCAAGTTGACGGAGTTATCGCAGGCATGAGCATCAAACCCGACAGACTCGAAAAATACGATTTCTCAGAGCCTTACTTTGACTCTGCAGTAGTAATCGCAGCAAAAGCAGACAGCGGAATTAAAACTCTTGATGACTTAAAAGGTAAGACCGTTGCAGTTAAAAACGGCACAGAAGGCGCATCATATGCAGAATCAATCAAAGACGAATATCAGCTTGAACTCAAATACTTCGATGAATCACCTTATATGTATCAAGAAGTAACCACAGGCAATGCAGCAGCCTGCGTTGAGGACTACGAAATCATGCGTTTCGGCATTGAAAACGGAAACGGCTTGAGCATGGTAGGCGAAAAACAGGTTGCATCACAGTACGGATTTGCCGTTAAAAAAGGTGAAAATGCAGAACTTCTCGAAATGTTCAACAAAGGGCTTGCAAACCTCAAAGCAAACGGCAAATATGACGAAATTCTCGGAAAATACCTTTCGGAATAATCGTTTCACAAAGTCAATTACTTAAATATGCTCGCAGCCGTACGAGTACGACTGCGAGTAAATCATTTTATCGGAGCTTTTTATGAATTTCTTCAAAGTTGCGCAGGAAGTATTCCCTTCACTTATCAAGGGTTTGGGTGTTACTGTTCAAGTAACGCTTTTGTCTTTATTAATAGGGCTTCTGCTCGGTTTTGCCAGCTGTCTTATGGGCCGTTCGCACATAAAGATAGTAAGCCTTATATCAAAATTCTATATTTGGATAATCAGAGGTACACCTTTTATCGTACAACTCTTTTTGATATATTTCGGGGTTCCGCAGTTTATTCAAAGCCTCGGCTTGAGTTTTCGTTTATCCTCATTTCAGGCTGCCGTAATAACCCTCAGCCTTAATGCGGGAGCGTATATATCCGAAATATTCAGAGGCGGTATCCAAGCTGTGGACATAGGTCAAACGGAGGCTGCAAGAAGCCTCGGACTCTCCAAGACGAGCTGTATGTTAAAAGTTGTATTCCCTCAGGCATTGAGGATATGCATACCGTCGTTATGCAACCAATTCATAATCACTTTGAAAGATACTTCCCTTGCTCAGGCTATCGCCCTTGCCGAGATAGTATACATGGGCAAAATGTATGTCGGCAGAACAATGCAATCCTTTGCCACATATATGCTTATAGGTATAGTATATCTATTTATCATCACAATACTTTCGGCAGGCATCAAATACTTAGAAAAGAGGCTTGATTATGGAAACGGAAATAAAAATCAAAATAAATCAGCTTAAAAAGAGTTTCGGTGATTTAGATGTTCTTCGTGGTATTGATCTTGAAGTAAAAAAAGGTGAAGTCGTTTGTGTAATAGGCCCGTCGGGAGGCGGAAAATCCACACTGCTTAGATGCATCAACCTCTTGGAAGAACCTACATCCGGCACTATAGAAGTGGACGGCGAAGTTATTACCAAACCGGGTATAGATATCAACAAATTCCGCCGCCATGTGGGAATGGTATTTCAAAGATTTAACTTATTTAATCATTTGACTGCCAAGAAAAATATTATGCTTGCTCCTGTGGAACTCAAGATAATGAATAAATCCACTGCCGAAAAAACAGCTATGGCTCTTTTGGAAAGGGTTGGTCTTGCCGACAAAGCAGATCAATATCCCAATCAGCTCTCCGGAGGACAAATGCAAAGGGTTGCAATAGCCCGTTCGTTGGCAATGCAGCCTGATATAATGCTTTTTGACGAACCCACTTCGGCACTCGATCCCGAAATGGTCGGAGAAGTTCTCTCGGTAATGAAAGAGCTTGCCGCAGGCGGCATGACGATGGTGGTGGTGACCCACGAAATGGGCTTTGCCAAAGATGTTGCCGATAGGGTAATATTTATAAGCGATGGAGTTATAGTCGAAGAAGGCACACCTGAAGAAATGTTCACCAAGCCAAAAGAAGACAGAACAAAAGAGTTCTTAAGTTGTTTGTTATAAAAAGAGTGCGTAATCACTCTTTTTTTATTACGAAATTAGAAATGTAACGCCTCCGCCGATGATTCGGGACTTTTAAACATATTATCAACAACTACCCATAGCTAAGTCATTAAATTTGTGCAAATAATTGCAGCATGAAGTATTAAAATAAATATGTATAAAATGTTCAATAGTTCAAAGCATTGAAATAAACCTGCACAAACTGCCCTATAACGCAAAGCATTAAAATAGATTCGCAACAACTGACCATAGTGCGAGGTAATAAACTTGCAACAAATGCTCCGCAGTGTGGGGCATTAAAATAATGCTTACAAAAAGCCCCGCAGTGCGGGGCTTTAATAAACATTTCCTTGTAATTATATCCTATTAAGATACTCCTTGATTTCCCATTCGGTAATCTTGGTTTTGTAATTATTCCATTCCCTTTCCTTGGCGTGTATAAACTGCCTTTGAGCGTGTTCTCCCAAGGTTTTGAGCATGAGTTCATCTTCTTTGAGCAAATCTATTGCTTCTTTTAAGTTGTCGGGAAGTATACCGATATGTTTTTCGGTTTTTTCTTCGCTTGTCAACTGATAGAGGTTGGAATTAATCGGTTCCGGTACAGGCATTTGATTCTTGATTCCGTCAAGACCTGCGCTGAGCACGGCGGCAAGAGCCAAGTACGGATTTGCGGACGGATCTGGGTTTCTAAGCTCTATTCTTGTGGAAGAACCTCTCTTTGCCGGAATTCTTACGAGAGGGCTTCTGTTACGGTGCGACCATGCGATGTAAAGGGGCGCTTCATATCCGGGAACAAGCCTTTTGTAAGAGTTTACAGTCGGGTTTGTAATTGCGGCAAAGTTTCTGGCATGAGCCAAAACGCCTGCTATGTATTGGTGGCAAATTTCACTGAGCCCATCCTCGGAGCTTTCGTCTGCAAAGGCATTTACACCGTCTTTAAAAAGCGATTGATTTATATGCATACCGCTTCCTGCAATGCCGAAAATCGGTTTTGGCATAAATGTGGCATGAAGTCCGTGCTTTTGAGCCATTACTCTTACCACCATCTTAAATGTCATGATATCGTCGGCAGCGTTGAGTGCATCGGAATATTTGAAATCGATTTCGTGCTGCCCCGGTGCACATTCGTGGTGGGAAGCTTCGATTTCAAAGTCCATTTGCTTTAATGTGGTTACCATATCTCTTCTTGCACTCTCGCCCAAATCAACGGGAGCAAGGTCGAAGTAGTTGGCATCATCGTTGGTAACGAGCGTGGAATTGCCGTCTTTGTCGGTCTTAAACAGGAAAAATTCACATTCCGGACCTACATACATCTTAAAGCCCATATCTTCGGCTTCTTTCAATACTTTTCTTAAAATGTATCGAGGGCAACCCTCGAATGGAACTCCGTCAATGGTGTAGATATCACAAATAAGTCTTGCTTCTTTAGGGCACCACGGAAAAACTTCGAATGTGGATATATCGGGATACAAATACATATCCGATTCTTCTATTCTGACGAATCCGTCGATTGATGAACCGTCAAACATTATTTCGTTATTTAAAGCCTTTTCGAGCTGTTCTATCGTTATTGAAACATTTTTCATTGTTCCCACAAGGTCGGTAAATTGCATATGGATAAACTCAAGTTCCAATTCATGAGCCTTTTTGAGAACATCTTCTTTAGTTGTTACGCCTTTCATAATTCCTCCGTGATACAAAGCATATTTACATATATTATAGCATATTGCCTAATTTATCAATACCTGTATATTAAGTTTTGCTAAAAAAAGCTGTATTTTATAGCCCTTGTGATATAATGATTGTGCCGATTGGTTTCGGCATAAAAATTATTTAAGACATCTTAAAATAGTATTTGCTTATAACTGATTGTTTATATTACTTCGGAGGATATCATGTCAACGATATGTGATAAATATTACGAATTCGTAAAGGATGATAATACTAACCTCAAAGAGGAACTCTCCCCCTTAAAGGAAGCCTTTGAGAGAGAAGCTCTCATCTACGGCAAAGATGAAGTTCGTTTTCTGAATGTGCCGTATATCGTAACAAAGGATAAATACAAAAACTTTGAGTATATCGTGGATACAACATACCGAATACTCGATAAAATAACAAAGAAATTCATTTCGGATCGTTCATTTCGAAAGCTTTTCGGATTTTCGAATACACTTAATAAACTCATCATTTCTCACAGCCACTACCCCGACACAATTCCCATAATGCGTATGGATATTTTTTATGACGAGGAAAGCGGCAAGGCTAAGTTTTGCGAAATAAATACCGATGGAACGGGCGCTATGCGTGAGTGCATGGAGATACAAAAGGCATTTGCGCAAACGAATGTATTCAATGAAATATCAAAAAAATATTCGCTCAAATTCGATGACCTCTATGAAAAATTGGTGGATAGTATCCTTTCTTCATATTTTAAATCCGATTACAAGACCGAAAATCCGGTGATTGCCATAGTCGATTATGCGGAAAATTCGTACATGATAGAGTACCTAACCATTAAGCATGCTTTCGAAAAAAGAGGATATGAGTGCATCATGGCGAATTTGCCCGATTTGGACTTTAAGCACAAATACCTTTATTACGGCGATAAAAAGATAGATTTGGTCTACCGCCGTGCGCAAACTTGCGAACTTATGAACAAAATAGGCGAATCCAAAGCTTTTATAAAAAACGCTCTTGAAGGCAGAACAGCCGTTATGGGACATTTTAAAACGCAGGTTGCTCACAACAAAATGCTCTTTGCCCTGCTTGACAAACCTCAAATACAAAAGATACTCACCGATGAGGAAAATGCTTTTATAAAAGAGTATTTCCCATTCACCACCCAAATGAAAAACGGCAACTATAATTTCAACGAAATAAAGTATTCCAAAAATAATTGGGTGGTAAAGCCTAAAGATATGTACGGAGCTTCAAATGTGTATGTGGGGTGCGACTTAACCCAGCAGGAATGGGAAAACGCTTTGGAAAAGGCAATTTCCGAAGATTTTATCCTGCAAGAATATTGCCCTGCATACAAAATAAAAAACAGCTACTTTGACAAAGAAGGAAATTTAATCGAAGATCGTTTCGGCACGATGATAGGACTTTATGTGTTTGGCGGCAAATTAGTCGGATTCTTGCCAAGAGCCTCCAACAAAGGCATTATCGCAGGATACAACGGAGGATTTTCGATGGGAACATTTACAGAGGAATAAAATGAAAGATACATTGGTTATAGGAAAAATCGTAGGCGCACATTCAATACACGGAGAAATAAAGCTATATCCGCTCACCGATGATATGGATCGCTTTTCACGTCTTACTTATTTCTTGGTTGGAAATAACAAATACGAAGTAACATCGCTCAGAATACATAAAGGCAATGTTTTGATAAAATCAAAGGATATTCCCGACAGAAATATGGCGGAATCCCTCAGTGGCAAATATGCCGAGGTTTTAAGAGAAGATGCCGTAGAACTTGAGGAAGGCCAATATTACATAGAAGATTTAAAGGGCATTACGATTAAGGATATATCTTCCGATAAAAAAGGCATAATCACTGATATTATCCAAAACGGTGCAGCAGATATCATCGAATATAAACTCGGCGGTGACACATATTTAATGCCCTACCTCAACGAATATGTAGAGTCGGTCGATTTGGAAAATTCGCTTATGCTTGCGGATTTAAATAAGGGGCTTAAAGCATGATATTCAATGTTTTGACTTTGTATACCGACTTAATCGAGGAATATAAAAAAACAGGCGTTATCGGCCGTGGGGTTAGTTCGGGGCAGATAGAAATTAATTCCTACAACATCAGGGATTACTCCACAGATAAACATTCTTCCGTTGACGATTATCCCTACAGCGGTGGCGCAGGTATGGTGATGATGGTGCAGCCGGTATACGACTGCGTAAAAGATGTAAAAAAGGATAAGGATATCCCCGTAATATATTTTACCCCCACGGGAAAGAAATTCGATTCCAAATTGGCAAAGCACTACGCAAAATATGACGAAGTAATCCTGCTGTGCGGCCATTTCGAAGGAATCGACCAAAGGGCTATCGACTTATGCGTTACCGATGAAGTATCCATAGGCGATTATATCGTAACAGGGGGACATATCCCCGCAATGTGCTTTATAGACAGTGTTTCCCGATATATAAACGGTGTTTTGGGCAACATAGAAAGCAGCGAAGATGAGTCATTCGAAAACGGTCTTTTGGAATATCCGCAATACACAAGACCATACGAATACATGGGCATGAAAGTACCCGATATACTTCTGTCAGGTCATAAAGCCAAAATCGATGAATATAAGCATAATGAAGCACTCAGAGTAACCAAAGAAAAAAGACCGGATTTACTGCCGAAAGATGAACAAGACAAATAAATTACACATAAAAAGAGTGGTTTCCCACTCTTTTTTAATTCATCTTTTTAAGTGTTTCCAATAATTCCAAATCAGACTGCTTAACTTTGATTCCCGTTTTATACTCACATCCGTCAGGGTAACGAATGGCAATGGCTATCTCCATATTTTCGCAAGCGGGTTTATTTTTTACATTTTCGATAAATCCGGGAAATTTCGGGTGGTTTGCCGCAAATGTTTCCCATGCTTGTTTTAATTTAAAAATTGCTCCGAAATCCATTAAATTTTACCTCTCTTTACTCTTAGCTATTATATCACAATATATACTTATTGCAATTTCATATAATTATAATGCAATTTGCCTGCAAGTGAAGTTATTTAATCCTTAAATAATAAACTTTCCTTTAAAAAATCTCCTCACTCTTTAAGAATAAGGAGAATTTTGTTTTATGTTTTATTTAGAGGAAGTATTTTCCTTTGTCTTTATCACATACTCATAAGAATATGATTCGGCTTCAAAATCATCTTTTTCTCTGTGTTTAATGAAATTTATTACACTATCCACGGTATTTTGTGCCATACTCTCTACATCATAGGAAATGTATTTATCTATAACCGAGTTTTGCATTAGATTTTCGCTCGTATCCTCCAAGCCAACTGCCACTACGCTATAGTCCTTGCCTATTTTATAGAGCTTTGCAGGCTCTTTTTCGGTTTTGTCATTATCGGTTTTGTCAGAAGGCTGCTCAAATTCAAGCTGATATACGCTGTCGAGCGCCTTATCGGTAAGGCAGAAAATTATATCTATTTTGCCGGCGTTTTTCTCTATATTTTCTCTTACCTTTTTATAGAAAGTTTCGTCCTTGGTTTGTGCAAAATATCGGAATGTTTCGCCGGATGCGATATTATTTTCCGAGAAATATTTTGTTATAGCCTCAATCAACGCTTTATGTTCACCGTTAATCGAGTCGCTGCATACGAATGCGTATTCCACAGTTCCGTTTGCGTTTTTATCACCTGATAAAGGCATATCCTTAATAATTTCGGTTATGTTTTCTATGAGAGAAGCATCATCAAGCAAAATATTGCAGCAAAGAGAGGTATCTATTTTATCCTCTTCTTCGGCATTTTCGATATTTTCCGCATCTTTATCGGCTTCGATTTCAACTTCCAAAACAGGTTCATCACCTAAAAAGATAATCGGAATTATAACCTCTTTCGTATTGGGAACATATACTTCGTCCACCCTGGGATTAGATTCCGCATTCAGTCCATCGCTTAACTCATTATCAATAGGCTCTTCATCATCATCGCCTTTATCATTTACATTATCGGCATTATCGTTTATATCTTCGCCATTTCCATCCTCTTCGGACCTTTGTTCGGTTTCTTCGTCGATTTCATATAACGCAACTGCCCTTGATACAATCTCAAGCGCCTTTGTATAATCTACACATTCAACCACCAAAACATCGTATTGCTGATTGGCAAAAACTTCGGTTTGGCTTAATTGCCTTTCGTGAGAATTTTCAGATGACAATATGGTTACGGAGTAATCGGTGTGGCTATCCTCAATTTGAGTAAACATATCAGATAACATAGATGCGTATACCAGCGAAAAATCGCTATCGTTATCCTTTAGCAGCACACCTATTTTATAAACTTTCTTCGTAGAGTCTGTGCAAGAAGCACAAGACAAAAGAATCAACACAACAATTAATAACGAAATTATTTTTCTGATTTTAGCTTTCATAAATCATACTACCGATCCGCATACATTTTTTCGTAATAATTTTTATATTCGCCCGAAATGATATCTTCCCACCATTTGCGGTTTTCGAGATACCATTTTATGGTCTTTTTAATTCCCTCATCAAAACTCGTCGTCGGGCTCCAGCCCAGCTCTCTGTTTATTTTAGTCGGATCTATTGCATATCTTCTGTCGTGGCCGGGTCTGTCCTTAACGAAAGTGATAAGATCTTCCGATTTACCTAAATTTGCCAAAATGGTTTTGACAACATCGAGATTGCTTCTTTCGTTATGCCCACCGATATTATATATTTCACCTGCTTTGCCTTTTCTTATGATAAGGTCTATTGCCGCACAATGATCATCGACATACAGCCAATCCCTTACATTTTCTCCCGTGCCGTATACAGGCAAACTTTCGTCATTCAAAGCTCTGTATATCATAAGCGGAATGAGCTTTTCCGGAAAATGATATGCACCGTAGTTGTTGGAGCATCGTGATACGCTAACGGGCAAATTATATGTTCTGAAATATGCCAACACTATCAAATCAGCCGAAGCCTTGCTTGCCGAATATGGGCTGGAAGCATGTATGGGTGTATCTTCCGTAAAGAACAGATCGGGTCTGTCAAGGGGCAGATCTCCGTAAACTTCATCGGTGGAAACCTGATGATACCTTTGTATGCCGTACTTTCTGCATGCGTCCATAAGAGTTTGAGTGCCTAAAATATTAGTTCTGAGAAACAGTCCCGGATCTTCTATGGAGCGGTCCACATGGGATTCTGCGGCAAAATTTACCACAATATCCGGTTTATATTCTTCGAAAAGCTTTTCTACGCACTCTTTGTCGGCAATATCACCCTTGACAAAAGTAAAGTTCGGATTTTTCATCGCCTCGCTGAGGGTAGACATATTTCCCGCATATGTCAGTACATCAAGGCATATAATTTCATCTTCCGGGTGATTATTAAGCTGATAATAAACAAAATTTCCGCCGATAAAGCCGGCACCTCCGGTAACCAATATTTTCATTAGACATTACCTCTTATCTAAAAATTGCAATCACTCTCGCAAAGAAGCGGAGCGTTTTTATCTTTATCGGATAATATCGGGTTTTCTATTCCCCAATTTACCCCGATTGAACTGTCATCGAATCTGATTGAACGGTCGCACTCGGCGCTGTAGTAATTATCCACTTTATACACAAACTGTACATCGTCGGTTAAACTCACAAAGCCATGAGCAAACCCTCTCGGAATGAACAATTGTTTCTTGTTTTCATCGGAAAGTTCAACGGATACCCATTTAAGGTAGTTTTTCGAATCCTTTCTTAAGTCCACAGCCACATCCAAAACAGCCCCCCTCGTTACTCTGATGAGTTTTGCCTGAGCCATTGGTGCATTTTGGAAATGAAGCCCTCTGAGAGTTCCTTTTTTGGCGGTGAAACTTTCGTTATCCTGCACAAATTCTATTCCGGGAATGGTTTTATCGAATATCTCTTTTTTAAATGTTTCCGTAAAATATCCCCTATAATCTCCGTGAACTGTCGGTTCGATTACATATACACCATCAAGCGATGTTTCAATGATTTCCATTATTGCCTCTTTAATATTTTATTTTTCCTTCGGCAACTCGTTTAAGATGTTCGCCATATGGGGATTTGCCGTAGAGCTGAGCCGATTTTATAAGCTCTTCTTTACTTATCCAGCCGTTATTGTACGCTATTTCTTCGATTGCCGCAATCTTTATGCTTTGTCTTTTTTCTATGGTTGCCACAAAGTTCGATGCATCAAGCAAACTGTCCATAGTGCCTGTGTCAAGCCATGCAAACCCTCTGCCCAAAAGCTGAACTTTAAGGGTTTTATCCTCAAGATAAAACCTGTTAAGGTCGGTTATCTCAAGCTCGCCTCGGCTGCTCGGAACTACTTTTTTTGCCATTTCGCAAACTCGTTTATCGTAAAAATACAATCCCGTTATGCAATAGTTGCTCTTGGGGTTTGCAGGCTTTTCCTCAACGCTGATTACATTTCCTCTATCATCAAATTCAACAACACCGAAACGCTCCGGATCATTGACATAGTATCCGAAAACAGTGGCATACCCCTCCTCGGTATCCTTTGCGGCTTGTCTGAGAAGAGATGAAAATCCGTTGCCGTAAAAAATATTATCTCCGAGAATCATTGCACATGTATCATCTCCGATAAACTCTTCTCCCAAAAGAAATGCCTGTGCAAGCCCATCGGGAGAGGGCTGCACTTTATAGCTTAAATTTAAGCCGTAGCGACTTCCGTCACCTAGGAGTCTTTCAAAATTTGAAATGTCGCTTGGGGTGGAAATGATAAGTATATCTTTGATTCCGGCAAGCATAAGGCTTGATAAAGGATAATACACCATAGGTTTGTCGTATATAGGCAAAAGTTGTTTTGATGTTACCATCGTCAAAGGATATAAGCGTGTGCCTGAGCCACCTGCCAAAATAATTCCTTTCATCTCTCTCTCCTTTAATCGTTTATTGCGTGTTTGAATTCGGGAAGCATTTTTTCTATATATCCAACCACCTGTTCTTTATCTGGAATAGCTGCGTAGGAATAAATGCGGTTTATATCATCAAGCAGTTCATCGGTATCCACATGCTCGAAAGGTTCTACGAATATTTTCGCATGCGATGTCTTTTTAAGCGCTGCATTGTCTATTAAAAGCTCTTCGTAAAGTTTTTCACCGGGGCGAAGTCCTATATATTTTATGTCAATATCTTTATAAGGAATCTTGCCGTTTAAACGAATGAATGTTTCTGCAAGTTCCTTGATTTTAACGGGTTTACCCATATTCAAAACGAATATTTCGCCTCCCTTTGATATTTCACCTGCCACCAAAACGAGGGATACCGCTTCCGAAACCGTCATGAAAAACCTCGTAACTTCGGGGTGCGTTACCGTAAGAGGCCCTCCCTGCTCAAATTGTCTTTTAAACAAAGGCACAACAGAACCGTTAGAACCCAACACATTCCCGAAACGAACAGCCGCATACACAGTTTGAGAGTTTTGTGCAAAAGAAAGCATTATCTTTTCGCATATTCGCTTGGTTGCCCCCATGATATTAGTCGGATTTACGGCTTTATCGGTGGATATCAAAACAAATTTTTCCACCTTATGTTTGTCGGATAATTTTATCATGTTGAGTGTGCCGATAACATTATTTTTTATCGCCTCTTCCGGGTTGGTTTCCATAAGAGGCACATGCTTATGAGCCGCCGCATGGAAAACTATATCGGGGTGATACTCTTCGAATAAGTAATTGAGCTTATCGTAATCCCTTACGCTTGCGATCTCAACGCATATTTCGGTACTTAGTTTCGGGTCGGATAAAAGCTTTTGCTGAATATCATAAGCGTTGTTTTCGTATATATCGAGTATTATTAATTTTTGGGGTTTACATTGACTTATCTGACGGCAAAGCTCCGAACCTATTGAGCCTCCTCCACCCGTCACCATAACGGTTTTTGCCGATAAATAATCCAGTTTTTCCGTTTTGCTGATATCCGTTACTTCTCGCCCTAAGAGTTCTTCCATTTCTATGCTTCGTATGGCAATGGATTCATTGGCATAGTTATCGTAAAAATTATGCACCACCTTTACATCGCTACACGAATTCATACAAATCCCCAAAAGTTCCTGTTTGGCATCTGCTTCAAGGTTGACTATGGAAAAAATTATCGTTTCCACCTTGTTGTCAATAACAGCACGGCTTATTTTATCTCGCCCACCCAAAACCTTTACTCCGCAAATTTTTCTGCCGTGTTTTTCGGGGTTATCATCGATTATGCCAACAGGGTTATAACCGTAAATATTATTAAAGCTTATCTCCCCCAATAGCATAATGCAAGCTTCACCTGCCCCGACTATGAGCATATTCTTTTTAAGGCGCATATCCGGAAGGGATGAGCGTTTTTTGCAAAAAATGTAATAACCCATTCTCGTAACCAGCATAGCCATGCAAACTCCGAGAAGCTGCATGAGCAAAAACCATACACTTATGCGGTAAAAGAATATGTTTACGATAACCGATGCTATAACATTGGAAAAAAGTGATACTGTCAAAAGTTGGATAAGCTCATTTACATTAATATATTTCCACAATGTATCGTATAACCCATAAGCGATTTGTATAGCGGTAACAACCAATGCGTACACAATTCCCACATTGAATATATTAACCTGAGTATATGCGGCAACTTCTCTCGGAAAAACTTTGACCAAAACGCACCATATTCCGTAGCACATAAATAAATCTATAGCCGTTACAAGATATTTTTTCAAATAAAATTTCTTCATTTTCTTACCGTTTTTGTCTGTATAAATTCCTTTGGACACAATTATTTCATTTTACTTAATAAGTCATTATAGCACATAAAAATATTTCATAGTATATTTTTTAAGCTAAATTATGGAAAATGTGGGAATTGACCACAATAAAAAAGTGCTTAGATAACTAAACACTCTGTGCAATTTCATAAATGAGTTTTTTGCTCTCTTCCCACCCCAAACAGGGGTCTGTGATTGATTTTCCGTAGACAGCACCGTCCACGCTCTGCGAACCACCCTCAATATAGCTTTCCACCATAAAACCCTTGACGAGGTTTTTAATATCCGGATTAAGTTTTCTGCTATGTAAAACATCTTTTATTATTCGAGGCTGCTCTTCATAGTGTTTTGCGGAATTGGCATGGTTTGCGTCCACTATAACGGCAGGGTTTTCAAGCCCACTCTGTCTGTAGAGTCTATCAACCAAACTCAATTCTTCGTAATGATAATTCGGCATACTCTGCCCATGATTATTCATATACCCTCGAAGTATCGCATGGGCAAGCGGATTCCCCTTGCTTTGCACCGCCCAGCCTCGATATATAAATTCATGGGGGTGCTGAGCCGCCCAAACCGAATTTAACATTACCGACAAATTCCCTCCCGTGGGGTTCTTCATTCCCACAGGGATAGAAAGTCCGCTTGCGGTTAAGCGGTGCTGCTGGTCCTCCACCGAACGAGCCCCCACAGCCACATAGCTCAAAATATCGGATATGTATCTGTGATTTTCGGGATATAGCATTTCATCGGCGCAGGTTAAATGCGTTTCGGCTACCGCCCTCATATGAAACTTTCTAACCTGCACTATCCCCTTTAACAAATCAGGCTCTCCGTTTGGGTCGGGCTGATGCAAAAGCCCCTTGTAACCATCGGCAGTGGTACGAGGTTTCCCCGTATACAGCCTCGGCACTATCACTATCTTATCGGCAACCTCCTCCTGCACTCTGGAAAGCCTTGCAATATAATCCAACACAGCCTCTTCCCTATCCGCAGAACAAGGTCCGATAATAAGAAGCATCTTATCACTTCTCGAACACAATATATCCGAAATAAGCTTATCACGCTCTTTTTTTATCTTTATTATCTCATCGGTTATAGGATATTGCTCTTTTACCTCTTGAGGTATGGGCAATTTCTTAAAAAATATCATGTTATCCATAAGATAGATTTCCTTTCTGTTTGTGAGGGGATTTATATGCCACCGTATTGTGGGGATACCCCACACCTCCTATGCCGATGGCGACTGCCGATTTGGTCGGCTTAAAAAGGGGTGAGGCTTCACCTACATAACCCTAATTTAAAATTATAATCTTCCCCCCAACCTCACCAAACCTCTCCCAAAATTCGGGAAAGCTTTTATTTACGCATTGAGCGTCTTCTATCACTCCGCCGGTTATACTGCATAAAACTCCAAGTGCCATGGCTATTCTGTGATCGTTATGAGAAAACAATGTTTCTTTTGGGGGCTTTAATCCGTTTGACACGATTTCAACCTCATTTTCTCCGCATTCGACAATATCAACTTCGAATTTATTCAGCTCCTCTTTCATAGCCTTTATGCGGTCGCTCTCCTTTAGCCTAAGCCGAGCTACTCCCGAAAATCTTCCGCCGCCTTTGTAGGCACTCAGTGCGAACAGTATAGGTCCTAAGTCGGGGCAATCGGATAAATCTATAGTAGGGTGATTTTTTTTAATCAGCGGAAAATACTTTTTGTATATTTTATCACCTTGATAACTATTTTCGGCTAAATTCTCAAGCTTAACTTCCGAACCCATGTAATTTAATGCATCGAAAAATGCCGCATTGGAATAATCTCCCTCAGAGTCATGTTCTTTAGGCTCAAAAACGCTGTTTCCCGACAATGCAATCTCGTTTTCGGAAATGTATTTCACATCACACCCGAAGTCATTTAAAACAGCCATGCTCAAATCTATATAGGAGCGACTCTCCACAGGAGGGATAAGCTTTATTATACTACTTTCTTTAAGCAGCGATAAAGCATACATTAGCCCTGTTACAAATTGACTGCTTACATCTCCCTTTATTTCGTAAGTACCAGAATTTAACTTTCCGCAAATATGAAGTTTATCATCAACTAAATCAAATTTAAAGCCATGCTCAGTGCATATTTTTTCATATACATCAAGAGGTCTTTTCATCAATCTGCCGTTTCCCGAAAAAACATATTCTTTTCCGTTTAGCAGGCACAGCGGAATCAAAAAACGAAGGGTGCTTGCACTTTCTCGACAATCTATAACATTTTTGTTCTCGAATAAGTCAGTTGACACCCCTTTTACATTCACTTTTTCATCATCAAATGTTATTTCAACTCCCAAATTTCTTAGGCAATCAATAGTTGCTAATATATCATCCGATAAAGTTATTCCGTAAATTGTACTTTCTCCCAAAGAAAGTGCGCTGCCGATTAGCATTCTGTGTAAAACGCTTTTCGAATATGGTGCTTTTATCCTGCCACATAGTTTTCCGGGAAATATTTCAACCCTCATTACCGATTTTCTCCGCTAAAATATCCATTGCCTTTATATATCCGTTTGTTCCTTCGCCTATTACAGAGAATATACAATACTCCCTTATATAGCTTATGCTTCGAAACTTTTCTCTTTTGTCTACATCCGAAATATGCACTTCCACAGTGGGAATTCCAACCGCTTTCAACGCATCGGCAATGGCAATGCTCGTATGGGTGTATGCACCGGGGTTTATGACTATTCCGTCATATACCTTGTATGCTCTTTGTATTTCGTCAACCAAATCCCCTTCGTGGTTACTTTGATAGAAGGATACCTCATAGCCTTTAGAGAGTGCATATTCTTTAATTTTATTTATCAAATCCTCATATGTTTCCCTGCCGTATATGTCGGGTTCTCTTATGCCCAGCATATTTAGATTCGGTCCGTTAATCACTGAAATTTTCACTTAAAAACTTTTCTCCTATATCTTTTGCCGTACTTTTTACACTTTCTTTTGACTCAAACACCCTATCGGCATATTTAATATAAAGTGGGTATCTTGTTTCATAAAGCTTTTTTATTTTCTCTTTGTTATCGGCAGTCGGCCTTGAAACTGTGGGGGTAAGAAGAGCAATATCTCGGTCTATAAAACATATGTAGCCGTTTCTGGCGAGTCGGTTCATATTTTCTTCTCTTAATATAACACCTCCCCCTGTTGCTATAACCACTCCGCTTTTCAGGCTGAGTTCCTTTATTACTTTTTCTTCAATATCTCGAAAATATTCTTCTGTGTCCTTTTCGAATATATCGTTTATGCTCCTGCCAAGCTTATTTACCAAATATTCGTCTGCATCGTAAAACTCACGGTTTAGCTCTTTCGCTATCTGCCGCCCCACAGTGGTCTTTCCGCATGACGGCATTCCTATAAGCACGATATTTTTCTTTTCTTTTACTATCTCGTTATATATTTCATTGGCTTTTTCATCGCTTATAGTTTTTCCCGTAAAAAACTCAGCCGCTTCCACAGCCTGCATAACAAGCATGTAGAGTCCGCCAATGTATTTTATCCCCTTTTTTTTAGCCTTTAATATAAATTCCGTCAATAATGGGTTATATACCACATCTATTGCCGCCTCTAAATGGGGAAATTTATCTATATCAACAACCGAAAAGTCCTCATCGGGGTACATTCCGCAGGGTGTGGTATTTATTATCACTTCGGCATCTGTATGATTAATAAGCGCTTCGTCATAAGTAATGCTGTTTTCTTTTTTTCTTCGGCTCAGCTTTGTTATGCTTTTTGCTCCCAATTTTTCACAAACTGCATATGCGGTATTGCTCGTGCCACCCGTGCCGCAAATAAGCACTTTTTTATTTTTGATATCAATATTCCCTCTTTTTATCAATGCTGCCAAACCACCGAAATCTGTATTGTGCCCGATGAGGTAGCCGTTCTTATTTATTACGGTGTTTACAGCTCCTATAAGGTGTGCTTCCGGAGTTAATTCGTCCAAATATTTTATAATGCTTTGTTTATAGGGAATGGTTACATTTAAGCCTAAGAAATCACGATTTTTCATAAATGATTCAAGCTCGTCATTTTTTATTTCGCAAAGCTCGTAATCATACATCCCTATTTTTTCGTGAATCATACTTGAAAAGCTGTGTGCCAAACATTCACCGATAAGTGCATATTTCATTTTAAGAAACCACCCCTTACCATTAAATCGCACAAAGCAATGGCAATGGCGCTGTCAACCACGGCTCTGGCTCTCACCACTATAGCAGGGTCGTGCCTGCCTGTGATAGTGAGTTTTCTTTCGCTCATATTTTTAAAGTCCACCGTATTTTGCTCTTTTCCTATGGACGGTGTAGGCTTCACTGCACACCTTACGATTACAGCTTCGCCGTTGGTTATTCCGCCGTTTATACCACCGCTGTTGTTGGTGGTGGTAGACACTTTTTTATTCTTTATACAAAATTCGTCGTTGGCTTCGCTTCCTCTCAAATCGGAAAATTCAAAACCTCGCCCAAACTCTACTCCCTTAATACCGGGAATGGAAAACAATATGTGCGATAAAACACTTTCCACGCTGTCGAAAAAGGGTTCTCCTATGCCTGCAGGCAGCCCTACAACGCAGCTTTCCAATATTCCTCCGACACTGTCGAGTTCATCTTTTGCCCTTGTTATTTCGCTTAGCATCTTTTCTTTTGATTCATCGTCCAAGACTGCAAAATAATTTTTATCAAGTTTTTCTATGTCGCAGTAATAGTCACCGAAATTTCTATCACTTATTCCTGCGCATTTTAATATGTGTGTGCCGATATATATCCCCTTTTGATTCAGCGCATACATCGAAACCGCACCTGCCGCCACCATCACGGCACTGAGCCGTCCGCTGAAATGGCCTCCTCCTCGGTAGTCCTGAAAGCCCTTGTACTTACATTCGGCACTGTAGTCGGCATGGGAGGGCCTTGCTACACTTTGCATAAGAGAGTAATCCTTACTTTGAGTATCCTCGTTTGCAACGAAAAAGGTTATAGGACTTCCCGTAGTATATCCGTTAAAAACTCCGCTTAAAATTTCCACCCTATCGCTCTCATGCCTTTGGGTTACTGTATTTCCGATGGCTTTTCTTTTATTCATTTGATGAACAATAAAATCTTCGTCTATCTTTATTCCGGCAGGCATTCCCGACAATATACCCGTAATTCCCTTGCCGTGGCTTTCGCCTGCTATGGTAAAACAAACCTCTTTTCCGAAAACGGCACTCATATATAGTTTTCCTCCAAAACAGCTTTCAATTTATCTATGCTCCAATCTTCGAAAATAAATTCTCCGATTTTTTTCACTCGCACCACACTGATTAAGCCGTTTTCTCCCATTTTCTTATCGTGTATAGCATTATTTAGCAATAAAATGGGATTGCCTTTATATTCACTAGGCAGTCCGAGGGATATATAAATCGGCATGAGCCGCTTTTTTATATCGGCAGAGCACATAGCCAGCATACCCAATGCCACGCATTCTCCGTGGTAAAGGGGGTTAGTTTTTTCGGTGAGTTCTATGCTGTGAGCTATCGTATGACCGAAATTCAGTGCTTTTCTTATGCCTTTTTCCTTTTCGTCGGCTTCGACTACATTTTTCTTTATGGCTATAGCTTTTGAGAGAATGTATTCTATATTTTCAATTAGATAAGCTTTATCATTGCAATGAGATTCTATAAAATCAAACAGTTCCTTATCAAAGCAAAGTGCCATCTTTATTATTTCGGCAAAACCCGATGCAATATGCCTCTTATGTAGGCTATTTAATAAGCATGGATCCACAATAACCCCTTTCGGCTGATAGAACGCACCTATCAAATTTTTCACTTCTCCGAAATTAAGGGCGGTTTTGCCTCCTACGGATGCGTCCGCCTGAGCAAGCAATGTGGTAGGCACATTGTAAAAATCGATTCCTCTCATGTATGTTGCTGCCGCAAAGCCGGAAAGATCCCCGACAACGCCGCCTCCGAATGACACTATGCAGTCTTTTCTGGTGAAATTATTGTCCATTAAGGTTTTGCATATTCTTTCGTATTCGGCTATGCTTTTGGATTCTTCCCCCTCATTAACACATATGCAAATAGGGCAAGAAAATTGATTTTTAAACTTTTCAACTTCTTCTTGAGGGACTCCGCTATCGGTAACAATCAAAACTTTTCTGTTAACATCAAATATTTCCGCTGCCGAATCCGCAAGATGTTTTCCTACAGCTACAATATACTCTCCGCTGTCGGTTTTAACGCTCAATTTCTCAAAGCAATGCATCAAGGCAGAGGATTTTTCCTCATTTTGTTCTTCAGATTCATTTTTGTATTTCGCAATAATATTTTTTTGATAATCCTTGGATATATCCATATTGCTTTTAAGAAAAGATATGTAGTGGGGCTTGATTTCTTTGTTCGTTATAAATTCGGAATTTAACCTAATTACTTCACTTTCTCTTTTTTCATCAAATATTTCAAGGCCATGTTCGTTTTTATATTGCGCAATATGTTTTACTTTCATCATTCGCCTTTGGAACAATCTTGCCATTTTTTTATCTATTTTATTTATCTTATTTCGGGCTTTTTTAAGCTTGTCCATACTTGCTCCCAATTTGAGGATTTTGCGATAATTTTTACATTAAAATTATATACTTATTTGGATTTTATTGCAATTAAATTGAAATATCTTTGGTAATAAACCTATATTCATAATATAAAAATAAAACCCTTACATATGAGGAAGTGCTTGTAAATCATCACTGCAAAACAGGCAAGCCGACAAGTAAATAAAATCTAAATAGCAGATGAATGCCTTATCAGAAAACATCGTGAAGTCGGGATTGATTTATGATTGATACCAAGCCCTTCCAAGCAAAATATATTTGGGAGGTTATAATGTAGACGGTAGATTTTTTAACAATTTTCTGATATACTTAAAACAAAAAGCAAGTTCGGAGGTCTTGTTAGCCAAGTAAATTCTTGTTATGGCAACCGATAGTTGCCATATAGTTGGTAGTCAAAGAAAGCAGTTTTCGGT
>CAZXWI010000001.1:0-53106 GCA_964644555.1 uncultured Lachnospiraceae bacterium | reverse complement strand
CTACGCACTTGATGCAGGTGCAGCAGGAGTTAAGGCTAAGGAACTCGTTAAGTAATATACTTTCGTAAAACAAAAACAGGTCGCAAGACCTGTTTTTTTATGCATAATATTAATATAGGCTGTATTGTAATTATAATAAATCAATATAAAGCTTAAAATTATAATGTTATTCGTTATCGTTTTCACATTCGTAGTTGGCAATGGCTATCGCCTGAGTCAGTTCATGACCTCCCAAAACAGATGTAAGTCCGGTAAAAATCCCAACCGTAGTTGCCACATTGGTTGATGTGATGAATCTCGGCAAGATAAATGTTAAGATAAGCCCTACTATCATTAATAATGAACCCATAAATCCTTTGGGGGTTTTCAGTGCAGTTTTAAGTACTTTCATAATGTTCTCCTTTTGTTAAGTGTATTATACCACAGTGAAGATAAGAAATCCATTTATTTAATCAAAATATTACATATGTGTTAAATATATTGCCGATTTGAAAGAAGTCTTAACAAAATACTTGTCTATACATTATAAAAGTAAAGCCATTGTAAAGAATTAGTGTAAAAGTTTCTGCGAAGAACCGCAGGTTCAACGGTTAAAAAAAGAAAAGCTTGATAAGAAGCTTTCCTAATTAAGATATCCAAAATGAAAATGGTGCGAATAACAGGAGTTTCACAATAATGTATGCGGCGAAGTCGCAATTATAAATCCGATGAGCGGAAACGAAGTTTCTGCGAAGAACCGCAGGTTCAACGGTTAAAAAAAGAAAAGCTTGATAAGAAGCTTTCCTAATTAAGATATCCAAAATGAAAATGGTGCGAATAACAGGAGTTGAACCTGCATGGAGTCGCCTCCACATGGACCTGAACCATGCGCGTCTGCCTATTCCGCCATATTCGCAACACTGTTATTATACTATGTATCGGCAAAAAAAAGAATACTTTTCTAAATAAAATTTTTTTGCATATATTATTGTATCAGATGTTTTGAAAGGCGGTAGCAAGATTGATACATATAATAAGAGAGAACGAAACAATTGAGGATATTTCCCTTATATATGATGTGAGCATAGAGAAAATTCTGAATTACAATGTCGACAATTCCTTTTGCGAAAATGCATCTCTTTGGGTGGATTCGGGCGGAGTTGTCGGTTTTAACGAAATCACGAAAGAAATCGAGCTTTGTCCCTACTTCGAATTTGAGGGGCTTAATCTATCGATGATAAATAAGGTGGAGTCGCTTAATGAGTCATTTGTGCCTATCGATAATTGGGCAAGGGATTGTAAACAGGTATTTATCGACGGATATGATGTGGATAATGAGAGAAACGAACTGAATCTACCGTATGATTATCCATCGATAAATGCGTGTAGTGTAAATAACATAGTGCCGTCATTCGTTCTGTGCGACATTGTAAAGTACGAAAGCGACTTTATAATCAATATGCTTCTTAATGATTTATCGTTTAAGGAGTACAAAAATGTACTTATTATCGTTAAGAAAAAAGATGAACTAGAGTCAGCGAAAAAACTCAAAAATGTGCTTAAAGACGATGGATTCGGTGTGTTTGCGGCAATGGAATATAACCTAATGAAAAATTGTGATTATTTAAGTGGTTTTGATTTGGTTTATTATATGACGGAAAAGAATATCATAGATTTTGACAGTTTTGTTCAAAAGGTTTCGGATTTGATTTGGCTAATGGGTAACGATAGGTTGGGGGTATTCTATACCCCTCGGTTTGTGGATATAAATAAGGCGACTAACGAGATATCGTATTTAAATATGGCAGATGTCAAGAAAATTACGGATGCGTATAATATAGACAAAATAAATTTTGATGATGATTCGCAGCTTTGTTGGATGCGTTATACCAAGGATAATTTTGTGCATAGTTTGCTCTTTGAGGACTGCAGAACATTCTACGCAAAAGCCGCATTTTTAAAGGAAAATCAAATAAAAAATATATGCTTTAACGAGTGCAGCTCATATGCAAATGTTCTGGCAAAAATATTCGGTATTGTTAAGTAAAATTACTTGACAATGCCTTGTAAGTATGATAAAATACACAAGCTATAACGGAGAAGCTGTATGGACAAGCGATTTAAATTAACATATTTGGCTGATATATACGGTGGATTGCTCACCCAAAAACAGCAGGATATCCTTAATATGTACCTAAACGAAGATATGTCGTTTAGCGAGATAGCAAAGGTTGAAGATATATCCCGACAGGCTGCTTTTGACTTGGTAAAACGCAGCGAAAATTTGCTTTTGAATTATGATGAAAAGCTTAACCTGTTTGATCGATATCTCGAAAACAAAAGAATGCTTGAAGAAATAAAAGTGCTGTCGGAAGGCAATTTGCGTATACAACAGCTCGTAGATAAACTTACAGAAAATATATAATGGGAGATATCCATGTTTGATTCTTTGGGAGATCGCCTGCAGGCAACCTTTAAGAAATTGGGTTCTAAGGGCAAACTCAGTGAAAAAGATATAGACGAAGCACTAAGAGAGATCCGCATGGCTCTTTTGGAGGGCGATGTCAACTTTAAAGTAGTAAAAAGATTTCTTGCCGATGTTAAACAGCAGGCTTTGGAAGAAGATGTACTCAAAAGCTTGACCCCGGCTCAGCAGGTTATCAAAATAGTAAACAGGCAATTATGTAAACTCTTGGGAGGCAAAACAGTCGATCTGAGAATCGACGGCAAAATGCCTGCGGTAATTCTTCTTGCAGGTGTGCAAGGTTCCGGTAAAACGACCTCAGCTGCAAAACTTGCCAACTTTTTAAAGGGCAAAGGTAAAAAAGTTTTGCTTGCCGCTTGCGATATGCAAAGGGCAGCGGCTGTTTCTCAGCTCAAAATATTGGGTGAAGAAATAGGAGTTAATGTGTTTACATCAAGCGGCAATGCCGTAGATGTGGCAAAAGAGGCTTTACAAGAAGCCAAACAGGGTGGATATGAAATACTCATTGTCGATACGGCAGGTCGTCAGCATGTCAACGATGAATTGATGGACGAAATAACATCAATAAATGAAGCCGTTAACCCCTGCGAAGTATTGTTCGTGGTCGACTGTATGATGGGTCAAGTCGCAGTAGATGCGGCCAGTGCATTTGATGAGAGGCTCTCCATAACCGGATTTATCTTGTCAAAAGCAGATTCCGATGCAAGAGGCGGTGCGGCACTTTCAGTAAGCTATATCACCCAGAAACCAATCAAATTTGCAGGTACGGGTGAAAAAGTAGGTGCATTCGAAGTATTTCATCCCGACAGAATGGCAGGGCGTATTCTTGGAATGGGTGATATGCTCTCTCTCATTGAGAAAACAGAACAACTTGCTGATTTGGAAGAACAGCAAAAGCTTGCTAAAAAAATCACCAAAAACGAGCTTACTTTGGAAGATTATCTTACTCAGCTGGAGCAAATGCAGCAAATGGGCGGCATAAACGAGCTTATGTCAGCTCTTCCCGGAGGCAATAAGTTAGGTAAAATAAATGTTGACGAAAAACAGCTTTTGCATACCAAGGCGATAATTCAGTCGATGACAGTAAAGGAAAGAAAAAATCCGCAAATCATCAATGCTTCCCGTAGAAAGAGAATTGCTTCGGGCAGTGGCACATCGGTTACGGAAGTCAACAAACTCTTAAACGGCTTTAATCAAGCAAAGAAAATGATGAAGCGTTTCACAACAGGTAATAAGAGGAAATATTCGAAAATGAATTTTCCTTTTATGTAATGCAATGTAATTGACATTTGCTATAAAACATATTATTAAATCACAATCGGAAAGGATATTTACAATGGCAGTAAAAATCAGACTCAAAAGAATGGGTGCTAAAAAGAAACCTTATTACAGAATCGTTGTAGCAGACGATAACACAAAGCGTGATGGTATCGCAATCGAAGAAATCGGTTCATACAATCCTATGGGCGAAAAAGAAGTGAAAATCGATGCAGAACTCGCTAAAAAATGGCTTGGTTACGGTGCACAGCCCACAGATACAGTAAAGGCATTATTCAAAAAGAACGGAATTATGTAATTTAGGAGATATCCTATGAAAGAACTAATTAAAGGGATTGCCCAGGCATTGGTAGACCACCCCGAAGAAGTAACCGTTACGGAACATAAAAAAGACAAACTCACCGTATTGGCGCTTCATGTTGCTCCGAGTGACATGGGTAAAGTTATCGGCAAACAGGGCAGAATAGCAAAAGCTATCAGAAATGTGTTGAAAGCTTATGCAATTAAAAATGATATTCATGTGGTTTTGGATATCGTAAGCGATTAGTAATTTGATGACCTATCATCGTGTAAGCGGTGGTAGGCCGTTTTTATTTGGAGGTTTTTACCGGCAATCTATCCAAGCAATATTAATTTCCTATTAGAATCGGAGTTGTGTTTATAATTATTTGTCTTATCGGTATTTGCCATAAAGATGTCGTTACCATATGGGAATCAATGCAGGCTAAAAAAGCGGTAAAAACATGGATAAGTGAGGAGTTTAACGAAGCTGAAAATGTGCAGTGCAGTGTCAGATTGAGTTTCTCACGGTTTGTGGGAGATGCCTATTCGCTGCTTGCATATGAGGAAAATTATATCTCTTGGCAACCCTTGATATAAAAACGGATAAAGTAAATAAAATCACAAAATTCGAAAACATTTATCTTAACTACAGCAAAGATGTAGACGGCAAATCTTACAAAGAAATAAAAGAGCCGTATTATCTTAAAATCGAGGAAATCGGAGTGTGTTTATATATTCCGGAAAACGGTGCTTATACCGAAAGAGTAATCACAGACAGCAGAATTGAAAGAGTTGTGGAATATCTTTTCTTTTCGGAGGGTAAGGAGCTGTTTGATATAAAAGAAGCCGAAATTTATGCAGGGGAGGATTATGTAACGGAGTATATTACAGATTAAACGGTATTATCGACGGACAGCCGATTTATGAAGCCTTCTGCGATGAACTGCCGCATACGACGAATATTCAAATAGATACCGAACTGAGAATAGGTGATTATTACCCCGAGGGTGATGCACGATTTATTGTTTATGCAAGCGATATAAAAGAGATATTTTACGGCATTGCAGGTATTTTAAATGAAAATGATTGGATAAAACCAATAGACGGCGAGCAGATTAAATTGTAAACCCGAATTACGGTAACTTTTCCCGTTAATTTTGATGATGAAGTTGAAATGAAACTTCCGAATATCAATTCATAAATATAGCATCTTCGTATATAATGGCTATTTCGAATATACGAAGATTTTTTTATTTTAGTTGGTATTTAAAACATTTTATCTGCCGAAAGCACAATACATTGTCAATGCGTTAAATGTCGCATAATGCCTTGGAAAGGCATTGTTGGGCAGTAAACCGATATATACACGGATGTAATTAAATTTTGTATTATTTGTCTTTCTTTGCGTTATTCCTCGTTCACATTATTGAATTGAGTGTAAAATAATGTTAAAATATGCTTAATAAATGATTAATAATAAATTTTCAAGGAGAATTAAAATGACTTGGTTAAAAGAAGTTATCGGCACTGAAAAAGCAATCGTTGCAATGTGCCATTTGCAGCCTCTTCCGGGAGATCCGCAATACGATAAAAACAAAGGAATGAATTATGTAGTCGATATGGCTGCAAAGGACTTCATGGCTCTTCAGGAAGGCGGCGTTGATGCAGTAATGTTTTCAAATGAATTCAGTCTTCCGTATCTTACAGATGTAAGAAAAGAAACCGTTGCCGCTATGGCTCGTATCATCGGTGAATTGATGAGCGAAATCAAAATACCATTCGGTGTTAACTGCCTTTGGGACGGTGCCGCTTCAATAGATTTGGCTGTTGCCACAGGAGCAAAATTCGTTCGTGAAATATTCACAGGCGTTTACGCATCGGACTTCGGTTTGTGGAATACAAACTTCGGCGAAGTAGCTCGTCATAAAGAAGCTGTCGGTGCTCACGATGTAAAACTTTTGTTTAACATTGTTCCCGAAGCTGCAAGATATTTGGCAGACCGCGACATCAAAGATATCGCAAAATCAACAGTATTCAACTGCAAAGCAGATGCTCTCTGTGTGTCAGGTCTTACTGCGGGTGTTGAAGCAGATACACAGATTCTTCAGCAGGTAAAAGAGATTGTTCCGTCAACCGTTGTATTTGCAAATACAGGTTGCAGACTCAACAATATCGAAAAACAATTATCAACGGCAGACGGTGCTGTTGTAGGAACAACATTCAAAAAAGACGGTATATTCGAAAACCCTGTAGACAAAGACAGAGTAGTTGAATTTATGGATGTTGTTAAAAACTTCAGAGAAAAACTGTAAAATACAAAGCGAACTAATATATATGAGTAAAAGCAAGTACGTCCTCGGATTCGATTACGGTACACTCTCGTGCCGTATCATTGCCGCAGATTTGATAAGCGGAAATGTAGCATATACAAAATCATGCGATTATCCGTCGGGTGTAATAAGCGGTGAGTTGCCATGCGGTAAAAAGCTCATGTCCGATAATTGGTTTTTGCAAGATGCAAGCGACTATCTGTTCGTGTGCCGTAAACTTATTGAAGATATGTTTTCATCAACCGATATTACCTCAAAGGATATTTTAGCTCTTGGGATAGACTTTACCAATTGCACGGTGGTTGCCGTTGATAAATCGGGTAGCCCTATGTCTGAAAACGAGAAATACCGCAGTAATCCGCATAGTTGGGTGAAACTGTGGAAACATCATGCCGCTCAGAAATACGCTTCTCTTATTGAAGAATATATGCTTCGTGAGAATGTGGAGTGGTTTTTGGAATACGGCAGAAATGTTTCTTCCGAATGGTTTTTCCCTAAACTTATGCAGGTGTACTGCGAAGATGAAGAAATTTTTTCAGCAACCGATGTGTATATGGATGCCACCGATTACATGGTGTATGCTTTAACGGGCAATATCGTGCGTTCTTCCGCCATATTGGGAGTTAATGCTTTCTACAGCGAAGAAAGAGGCTTCCCGAGTGAAGAATTCTTTAATAAACTTTGCCCCGGATTCGGTACGGCTCTTAGGGGTAAGCTCAGAGGAGAGATAAAATCCGTTGGAACAGCAGCAGGGCATCTTACTCAGGACATGGCGCATTATTTGGGATTATCTTCCGACACAGTTGTCAGCGTAGGTCATGGTGACTCCGAAGTTGCCTCTTGTGGACTGGGAGTACATAAATCGGGCAGTATGATAATGGCAATGGGTACTTCCACATGCTATCAAATGCTCTACCATGAAAAAAAAGTGTTTGACGGACTTTGTGCCGTTGTTAAAGACGGAATGATCCCCGGATTTTATGCTTATGAAACGGGTCAGCCGGCAGTGGGCGATGTGTTTGCATGGTTTGCCGAAAATTTGGCTTCATACGAATATAAAAAAGAAGCTGAAGAGAAGAATATCAGTCTGCTCAGCCTGTTAAATGACAAGGCGCAAAAACTCAAAGTAGGGCAAAGCGGTCTTGTTGCTCTCGATTGGTTAAACGGCAATCGAAGTGTGCTTATGGATTATGATTTAAGCGGAATGGTTGTGGGAATGAATTTACAAACCAAGTGCGAAGAAGTCTATCGAGCATTTGTGGAGGCTACGGCTTTTAACGCACGAAGAATATTCGATTCTCATGAAAATGCGGGAGTACATATATCCGAAGTCTACGGAGCCGGGGGGCTGCCTTTAAAAAGCAGTTTCATAATGCAGGTGTATGCCGATATCCTAAATAAGGAAATAATCGTTCCTCAAATAGAAAATTCCGCATCCCTCGGTGCTTGCGTATGTGCGGCAGTGGCTTTGGGGAGTGAAAACGGTGGTTTCGACAGCTTTGAAGATGCTCAAAAGGCTTTGGTAAGAGGTAATATAATTAAATACAAACCGATTGAAGAAAATGTGGTTTTGTATGACAAATTATACGAAATATATTGCAAGGTGCATGATTATTTTGGCACACAGTCGGAAATAATGCACGAACTTAACAGAATTCAGCAGGAAAATTCCTGATGAAGATAAAAATTTTGAGGAGGAAACTTTAATGAAAAAAGTTTTAGCAGTACTTTTGGTACTTGCACTCGTAGTTTCTTTCGCTGCTTGCGCTAATAACGGCGGCGGAAATCAAGAAGAAACATGGAAAATCGCTACAGTTGTTAAAGACAGCTCAGACCCATGGTTCATCAGAATGGAAGAAGGCGTAAATAAATTTGCGGACGATACGGGAATCGAAGCATTCCAGAAAGGTCCTGCATCATGCGACGCTGCTTTACAGGTACAGTTGCTCAAAGAACTCATTGCTCAAGACATTGATGCATTGTGCGTAGTTCCCATTGATCCGGGTGCTTGTGAAGAGGTTCTTCAGGAAGCAAGAGATAAAGGTATCATTGTTATTACTCACGAAGGATCAACAACAGTAAACACCGATTACAACATCGAAGCATTCGATAACATCGGTTATGGCGCTTACATGATGGACGAACTTGCAAAAGCAATGGGCGAAGAAGGCGAATATGTTTGCATGGTAAGCTACCTCACAAATGCTTCACACAACGAATGGGCAGATGCAGCTATCGCAAGACAGAAAGAAATGTATCCGAACATGACTCTTATCGAAGAAGACAGAGTTGAAACAGAAGATAATATGGAAGTTGCTTACGAACGAGCAAAAGAACTTTTCAAAAAATATCCTAACCTCAAAGGCTTCCTCGGCACATCAAGCTTTGACGCTCCGGGTGCTGGTAAAGCAATCGCAGAACTCGGTCTTATCGGCAAGAGCTTTGCAGTAGGAACATCAGTTACATCATGTGCTGAAGCTCAGCTCACAGATGGTTCATGCGCAGCAGTTACATGCTGGGATCCGGCAGATGCTGGATACGCAATGAATGTTCTTGCACAGATGATTCTCGAAGGCAAAGAAGCTGAAATCGTTACAGGTCTTGATCTCGGTATCGAAGGATTCGATAACCTCACAGTTGACGGCAACCAGATCAACGGTCAGGGCTGGATCGTTATTACAAAAGACAATATGTCAGAATATCAATTCTAAATTTTATACATACTCAGGCTGATAATATCAGCCTGAGTAAAAAAACATTTTGTGGGTTAATTTTTATTTAAAACTATTAAGCACGAATACAAATCGATTTTTCGATATAACATATATATTCATACTAATGAAAGCAGGAATAACGATATGTCAAATCCTATTTTAAAGGTTACGGGCATAACAAAAACATTCGGCGGAACCTACGCTTTGGATAATGTGGATCTTTGCATAGAAAAAGGCGAGATACATTGTTTGGTAGGCGGAAACGGTTCGGGAAAGTCAACTCTTATAAAAATCATTTCCGGATTTTATAAGCCTGATTCGGGAGTAGTTGAGATAGATGGCAAAGAGTATGCAAAACTCAACACCATCATATCTATCAACGCTGGTATTCAGGTAATTTACCAGGATATGTCAATCTTCCCAAATTTGACTGTAGCCGAAAATATTGCCATTAACTACAATTTGTCGAATAATAAAAAATTGGTAAACTGGAAGCAAATAAAGGCTCTTGCCACAACGGCTATGGAAAAAATCGGGGTAAATCTGCCTCTTAATGAATTGGTCGAAAATCTTTCCGTTGCCGACAAACAGCTAATTGCCATTGCCAGAGCTATTCTTTATGATGCTAAGCTTATTATTATGGACGAACCGACAACGGCATTAACTCGAAAAGAGATAAATAAGCTTTTCGAAATCATCAGAAATTTGCAAGCAAAAGGTGTTGCCGTTTTATTTGTAAGCCATAAGCTTGATGAAGTATTCGAAATAGCCAGCAAATTTACCGTTTTGCGTAACGGCAAAAAAGTTATTACGGACGATACGAAAAATGTAGACCACGAAAAACTCGTTTACTACATGACGGGCCGAAAATTTGATGTCGATTACTTTACACCCACTGTGGATAAAGATTCAGAGCCTTTGTTTAAGGTGGAAAACTTATCTTTAAAAAACGGCTTTGAGAATGTTTCGTTTGAAGTAAGAAAAGGCGAAGTATTGGGTATCACAGGGCTTTTGGGTTCGGGTAGAACCGAGCTTGCCAAGTCGTTGTTCGGTCTTTACCCTGCAACGGACGGGCATATATATATAAAAGGCAAAGAAATTTCTGTTCGTTCGGCTCAGGACGCAATAAAAAACAAAATTGCATATGTTCCCGAAGACAGACTTACCGAAGGCTTATTCCTTTTACAGCCGACCAAGAAAAACCTTGTAATTTCCAATATCAAGAATATGCTCAAATCCAATAAAACCATCGACAGCGAATTGATTGATGAGGATATGAAAAAATGGAGAGAAGAACTTTCCGTGGTTATGGGAAGTGCCGAAGATGAAATTCAGACTCTTTCCGGTGGTAACCAGCAGAAAGTGGTTTTGGCAAAATGGCTTGAAACCAACCCCGATGTACTTATCTTAAACGGACCTACTGTTGGTGTAGATATAGGCGCAAAGTATGATTTGCACGAATATATCAGAAATATTGTCAAAGACGGCGATATGGCGGTAATCATCATTTCCGATGATATCGAAGAAGTTTTGCAAAACTGCAACCGCATTTTGATAATGAAGCGCGGCAGAATATGCGATGAAGTAGTCAATACAGACTACACTCCAACTAAACTGCTGAATCTTGTTACGGAGCAGGCTTAAGGAGGACATATGAAAAAGTTATTAAAACGAAACGAATTTTATGTATCGGTTCTTATAATCATTCTCAGTATGCTCGTTCAGGCAAAAAGCGGACAGTTTTTTACCATAACAAACTGTTTCGACTTACTGCGTGCCTGCATACTGCCGGGGATACTTTCTTTGGGTATTATGATACAGCTCATTGCCGGAAGCGTTGATGTATCGTTCCCTTCGATGACAATGCTTATTTCGTATGTAGTTATAAGCACGGCTACCGAAAAAGGATATGATGGTTCTATATTCTGGCTGTATGTTATTGCAATCGCCATTGGTATAGTGCTTGGTGCTATAAACGGCATTTTAGCGGCATGGCTTAAACTGCCTACCCTTATTATTACACTCGGCACATCAAGCATATATTTGGGAATTTTGCAAGCTGTTTTAAAATGCAGAGTTTATTCCATTTTGGCTCAGCCCGTTGCTGATTTGTCAAAGAGCTACTTAGCCGTGGCAACAAACCCGCAAACGGGTATGACAAGCCCTCTTCCGTCGGTATTTCTCATACTTGTCGGAGTTGTAGTCTTGGTTACATTTATGCTTAGATACACCATGCTCGGCAGAGGTATATATGCATTCGGTGGTGATAGAGTATCCAGCAGCAGAGCCGGCTTTAATGTAGTATTTACTCAAATATTCGTATTTGCCTTTATGGGAGCGCTTTCGGGCGTTGCAGGAATTACGAAAGTAGTTCTTACGGGAACTTTGCAGCCAACAAACATGATCGGGTACGAAATGACCTGTATTGCGGCGGCTGTTTTGGGCGGCACTCGTCTTTCGGGCGGTGTAGGTACTGTAAAAGGCACATTGTTGGGTGTTCTTCTTATGGTAATGGTAAGTAACAACCTTATTCTTCTCGGTATTCCCACATATTGGTCAAAATTTGTAACAGGTATTCTCATCATTGCGGGAATCAGTATTTCCGCATATCAGGCATTGAAATCTCAAGATAAATTGAGTTCGTCCATTTTGGATGTACCCGAAGGGGGGGATGGCAATGGAAAATAAACAAAAGAAATTCGATATAATGAAGTTATTAAGAAGTGATACGAATATTACAAGACTTATGGTTCTTTTTGTTATCGTATTCGCTACAATGTCCCTTTTAAAACCGACTATCTTTCTTACCGGTAGCTATATCAAATCAATGTTGTACCTTTGCCCCGAATACGGTGTGTTGGCATTTGGCATGATGATTGCCATGATAAGCGGTGGAATCGATTTGAGCATTGTTGCTACGGCAAACTTATCGGGCATACTCAGCTGTATGTTCATGATTGCAGTTATGCCGGAGAATGCATCTACCTCAGTTTCGATATGTGTGCTTTTGGCGGCAGTGGTTTTAGCTCTTTTGATAGGTGCTCTTTGCGGTGTTGTCAACGGTTTTCTTATCGGTCGACTGGGGATCCCCGCTATGCTTGCTACATTGGGAAGTTCGGATCTTATCATGGGGCTTGCAATTGCTATTACAAAGGGCAGTTCTATCACAGGCATACCCAAAATATTGACTTCCATAGTAAACTATAACATTTTCGGTGCTATTCCGGTTACATTGATTGTGTTCATAATTTGTGCATTGGCAGTAAGCTTTTTGCTTGTCAAAACGGTATTCGGTTTCCGTTTGCAAATGATGGGCTCAAACCAAACAGCATCTAAATTTGCGGGAATCAAAAATTCATCTGTAATCATGAAAAGTTATATTACAAGCGGTATGCTTGCCGCAGTATCGGGTCTTTTGATGTGCGGTAAATCAAGTTCCGTAAGAGCTAATTTCGGTACTTCGTATGTAACTCAGGCGCTTATTATTTGCGTTATGGGTGGCACTAACCCCAACGGCGGGAAAGGTAAAGTATCGGGAATCGTGCTTTCTGTATTTATTTTGCAAATGCTCTCATCGGGCTTTAATATGTTCCCGAAAATCAGTAACTTCTATCGTGATCTTATTTGGGGTGCTGTTCTTATTCTTGTTATGGCATACAACCATATCAGCACGGTTATGGCGGAGAAAAAGCTCGTTAAGCAAAGTTTGAGTGCAGATAACAAATCCGAAAATTAGAAAACATTTTGCTGATTTTAAATATATTAAAATAAAAGGCAGTTTTACTGCCTTTTATTTATTTTATCGGAAATTGTAAATGCTTTTGAGCGTTAAATTAATCTCGTTGAAAAAAATTAATTGCAGGCAAGGTGAAAATCATAGTATAATAAATATGTAAATAAGTATTCTAACATTGAAAATTCGTTTTGAGATGGAAGATGCAGAAATAATTTTTCTTTTGAGTTACAACGTTGTAGCAATGCTAAGGGATAACTGCATCTTTAAGGGTGCAGTTTATTTTTTAAGGAGCGAATATGGAAACAAGAATTGCCGTCATAGGAATTATAGTAGAAAATACGGATTCGGTGGAATCTCTCAATGGGATACTTCACGAATACGGCGAATATATAATAGGCAGAATGGGACTTCCGTATCGAAAGAGAGGAATCAATATTTTGAGTGTTGCGGTTGATGCACCACAGGATATAATAAGCGCCATATCCGGTAAAATAGGTCGCCTTAACGGAATAAGTGCCAAAACGGCATATTCGGGAGTTGTTTACAAAGATGAAAAGTAGTAACAAAATGTCTTTATTATCAAAGATTATTTTGATAATTTTGCCTGTTTTCACTATACTGTGCTGTTTATGCATAGGGCGAATGAATGTATCGGTAGGGGATGTTATTTTATCGATTAAGGTTCACATATTCGGAGGAGAAGTGTTATCAAATCAAACGGAGCGGGTTTTATGGAGTATTCGCTTTCCGAGAATATTGCTCGCATTTTTGGCAGGAGCCGGGCTTTCTGCTGCAGGATGCACTTTTCAGAGCCTATTTAATAACCCTTTGGCAACCCCCGATACATTGGGTGTGGCATCGGGGGCTTCATTTGGGGCGGCTTTAGGTCTGCTTTTGGGATTCGAACTCATTGGAGTTCAATTTGTATCGTTGTTTTTCGGCATTCTTGCTGTAGTGCTTACCGTGCTTTCGGGCAAAAGTAAGTCAA
This sequence comes from uncultured Lachnospiraceae bacterium, assembly GCA_964644555.1. GTDB lineage: Bacteria > Bacillota > Clostridia > Eubacteriales > Anaerofustaceae > RUG14186. The sequence goes on along the minus strand of CAZXWI010000001.1, from coordinate 39,314 downwards.
AAAGTGCCTTGAGCAATGTGGTTTTGGCAGGAATAATGATAGGTTCTCTATTTTCGGCATTGATATCTTTGGTGAAATTTACCGCCGATGTGGAAAGTGAACTACCCGAAATAACATATTGGCTTATGGGTAATTTATCGGCTGCCAATTATAAATCGCTATTGTTGGGTTCGCCCATAATAATAATCGGAATAACTATTCTTTTGTTAATGCGCTGGCGGCTTAATATTTTGCCTCTTTCCGAAGAAGAGGCTCGTGCCACGGGAGTTAATATCAATTTACTCAGGGTAGTTTGCGTTCTGTGCTCCACCGGCATTACCGCTTCATGCGTTTCCATGTGCGGTCAGGTCGGTTGGGTAGGGCTTTTGATACCGCATATGTGTAGAATGCTCTTTGGCAATAACCACTTGTTATTAATGCCGTCATCGGTCATTTTAGGAGGGACTTTTCTGGTTATAGTTGACACTTTGGCAAGGAGCGTTTCGGCTGCGGAAATACCCATATCGGTGTTGACGGCAATTATCGGAGCTCCATTCTTTATCACATTAATGAGGCGTTCCGAGGGGTGGCAATTATGAAGCTATGTGTAGAAAACGCTTCTTTCGGATATAAAAGCGAAAAATATATAATCAAAAATTTAAATTTTACACTAAATTCGGGGGAACTGGTTGCAGTTTTAGGCCCTAATGGAGCAGGTAAAACTACATTGCTCAAGTGCATAATGGGATTTTTGAAATGGAGCAAAGGGTTAAGCACTCTTGACGGCGAGGACATTTCCAAAATGAACCAAAAGAAATTTTGGCAAAATGTTTCTTATGTGCCGCAAGCAAAGGGCACTTCATCGTCAATGAAAGCGGAAGATATGATCCTTTTGGGTCTTGCCGATAAAATAGGAGTGTTCTCTCAGCCGAAAAAGGCAGATTATGAGAAAGTCGATAGATTAATGCAAAGGCTCAACATATCCTATTTAACGGGTAAAAAATGCAACGAAATAAGCGGCGGCGAGCTTCAAATGGTGTTGATAGCCAGAGCATTGATAAACGAACCCAAGCTATTGATTTTGGACGAGCCCGAATCTAATTTGGATTTCAGAAATCAGCTTATCGTGTTAAATACCATGTCGGAATTAGCTCATAGTGAAAATATAGGATGCATTTTCAATACGCATTATCCGACTCATGCACTTTCCCGAGCCGATAAATCATTGCTCCTACCGAAAAACGGTGAAGCTGTTTTCGGAGAAACCGCAAAAATAGTTACGGAAGAAAATATCGAATCGGTATTCGGAGTTAAGGCTGTTATCGGAGAAGTGGAAACGGAAGAAAATATATATAAAAACATAATGCCTTTACAAATTTCCGATGATAAAAAGGCAGATAAGCAAATAGATGACTCGGAAAATGTCATAGCCGTTGTTGCCGTAATTTTCAGCGACTATGAATTAGCTGATAAAATCAACAAGGAAATTCATGCTTATAACCAATATGTTATCGGCAGAATGGGTATCCCATATAGGGAAGCAGGAGTGTACATCATTAACTTTACCTTGGATTCTCCCAAGAGCGAAGCCGAGGTGCTAACTCACAGACTAAGTATATTGGGAAATTTGAGCATAAAAACAACATTTGCTCAAAAAAGGTGCGGTGTCGATGAATAATAAACAACTTATCAACAAATTGAATGAAGAAAAATGCTTGAGCTTTGAAGAATGGACTCACCTGTTATCGTCATACGACAAGCAGGACTTTGATTATGCTTCCGAGCTTGCTCAAAAGATATCGGTGGATAGATTCGGAAAGAAAATATATTTTCGAGGCATTATAGAATTTACCAATTATTGCAAAAACGATTGCTACTATTGCGGTATTCGTCATTCCAATAAAAATGCCAATCGCTACAGACTTACTAAGGACGATATTTTATCGTGCTGTGATATCGGTTACGAATATGGATTTCGCACATTCGTATTGCAAGGCGGTGAGGATACATATTACAAAGATGAGATTCTTTGCGATATTGTATCCGATATAAAAAAGAAATACCCCGACTGTGCCATTACTCTGTCGGTGGGTGAACTCAGCCGTAATTCATATGAAAAACTTTTTAATGTGGGTGCCGACAGATATCTTTTAAGGCACGAAGCGGCAGATAAAGATTTATACGAAAAAATACACCCTGCCTACCAAAAATATGAAAACAGAATGAGATGCTTAAATGACTTAAAAGAAATAGGCTATCAGGTGGGCTGTGGATTTATGGTGGGGGTTAAATACCAAAGCATTGAGAATTTGGCAAAGGATATGCTCTTTATAGGGGAATTTTCTCCTGCTATGGTGGGTATTGGACCGTTCATTTCTCATAAAGATACCCCCTTTGGCTCAGAACCTTGCGGAGATGTGAGCCTTACATTATTTTTAATGAGCTTAACTCGAATTATGCTGCCCGATGTGCTTTTGCCTGCTACTACGGCACTCGGCACTGCAAATGCCGACGGTCGAAAATTGGGAGTGTTGTGTGGATGTAATGTTGTTATGCCGAACATATCACCGAGTGATGTCAGAAAAAAATATATGCTCTACGATAACAAGGTCGGCACGGATCTGACTGCCGAATTGGGAATAAATATATTAAAAGAGCAAATGGCACAGATAGGCTACGAGGTAGTGTGCGACCGAGGAGATCATAAAGATTACATAAAAGGAGAAGTCAATGATTAGAATCGCTGTTTACGGAAAAGGCGGAATAGGCAAATCCACTACGGTTTCGAATGTGGCGGCTGCACTTTCTAAAAAAGGATATAAAGTAATGCAAATAGGCTGCGACCCGAAAGCAGATTCCACTGTACTTCTTCGTTCGGAGAATAAAATACCTACGGTACTGGATTTGGTAAGAGAAAATGGCAATGATTTTGAGCTTGATGATATGTTAAGGCTTGGTTTCGGTGGTGTCATTTGCGTGGAAGCAGGAGGTCCTACTCCGGGAACCGGCTGCGCAGGGCGAGGGATAATCGCTGCATTGGAAAAGCTTAAAGAAAAAGGCGTTTACGAAGTATATAAGCCGGATATAGTATTGTACGATGTTCTTGGTGATGTAGTATGCGGTGGATTTACAATGCCCATGCGTCCGGGATACGCTCAGCATGTGTTTGTGGTTACATCGGGAGAAAATATGTCGCTTCATGCGGCGGCTAACATTGCCGTTGCCGTAGAAGGGTTCAAAAAAAGAGGGTATTCCTCTTTCGGTGGGCTTATTTTAAACAGAAGAAATGTGAAAAACGAAACCGAAAAGGTCGAAGAGCTTGCTTCGGATATAAATTCGAGAATAATAGGTTCGCTTGATAGAAGTGATATTGTTTTGGAAGCCGAATCTCTTGGCAAGACCGTCATAGAAGCCTTCCCCGAAAGTGAAATGGCAAAGCAATATGAAATTTTGGCAAATGAAATAATAAGTGTATGCGGAGAATGATATGTTAAAAAAAATCGGCGAAATTATTGACGAACCGAATATTAAAATAAAAGATGCGAGCTTGCCGAAATTATTTGACACAGGATTGGAATATTCCGCTCCTGCCAGAGGTACATGGAATATTGTGCATACGGGTATGCTTGTGCCTGAGGCTCACCAAATATTCGTGTGTGCTCAGGGGTGTCTAAGAGGAGTCGTTTTAACTGCGGCTGAAATGGGGCTGTCAGACAGGTTTTCCACCATTGCCGTAAGAGAACAAAATGTGCTTGACGGTGATATGGAAAGCTTGATAATAGATGGTGTTACCGACATACTAAATAAGCTTAATACACTTCCTCCCGCAGTACTTTTGTTTACAAGCTGTGTGCATCATTTTATGGGGACGGATTTGGATATCGTGCTTTCCGAACTTCGAAGATTGTTTCCCACTGTTCGTTTTACCGACTGCTATATGAACCCCATTATGAGAAAGAGCGGACTCACCCCCGATCAACTTATGAGAAGGCGGCTATATAGCTTGCTCGAAGAAAGAGATATAAATAAAAAAGCTGTTAGCATAGTCGGAGGCGATTTTGCCGTCAGTAACAACAGCGAACTTGCAAAGCTTGTAACCGACAACGGATATAAGCTTATGCAGATTCAGGATTATAAAAATTTTGAAGATTACCTTGAAATGGCAGAATGCTCAATATGTATAAGCACATTCCCGGCTGCCAAAACAGCAGGTGAGTACCTAAACGAAAGATTCGGACAGACCCATTTGTATTTGCCCTTTAGCTTTGATTATGACGAAATTATTGATAATTTAAGTGTTCTTACAAATGCTCTTAATGTAAGTATGCCAGATTACTCTCCTGAAATAACAAAGTGCGACCAAATTTTGGCAAAAGCGCTTGATTTGATAGGCGATACACCTATAGTTATTGATTACACGGCGTTTTCTAGACCACTCAGTTTAGCTAAACTTTTAATTAAAAAGGGTTTTAATGTAAAAAAGGTGTATCTGGATTCTGTTACTGCAGATGAAAAGAGGGACTTTGAGATTCTAAAAAACATTTCCCCGGAAATGATTTTAGCTCCGAGCATACATACATCAATGCGAAGAATAAACCGCAACTTAAAAGAAAAAGTTTTGGCGATTGGGCAAAAGGCGGCATATTTTACATCGACAGAGTATTTTGTGAATATCGTGGAGGACGGCGGGTTGTATGCCTTTGACGGAATAATCAAATTTGCCGAAATGCTTTGTGATGCTTACGAAAATGCAAAAGATGTTAAAACTTTCATTTCCGAAAAGGGTTTAGGCTGCGGAGGGTGTGTATGAAACAAACAGCTAAAATAATATCCACATATGCTTCGGATACATCGGGTGTATGTTCTGCTTTATACGAATTGGGCGGTATGTGCATAATGCATGATGCATCAGGGTGCAATTCCACATACGGCACCCATGACGAACCGAGATGGTACGACATGGACAGCATGGTATATATTTCGGCAATAACCGAAACCGAAGCAATATTGGGCGATGATGACAAATTGATATCTGATATAAAAAAGGCTGCCGAGGTGCTTAAGCCGAAATTCATTGCCATAGCAGGCACTCCCATACCGATGATGACGGGAGTGGATATTCCTGCAATAGCCCGTGAAATACAAGAAGATACCGGAATAATTTCATTCGGTATTCCAACCGATGGAATGCATTCGTATGTCAGAGGAGCAGATCTTGCATTTGAGCAATTTGCCGAGAGAATTTGCAGTGATGACGAAGTGGCATCTGATGAACTCAGCGTAAACATTTTGGGCGTTACTCCCCTTGATTTTTCGATAAACGGTTCTGATATATCTTTAAGAAAAAAACTTGAGAAAAACAATATCAAAGTCAATTCTGTATGGGCAATGAATGACACATACGAGAATATGATTAAAGCAAAACATGCAAAGGTAAATTTGGTAGTTTCGTCCTGTGCAATGAGAGCCGCAAAAGTATTAGAGAAAAGGTTTAATATCCCGTATGTTGTAGGTGCTTTATACGGTGATGAGTTCAGCGATAATATTATAGATAAGATAAAATTATCGGCTGAAACTAAAGAAAACTATCTTCCGAAAACATTTGTGAATGACGATGTGGTAATAATCGGAGAAGGTGTTACTTCGCTTTCGTTAGCCAATGCACTTTATTATCATTCGGGATACGGTGCAAATGTAATTTGCGCCACTGACATTGATGACATTTTTATCGGAGACGGATGCATTTCGGCTATCGATGAAGATGAAATAATACCGCACTTGGAAAAGGCAAAAATCATCATTGCGGATAAGATGTATAAACCCATTTGTCCAACGGGTGCGAAATTCGTAAATTTGCCGCACGAAGCTTTTTCGGGCAGAATTTACAGAAAAGAAATACCTAATTTGGTAGAAAATTTTAATGAATTTGTAAGGAGAAATTTAGAATGAAAAAATTAGTTGCTTTACTTTTGGTAGCAGTAACCGTAATTGGGTTATTCGGTTGCACAACGAACGGAAATAATTCTTCCGACACCATAACCATTATCGATCATGCTGACAATGAGGTGGAAGTGCCGAAAAATATCGAGCGTATAGTCGTATGCGATATTTATCCGCTTCCGTCGGTTTTGGCTGTATTCTTTGATTCTGCGGAAAAATTGGTGGGTATTGCTCAGCCGAGCATGAGTGCCGCACAGAACAGCCTCTTATCGGAATTATATCCTGAAATTTTAAATGCACAGACAGCATTTATTGACGGAACTAATATCAATATCGAAGAAATAATCAAACTTGATCCCGATGTTGTATTCTACAGTGCCGAATCCGAACAGATAGGTACTCAGCTTAAAGATGCGGGCTTTGCGGCTATAGGAATTTCGGCAGGCAAATGGGATTATGATGCAATAGAAACTCTTAACAACTGGATAGCTCTTTTGTCGGAATTATTCCCCGAAAACGACAGAGCCGATCTTGTTAAACAATACAGCGAAGAAAAGTATGATTTCGTTCAGCAAAGAGTGGCATCACTTTCGAACGAAGAGAGAGAAAAAGTATTTTTCCTTTTCCAATATAACGACACAATGATAACCACATCGGGCAAAAAATTCTTTGGACAATGGTGGGCTGATGCCATTGGCGCAAAAAATGTCGGCGAAGAAATGGAAACAGCTTATTCAACTCAGGTAAACCTTGAACAGGTATACACATGGAATCCCGACAGAATACTTATTACCAACTTTAACCAGGCATTGCCGTATGATTTATACAACAATACTATAGGCAGCTTTGATTGGAGCGGAATTGCCGCAGTTGAAAACAATAAGGTAAGCAAAATGCCCCTTGGTATGTACAGAAGTTATACTTGCGGAGTAGATACTCCTGTTACGCTCATGTGGCTTGCAAAAACCGTTTATCCCGAAATTTTCAGCGATATTGATATAACTCAGGAAACAAAAGATTATTACGAAGCGGTATTCGATATTACCCTTACCGATGAGCAGGCTCAAAAGATATTCTCACCGGGCAAAGATGCTGCTGCATTCAAATAAACTAAAATAACTATATCGGGAGGTATACTATGGGGCTTAACGATACACCCTCGGCAGAGAGGGTTCATATAGGTTTTTTCGGGCTTCGAAACGCAGGAAAATCAAGCCTTGTGAATGCGGTTACCAATCAGGATTTGGCGGTTGTTTCCGACACTAAAGGCACGACCACCGACCCTGTGAGCAAATCCATGGAGCTTTTGCCGTTAGGGCCTGTTATGATAATCGACACTCCGGGGTATGATGACGAGGGCGAACTCGGTCTTTTGAGAGTGAAAAAGACAAAACAGGTTCTGAATAAAACGGATATCGCAGTTTTGGTGGTGGATATACAAAAGGGAATCACTTCTCTTGATAGGGAGCTTGTTTCGCTGTTTGAGGATAAAAAAATAAATTATATTATTGCTTATAACAAATGCGAGATGAAACCGAACCACTCTGAGCCAAGCGAAAATGAAATATATGTCAGTGCCGAAAAAAATATAGGAATTTACGAATTAAAAGAAAAGCTTGCTTATCTTAAACCGAACGATGAAGAGATTCCCTTGGTAAAAGATTTGTTGTCTGATGGGGATATTGTGGTTTTGGTTACTCCCATAGATTCTTCGGCACCTAAAGGCAGAATGATACTACCCCAGCAAATGATGATGCGTGATGTGTTAGATGCGAATGCAATCGTTGCTATGTGTAAAGAAACAGAACTTAGTAAAACTTTGGAATCTTTATCGAAAAAGCCCAAAATGGTAATTACGGACTCTCAGGTGTTTGGGCTTGTTTCAAAGCTTACTCCCGATGATGTTCCTCTTACATCATTTTCGATATTGCTTGCAAGGCACAAGGGCTTTTTAAGAGAAGCCGTTATGGGGGTTACGGCAATCGACAGGCTTAAAGACGGCGACACCGTGCTTATAGCGGAGGGCTGCACTCATCACAGGCAATGCGATGACATCGGTAGCGTCAAGATACCGCATTGGCTTAAAGAAAGAACAAATGCAAATTTTGATATAGAGCTTTCAAGCGGCACGGGATTTCCGGATGACTTAAGCAAATATTCGCTTATTTTGCACTGCGGAGGCTGTATGCTCAACACAAGAGAGCTTGTATACCGCACAAAATGTGCTTTTGACCAAAATGTGCCGATGACGAATTATGGCTTGGCTATTGCGTATATGAATGGCATATTGGAAAGAGGAGTCAAAGTTCTTCCCGATTTGTACGAAGATTATTTGAAAGAGAAAAATAAGTAAAGTTATGATTTCTCTGTAGCGGAAAAATAATGCACGAAATATCGGAAATATTATATTATATTTAAAAGCTAAGTTTGTAAATAAAAATAAGACCTTTGTAATTTAATATACGAAGGTCTTTTTATCTAATAATGTATTCCCGATTTTGAAAGCGGCTCTTTTAATGCCCTTGCAAATAGCACACTTATTACTACAGCAATCAAGCAATTTACCGAAGTTACTGCGGCTTTTACTCCGACTACAGCCATTACACCCTCAATGGGCAGAGAATATATACAGCGGTTATATATGTAGGTTTTTCCTATATAAAGAATAATATATGTCAATGAACCGCACAATGCCGATATGGTTTTGGATAGGGTAAAGTTTAGATTTTTCGGTAAATGCTTTGACAAAAACCCCGAAACAAAGCCCATTGCGAATTTATTGATAAATGTTATCCATACTTCCGAGGCATACTCGCTGCTTAAATCAAATATGGCACTGCCAAGTCCTGCACCAAGCCCCCCTGAAACAGGCCCGAAAATTATCCCCGATAAAAGACAGAAAACATTGCCCAGATGAAGCATTGTTCCGTCAAGCCCTACCGGGATTTTTATTCTTATGTGAGTCCCCACAAAAACCAATGCCGACATAAGCCCTATCATGGTTACTTTTCTAATAGAGGTGCTTTTCATATCATTCTCCTTTGATTTATATAAGATAACAGAAAAGTGGTATTCTTTAAATGCTCAGTTTATGATATTATTTAGGTATCAGTTTGGAGGGCGTATGTATAATTTGGCAATAGATTTGGACTATGGCTCTAAAGTGCCGCTGTATATGCAAATATACGATTTTATCGTAGATGAAATAAAAAACGGAAACCTTGTGAAAAATCAAAAGCTTCCGTCAAAGCGAAAGCTTGCGCAAAATTTGGATGTGAGCGTAAATACCGTGGACTGTGCATATCAAATGCTGGCATCGGAGGGGTATATTTCATCTAAGCCGCAAAGCGGATTTTATGTATGTGATGAGGATCTATATTTAGGAAATAAAGATATGCCCACCCGAAAGTCATATGCAGAAAAGGCCGAAGTTACAGCGTATTTATATGATGCCACAACCGGCAGCACCGATGCGAATCTTTTTCCGTATAAAATATGGGGTCGGCTGCAAAGAGAGGTTTTAAGTTATGGGGACAGCTTACTGGGCTACGGCGAAGGCTTTGGGGATAATGTCCTAAGAAATGCTATAAACGATTATTTGCATGAATACCGTGGGGTAAAATCTTCACCCACTCAGATATTTGTGGGGGCGGGTTCGGAATATCTGTTGGGGCTTTTAGCTTGTTATTTCAGAGGCAAAAAGTTTGTTATGGAAGAGCCCGGATATAAAAAAGCATATGAGATTATTTCAAATAATGGGTGCGAGGTGGCTTTAGCCGGTGTAGACGAATCATCAATTAGGATAGAGGATATAAAACAAAGCTCTGCCGATATAGTATATGTAACCCCTGCTCACCAATACCCTACAGGGGCAAGTATGCCTGTAGCAAACCGTTATAGATTGCTATCCTGGGCAAAAGAGAGTGATGAACATTATATAATAGAAGATGATTACGACAGCGAATTTCGTTTTGACCGTAAGCCTATAAACGCATTGCAGGGGCTTGATTGCAACGATAAGGTGATATATTTCGGAACATTTTCAAGGTGCTTGGCTCCGTCTATAAGAATTGCTTATATGGTTTTGCCCGAGTCGATGGTGGCTGGGTTTAAAAAGATGTTTTCTTCGTATGCCGTAACTGTATCACGAATGGAACAGCACACGCTTGCGAAGTTCATAGAGGGTGGGCATTTTGCCAGACACCTTTTCAGAATAAGGGTAATATACCGAAAAAGGCGGGACTTATTAGTTGGTGAGTTATATGAAAAATTTGGCAAAGACAATGTGCAAATTTCGGGAGAACATACGGGAATACACCTTATTGCTTCGTTTAACAGTAGACTATCGGAAGAATTTATTTGCTCCGAGGCTGAAAAAAGAGGGCTTAGGCTAAAGGGGATCGGGTCATATGAACGCTTATGCCGAAATGAAAACAGAAAGCCTACGCTCGTTTTAGGGTACGGCTCTCTTTCGGAAAATGAAATAAAAGAGGTTGTCGAAATATTAAAAGAAATTTTAACATTGAATACATAGCCTAAAAGATGTATAATGCAATCTATATTGCAAATTTGAGGATATATGAGGGACTGAATGAAAAATAAAACGATAAATCTGACCGATTCATCGCAAAGCCCGGCTAAAACCGTTTTGATGTTGGCATGGCCTGTTTTGCTGGAGCAGATATTAACGACTTTGATTGGTTATGCCGACACTGCAATGGTAGGCTCTTTGGGCGCATGGGCAACGGCGGCTGTAGGGATAAATTCGCCGTTTATATATATGATAAATTCAAGCATATCTGCTTTGTGCGTGGGAATCACCGCATTGGTAGCTCAATCGGTGGGTGCAGGGGAACATGATAAAGTAAAGGACCTTATGCGCCATGCGTTGTTTTTGATTGTGGCTGTGGGGTTACCTGCCTATATCATATGCATTGTTTTATACGAAAAGATACCCCTTTGGATGGGTGCGGGGAACGATATAATCTATTATGCGGCACAATATAATTTGATAACCGCTTTGGGAAGAATCTTTCTTATAACTTCGCTGATACTCAATTCCGTATTTCGAGGTTATGGAGATACCAAAACACCCCTTGTAAACAACACAGTGATGAATATTGTGAATTTGATATTTAACTTTTTCTTGATATATCCATCAAGAGAAATCAGTTTATTCGGATATTCATTCCATGTGTATGGTGCCGATATGGGTATTAAAGGGGCGGCTGTGGCTACTTCGCTGGGAATGCTGGTGGCGGGAGTTTTGGCTATTAGGACTACATTCTCAAAATCAAATAAGTATGCTGTGTCGATTCATGACAATATGAAGCCCAATAAAAGAGTGTTAAAACAGATATTTACCATTAGCTTGCCTGCCTGCTTTGAGCGCTTAACGGTTTCGACGGCAAGTGTAATAATAACGAGTACCGTAGCGTATTTGGGTACGGTCAGCATTGCCGCAAAATCGCTTGTGGATACGGCGGAATCTCTTTCGTATATGCCGGCTTTTGCATTTCAGACTGCCGTTACCACATTGGTTGGGCAAGCGCTGGGAGCTGGAAATATACCTCTTGCGGAAAAATTTGTAAGTAAAACCATATTGATTGGCTCTGTAACCATGTTCTTTACAGGCTGCGGTCTTTTCGTTTTTGCCGAAGGTATTATAGGCATATTCTCACCCGATACACAGGTGGTGGCTCTTGCCGCAGAGTGCCTTAGAGTATTTGCGCTGATTCAAGTGCCTCAAGTGATATCGTGGGTATTCTCCGGTGCATTAAGGGGCGCAGGCGATACGAGATTCGGTTTTTATGTCAACACATTCACAAATTGGACTTTCCGTGTTTTGGGCTCGGTCATTTTTGTAAGAGTTTTGGGCTTTGAGCTTAAGGCTGTTATAATTTTGTGTGCCGTGGAAATACTTGTAGGGCTTGGGCTGTTCTTTTTAAGATACAATTCGGGCAAATGGAAAAGCATATATACGAAAAATCTAATGTAGACAATAATAACCACAGAAAATCTGTGGTTATTGTTATACTTATATGTTATAAATCTTTCGCATATATTTTATTTTTGTTGAAATTGGGGGGGGTGCAGGTATAATTTATCATATATCCAAAGGAAAACAAGATGAAAAATATAATTGAGATACAAAACTTTAACGACAAAAATTTAGATGTGTATGCAAGACTCAACGAAAAGCAATTAATAAGTTGCACAGAATTCGATGACGGGCTGTTTATTGCAGAAAGCCCAATGGTCATAGAGCGAGCGCTTGATGCAGGGTGCGAGGCTGTTTCGGTGCTTATGGAAAAACGTCATATCGACAAGGCTGATTTGCTACTTCGTAGGTGCGGTGATATTCCGATATATGTTTCCGAAGCGGATGTACTCTGTTCTCTTACAGGATTTTATCTCACAAGGGGTATGCTTTGTGCAATGAAACGCCCGAAACCTGCCGATGCCGAAGATATGCTGTCAAAATACAAAAAGATAGCGGTACTGGAAAATGTAATGAATCCGACCAATATAGGCGCAATCTTTCGTTCTGCGGCGGCTTTGGGAATGGAGGCTGTTCTTTTAACGGATAAAGGCAGTGATCCGTTGTATAGAAGAGCAATTCGTGTTAGTATGGCAACTGTGTTTCAAATTCCGTGGGCATATTTGCCCGAAGGGGATTGGACAGTGCTTTTGCATGATAAGGGGTACACATTGATAGCCATGGCTCTTAATGATAATTCGATAAGCTTAAGAGATGCAGATTCAATAAAGGCGGATAAAATCGCTGTCGTTTTAGGTTCGGAGGGGTACGGCTTAGAGGAGGATACCATTAACAAATGCGACTACACCGTAAAGATTCCCATGAGTAACGGTGTGGATTCGCTCAATGTGGCAGCGGCAAGTGCTGTGGCATTTTACCAATTCGGAATAGATAAATAAATTTGATGAAAAAATCGAAATTCCAAAAACAAAAGCTGATTGCTTTGCTGTTGGTTGTATTGATTGCGTTTGTTATGCTTACGTCATTTGCATTTGCAGATGAGGGAGAAACCCACGCTCCTGTGGTTGTAGAGGTCTCATTCACAACATATACAGCGTATTATTACAGCCCTCATTCGTTTTATTTAGCGAGCAGATTCTCGGATTCGGACGAAGGTGACACTCTTACATCTGCGGTTAAGTCCGGAACTTCCTCATATGCTGAGTTGGAAGGCAGCGTATATACCCAAACATGGTATTATGGGCCGATAAACCTTACTTTTAAGGCAACCGATAAGGCAGGGGCTTCTGCGGAATATTCGGTTACGGTAAATATAGAAAATATTACCGCTACATTCGCAAGTGTAACACAGGGCATACAACAATCGAGCGAATATTACAAAAAGACGATGATATCCCGGCAATGGTTGTTATAGCAGAAAGCAGAGCTGGCAACAATCTCTTATCAATGGTATACTCGTGATTTGACAATGAAGTTTTAGTCCTCGGCTTTGCGATTAGAGTCGAGAGGTGAAATCTTGAATTTCATTTTTGCCTTTTCTCTGACAAGCGGCACGAGAGTGCCGTTTATTGGTTCTTGTGTGAAACTTCGTTTGGAATGTATATGTGAGGCTTTTCCCACAAAAAACCGACCATCATTCTGACAGTCGGCATATAAGAATTATATTAACTTTTATTCGAATGCGTAAACATAATCGCCGTATTCTATATTAAAGAATGCGGGAATATACATACGTGCATTATTGTATCGCACTTCGAGGTGCAAATGTGGGCCTGTGGAACGACCGGTGTTTCCCATAAGTCCTATCAGTTCGCCTTGATTGACATAATCTCCTACACTAACCTTAAATTCGCTTAAATGTGCATACCAGGTTACATATCCGTCGCCGTGGTCTACTTTTATATATTTACCATATCCCGAATTATCCTGCGTAGCAAATATTACATATCCGGCTCTTGCGGCATATATGCCGGTACCCTCTCTGTTGGCTATGTCAACTGCTCTGAAGCCCGAATGAGAACCCTCCCTATTGGTGGAAGATACCAAGCCTGTTGTCGGCATTATGTAGGGGCTTTCGCCGTTAAGCACGGGAAGTGGCCTTGTGCCTACGGCAATTGCTTCATTGACAGCTTCTTCGTAGACTTCTTCATGGAGTATCTCCTCCGATACCAGAATTCCGTTTTCGCTGACTATATTTGCCTTAACATACGATTTACCGTTAACACCGCTTGTGGTTACGATTCTCTCACCCTTATAAAGAGATGAGTTTTCGTATTCTACGGTTTCATAGGGGATATCTCTGTAATATTCTACCTGCGAGGTCATTCTGACATTAAGATTAAGGGATGTATCGACTTCCTCTTTTGATGATAAATCCGCTCTGAATGCGAGTGCCGTTTGCGGAATCGTGTATGACATTTGCGATATCATGGTTTCGTTTTCGTCAAAGTCCCTGATTTCGTCGGATTTCTCATTTGCTGATGCGGAAGTTATGGTTGTTTGAGCCGTTTGCAATGCACTTTGTTGGGGTAAGCTTGCAATTACGACTCTTCCGTCATTATCGTTTGAGGTAATTGCGTTTGCACTAAGCCCCAATAGGTAATCCACAGCTTCGTCAACGGTACAGTCGGAGCCTATGGAAATGACTTTTTCCGCTATTTTGATGTTTTCATCGGTTTTGATATCGGGGATGTTCAAAACTTTTACCCAATCGGCAGGGGATTCCTTGAAATAATCATAAAAAGTATCAAGAGCTTCCTGAGCCTTTGCTTTAGATGAAAGTTTTACGGTATCCACACCGTTTATATTGATAACTCCTCCGATGCAAAACAGCGGAAGATTTGCTTTCTTGGCTTTTTCGTATATTTCGTCTGCAGAAAGGATATTTTCTCTGTCAAAAACGATGACCTTTTTAGATGTAACCGACCTTTCAAAATACAGTGAGGGCAGTTCGTACTCATTTTGCAAGTCTGATTGCAGTTTGTCGAGTGCGCTGTTGAGTTTATTATGGCTTGCCACGATGCCGATATCATTTCCGTCCAAGTTTATTTCGTAGCACACGAAGTAGTTGTATGCTGAAATCGAAATTGCCGTTATTGCCAAAACACACAATGTAAGTGTAATGATTTTTCTGTTTCGGCTCATCTTTTGACTTAAATTGGAAAAGAAATATTCCATGTTGATAAGTGCTTTTGCGAAAAAATCATTTATTTTATTTTGATTTACTTCGCCCTGCTTCGTCGAGGTCTGCTCATTTATCGTTTCGGCCGTATCCGAGATGATATTTTGTTCTTCCTTTGGGGCTTCCTGCGTTTGAGCCGGCGGCTTAATTTGCTTATATAATTTTAGTTTTTTGTTTTCTTCTTTTAATGCACGCTTGGTTTGGAGGGTGTCCAAAACCATTTGTTTATGCGCTGTTCTTTTTAATGATTTATCTAGCTTCTTTTGAAACTTTTCCGTTTCGTTGAGCTTTTGTTTTAAACCGAATGGCATAATTTTCTCCGATTAAAATATATGTTACAATTATGTTACGCATAGTTTAACATAAATTTACAAATTATGTATGGGATATATTATTAAAATACAATTTACCCACTATTTTATTCTTTGAATGATAAGTCCTGCGGCGATTCCGATAACCGTTCCCGAGATGATTCCGCTTAAAAGCAGTGCTGCAAAGTAATACATAAGTTTGGATGTTTGCATAATTAATGCGGCTGTTATCACCTGCCCCAAATTATGGCAGACAGCACCGCTTACACTCACTCCTACGGGGGAGAATTTCTTGCTTTTTATAAGTATATGCATGGCGAAAAGGCTGAGAAAAGCTCCCGATATGCTGTAGATTATGCTGAAGAGTCCGGAAAACAAAAGGGAGGATAATGTAATTCTGATTACCGATATTATTACAGCAGCCTTTGTATCAAGTTTATACAGCGCAAATACTGTGGCTATATTGGCAAGCCCCAGTTTTATGCCGGGTATAGGCACAAATGCGGGAATTAATGATTCCACATAGCTGAGTATCATTGCCACAGAAATAATAAGCGCATAAAGAGTTAATTTATTTGTTTTCATTTTATTGTTCTTCACTTTTTATAAGACTTTCCAGTTCGCCGTATTCTTCCGGGTTTGCTGCTATAACGCTACATTCGTTCATATTGGCTGTGTTTTGTGATAGTTTCTTTGCCATATTCATGCAGCTTCCCGCTGTGCATTTGCCACAGTCGGTATGGGGCAGCAGTTCGTAAATATCAAATACCGAAATCATTCTGTTTTATTCCCTTCTTCTGTTTTATCTATATAAGGCAGGTTCCAATTATAATGTATTGCCAAAAATCTGATTGACACAGTCAATGCGATGACGATAAATATGCCTATTGGCTTATAAAGCGAAATCTTTTCGAATATGTAGTACACTATTGCCGCAATGATACCGGCTACCGCATATATGCGCTTTCTCAATACTTTCGGGATTATCGCCACAAGCGTTTCACCTATCATTCCTCCACCTATACCCGTTATTACTGCAACGAAAATGCATAAAAACGCATTGTCGAAATATCCGGAATTAATTGCGGCATTCATTCCCACTATTACGAATATACCAAGCCCAATGGAGTCGCACAGGTTCATGAATTTAGTGTCATACCAGTTTTTCTTTATTTTTTCCGAAAATTTGTAGTGCTTATTTATTGCGTATTCCAAAGAAAATGTTATTATGCAAGTAATTATTGCACTAAAAGCGTATATCGGGTTTTGAAACATTGCAGGAGGTGTGTTGCCTAATATTAAGTCGCGTAGAAGTCCTCCACCCACTGCGCATACCGTGCCTAATACCACAGCTCCGAAGATATCCAATTTCTTTTCTATTGCCAGCATTGCTCCCGATATTGCAAATGCGATAGTTCCTGTAAGTTCCAAAGTCAAAAATAACCAGTCAAAATAATCCATAGTGAAATAATATCACATAAAGTACCGATTTTAAAGGCGAAATCAAAAGAATAAGCGAAGTTGTCATCTTTAATAAACGAGGAATTTCAAAATTAAATTCGCTATGTATTTTTACGAATCTTAAATAATACTTTTTCATTTTGCACAAAATAATAATATGAAAAAAAGAGTGTTTGTTTTTATTTTTCTTACGGTAATTTCTTTCATATTTATTTTTTCGCAAACGAAGGAAAACAAATGCAAACGTGTGTATTTAATATATATGAACGGTTCTGATTTGGAAAGCGATTTTGCATCTGCCAGCATTGACATAAAAGAAATCGTATCTGCCAAAACGGGAGAAGATTTTAAAATATATGTTTATACCGGTGGCAGCGAAAAGTGGCACACTGAATGTATTAACCCTAAATACAACGAGGTCTTTGAAGTTAAAGAAAATTCACTTAAAAAGATAAAGAGTTTTGATAGCGCCAATATGGACAAAGCTGATACATTATCTGATTTTGTCGATTATGTTTATACCTTAGAGGGGGAGAGCCAATATAACATTATCCTTTGGAACCATGGCGGCAATGCATTAAGCGGATCCGGAAAAGATGAAAATCATTCTTCCGACAGTTTAATTACGAATGAACTTGAGCTCGCATTTAAGAAGATATACGATAAAAACGGTATTTGTTTCGGTTTTATTGCCTTTGATGCATGCCTTATGGCAAATTTGGAAACTATCTATGCAGTGGGAAATTATGCCGATTACATCGTTGCCAGTGAAGAGAGTATGCCTGCTTGCGGATTTGATTACAAAAGTTTTTTCAAAAATGAAAGGTATGCTTTGAATTCCCATGACGAAGCAAAACTTTTGGCTAAACTCTATTTTAAGAGCACCCACGATGAATATTCCTTTGATTATTTGAGTATTTCAGTAATTGATTGCAATAAAGCAAAGGATGTTTTCGTAAAATTTGATAATGCCGTAGAAAATGCGAAAATAGGGACTGAGCATATCATTTTGTTCGGCGGTAAATCCAAAGAAGAAGGGTATTCGGATATGGCGGATTTGCTCAGCATTTTTGAAAACCAATCAAGCGAAGAAGTGCAGGAACTTATAGACAGCGTTAATAATGCGGTGGTGTATTGTAAAAACGGCGTGGGAAATTTCGGTTCATGTGGAATAAGTGTGTACTATCCTTATTATGTTAAAGAGGAAAATAAGCTTAACTTATACAGCCGAAATGCTTTTTGTGAAAAGTATGTAGAGGTGTTAGTCGAATCAACCAATGATAAGAGCAAAGTGAAACAAAGTTCGGCACATCTTAATGTAGATGGAAATGTGTATGAATGTGCGTGTTGTTCTAAGGCTCTTTTAAATGAATATTACAGCGTTTGTATCGGTTCTTATAATGGCTACAGCGTTTGCTATAGAATAAAGAAAAATTATATCACAGAGGAGGTAAAAGTAGATTCGGTTATTTTAAAAGAGGAAGATTCTATTTATCAAACAGAACAAAAATATTTCAGTTATGATAAAATTGAACTTGTTTTGCCGTAAACTGAACTTCAAGACAGCAAAGTTCAATTAAATTTAAAATAAGTTCAATTTAGTCTTGCGCTTTGTTTTTTATCGTGATATAATCTGTGAAAATAAATGATACCGGAGGCAATATGGACACATTTTCAGATAGATTGAATATGGTTTTGAACCAAAAAGGACTCAAACAATCCGAAGTAATAGAAATGGTAAATGCACTTGAACCTACAAGCGAAACAAAGCTCAGTAAAAGCCAGCTGAGTCAATACCTAAGCGGAAAGAATGTTCCCAGAGGCGAAATTATGCGAATGCTGTCGGAAGCCTTATCGGTGGATTTAGCATGGCTTAAAGGTGAAACAATTCAAAATGAAAATAATGAGCCGAGTACGGCAGAAGGGGAATTCGGTATGAGAGAATTTACAAAATCGACAAAACTTAATAATGTTCTTTACGATGTGCGAGGTCCTGTTGTTGATGAAGCGAATCGCATGGAAGAAATGGGTATGAATATATTAAAGCTCAATATCGGTAATCCTGCGCCGTTTGGATTCCGCACTCCCGAAGAAGTAATCTTCGATATGAAACGTCAGCTTACCGACTGCGAGGGATATTCCGATTCGAAAGGTCTGTTTGCCGCAAGAAAGGCAATCATGCAATACGCTCAGCTTAGAAATATACCAAATGTAGATGTTTCGGATATCTATACGGGAAACGGTGTCAGCGAGCTTATCAACTTGTGTATGCAGGCTCTTTTGGACGAAGGTGACGAGATTCTTATTCCGGCTCCGGATTATCCGCTCTGGACTGCAACCGCAACGCTTTCAGGGGGAAAGGTAGTGCATTATTTATGTGATGAAAAATCGGATTGGTATCCTGATATTGAAGATATTAAAAAGAAAGTCAATTCAAGAACCAAAGCCATTGTTATTATTAACCCCAATAACCCGACAGGTGCGGTATATCCGAAAGAGGTATTAGAGCAGATAGTAGAGGTTGCAAGGCAGAATCAGTTGATAATATTCTCCGATGAAATATACGACAGACTCGTTATGGACGACGAAGAGCATGTTTCGATAGCATCTCTTGCACCGGATTTGTTCTGCGTTACATTCAGTGGATTGTCTAAATCACACATGATAGCAGGTTTCAGAATCGGCTGGATGGTTTTAAGCGGAAATAAAAAGATTGCCAAAGATTACATAAGCGGAATTAATATGCTTTCCAATATGCGTTTATGCTCCAATGTTCCCGCTCAGTCCATAGTTCAGACAGCACTCGGAGGTTATCAAAGCGTAAATGAATATATAAAACCGGGCGGAAGAATCTACGAACAAAGAGAATTTATATACGAAGCTCTCAACAGCATTCCCGGAATAAGCGTTGTCAAGCCTAAAGCCGCATTCTATGCTTTCCCAAGAATCGATGTTAAAAAGTTCAACATAACAGACGATGTTAAATTTGCTCTCGATTTCTTGAAAGAAAAGAAAGTTTTGGTTGTTCAAGGCAGCGGCTTTAACTGGCCGGAACCTGACCATTTCAGAATAGTTTATTTGCCGAGAATAGAAATATTGAAAGAATCCATGGATAATTTGGGAGATTTCCTGCAAACATATCAACAAAAATAATTCCTTTAAACAAAATACACTGCCTATTGGCAGTGTATTTTATATGGGTAAAATTTTAATATTTGGCAAGAGAGTCAAATACGGGATATTTTTCTTTAAGCTGTTCATAGGTTGCGAGAGCCTCTTCGTCCTTTGAACCATATACATATTCGCTGTATTTTTCGACTATGCCTTTTAAGTCATTTTCATCTGCTCCCGCATTGCAGAGTTTTTCTATGAGAAGTGCCATTTCGGGGAGTATTTGTATTACATGGCGGTTGAATATTTCGTAGTTACCGAGTTTTTCCATTTGTAATTTCGAAAATTTGATTATTTCCAACAGCCTTGCATAGCTTTCGTTTATCACTTCATCATTTCTTTGCATAATGCACCTCTTTTACTAGCTAATATAATAATTATATATCATTTTGTTTAAAATGGGGTATATAAATATACCTAAAAGTGAAAAATAAAAATTCTTCCATTAAATTACCGAAATGTATATTAAGTTTTGTATTTTTTAATGTATAATATATATTCAGCAAGATATTCTCATTAAGAGGTTTGGTTATGGAAGAATTACGATTGAAAGATGATTTAGAACTTGGTGTGGCAAGCAGTGCAACACAGGTTGAAGGCTCGGACAAAAGAAACAGTTGGTATGATTGGTACAAAAAAGGTTATATCAAAGACTCATCATCTCCGCTGAGAGCCAATGATCATTATCATTTATATAAAGAAGATATCGACCTTATGGCAAAAATGGGTATTACCCATTACCGTTTGAGCATCGAATGGAGCAGAATAGAACCTACCAAGGGAGTATTTAACAACGGAGAAATCAAGCATTATCGAGATGTTATATCGTATTTGATTTCATCAGGCATAACACCTCTTGTAACATTGCATCATTTTTCCAACCCGATGTGGTTTGAAAATATGGGTGGATTCGAAAATGACGAATGTGTGGAAATATTTTTGCACTATGTTAAAAAGATGATTGAATCCATCGGGGATATTGTAAGCGAATATATTACAATAAATGAACCGAATGTATATGCCATAAACGGATTTTTCTTCGGCTCTTGGCCTCCGGGGAAACAAAAATTAAAATTGATGGGCAAGGTTCTTACCAATATGGCAAAGTGCCATATTAAAGCATATAATCTCATTCACGAAATCAGAAACCAAATGGGTTACACCAACACCAAGGTCAGCTACAGTATCCATATGAGAGTGTTTGAACCCAAAGATGAAAAAAGCGCATACCAAAGATTTGCGGTAAGAAAAACGGAGCAATATTTCCAAACTGCCGTAGTGAAGGCAATGACTCTCGGAGAATGCGAGCGTCCCATAAAAAAACTCGATTTGCCCAAAGGGTTGTATGCTGATTTTATTGCACTCAATTATTACAGCAGATCCACTTTAACCGGCTTTGAGGACGGTGTAAAAGAATTTGCTCCCGTTAATGACTTGGGTTGGGAAATATACCCGGAAGGAATCAATATTTGTGCAAAAAAATTATACGATATTGCACCCATGCCGATATATGTTACGGAAAACGGAACATGCGACAATACGGATGATTTCAGAATAAAGTTTATATATGAGCATTTAAAGGCAATGAGTGAGTCTGATCTTCCTTATATGCGTTATTATCATTGGAGCTTTACGGATAATTTCGAATGGCTCGAGGGCGAAAGTGCAAGATTCGGACTCGTTAAGGTTGATTACGAAACTCAGAAGCGCACAGTTAAAAACAGTGGTGAGTTTTACGAAGATTTGATTAAAAATCACGGTGTTACCGAGGAAATGACTCTTAAATATACCGGTCAGTATTATAAGCGTGCGGATAAGAGCGTAATAGACGGTATTGATGATGTATATTTTGATTACGAAAAAACGATTAAATCCGAAATGGGTAACAGTGTAATAACCAATGTATCAAAGTATGCCAAAGACCCGACAAGCTACAGCGAAGAAGTCGAGAGGGAACAAGCCGGCTTATCGGTAAATAAGGAATTTGGCGAAAAATCCGATATTGTAAATGCAACAGACGGTGTATTGACGGGAGTATGTGAAGCGGCTGAAAAAACATATGATAAAACACTCAATACACTTGATGGTATTTTAAATAGGAATGAATCCGAAGAAATTTGCGATAATGCTCTGCCCGAAAGTTCGGTATATAAAGAAGAATGTGATAAAGATACTACAGAGTGCGTAGAAGAAACGAATGAAGATACTTCATACGAAAGTGATTACGATTCTTTGGATTATGAAACATCTGCAATTAGTGATGAAGAAAATGGCGATTCGGCAGAAAACGATAGTAATGAGGAAATAATCATCACCGAAGGGGACACTGTTATTACAAGCTACGAAAATGACTATGATTCGTTAATTGAAGAATATTCAGCTGCCAAGCAGGAATGTGCAGAGGATGTGGAAAGCGAAGATATCGAAGAAGCGGATAATGTAAAAGCAGTTTCGGAAATCGAAGAATCCGAAGAAAATATATCCATTGAGGACACTCCCGATTTGCTTGACAGCATTTTGGAGAGAGTTGAAAGTGATGAAGTTATTGACGAAATAAAATCCGATTTGGTAAATGAAGATTATGTTGAAGAATCTGTTAAAGAAAATCCTGAATTAACAGTCTACGAAAACGATTACGATTCGCTTGTTGCAGAATATAATCAAGCTCTTTCCGACACAGAAGAAACGAATACAGAACAGCCTTGTCAGAAGGAAGAAAACATAGATACCGAATCTATCGAAAAAGAAGAAGAGTCTGTTTGTGAAGAAGAACAAGAACTTGATGACGACGATTATGTTGGTATGTTCTTAAATTAAAAACAAGATTTTATTTCTCTTATACAAAAAGGTTTGCATTTGCAAGCCTTCTCTTGTCGAAAAATGTAAATTTAGTATGAAAAAATATGTTAAATTTAACATATGATAATTGCAACATTTTGGAATATTAAGTATAATGAAATTATTCCGAGTTATTATTCCTAAAGCTTTGACCAAGGAAAATAACCGATGGGTAAACTAAGAAATTTGTTTGCCTCCCGTATTTGGAAAGGAATACTGCAAGTGAAATATTATTGATTTACGCACACTGTGGGTTCCTTTTTAGTATGTAAAATTTTATATACTACGGGAACCCATTTTATTTTGCCTAAATATCGATATGATATTTAAATATAAAACCTAAGGAGAAAACAATATGAAAACGAAAAAAATAGTTTCTGTTTTATTAGTTGTTCTTATTGCTTTAAGCGTTTTTGCAGGCTGCACAAGCTCCAAAAACAATGAAGAAGATCTTACAAACAGAACAATCACAGTAACCGACATGAGCGGTGATGAAGTAACTATCGAGGGCGAAGTAAAAACAATCGTTAACCTTTGGCCTGCAGGTACATCTTCATTCTTTGTCATGGGTGCAGGAGACCTCGTAAGCGGTCTTGCAATGAACACACCTGCAACAATGAACGGTTGGACAAAATTCTTCTACGAAGGTTGTACTGAAATTCAGGGCCTCGGCGGAACAACTCCCGCAGTTGAAGAACTCGTTAAACTCGAACCGGACCTGGTAATCGTGCATCCTTCATCAGCTAAAGACGGATACGCTCAGCAGATCAGAGATGCTGGTATTCCCGCAATCAACATCAACTTCAGTAACTACGATACAATGATTCAGGCATACACAATGCTCGCTGAAATCTTGGGCGGTGAATACAAAGAAAAACTCACCTGGTGGTGTACAGAAGTCGGTACAAAGATTGAAAACAACAAAAACCTCGTTGCAAATGTGGCAGATGAAGACAAACCTGTAGTTATGTACATTTCCGGTCAGAGCGACAGCCTTACAGCTACAATGGGTCAGAATACAATTATTCAGAACTGGGTTGAAGCAAACGGAGGTAAATACTTACCTGCAGTTATCAATCTTGCCGGCAACGAAATCACAGTTGAAGAAATCTTTGCTGCAAACCCTGATGTTATCATCGTTGGTGGCGTATATCAGCATAAGCTTCTTGAACAGATTGCAACATCAGACGGTTGGAAAGACCTCAAAGCAGTTCAGAACGGCAGAGTTTACAACAACCCCTATGCATGCTTTAACTGGGATAGATTCGGACTTGAAAGCTACTTGCAGGTAGATTACGCTTTATTGTGCATCCAGCCTGAAATCGCAGAAGCTAACGGCATAACAAAAGATTACATGGCAGAGCAGATCATTAGCTTTTACAAAACAATGAACGGCACTGAGCTTACAAAAGATCAGGCTAACAATATGTTAAACGGTTTGCTTCCTGATGGAACACAGGAACTTAACTAATTTTACTTTTAATTCTTAACAATGAAAAAATCAATTGACAATAAATCCACAAATTTTTCCGATAAAAAATATCGGGTTGTTGTCGGCATAGTGTTTGCGGCTCTGTTACTGACGGTAGCCGCATCACTTGCACTTGGGCGATACAGCATTAATTTGGGTGATGTAATTAAAATTTTGGCATCAAAAATTTTCGGCATTAAAAAAACATGGTCGAATATCGAGGAAGCTGTGGTAATTAATCTGCGTTTACCCCGAACATTGACATCGGTAGTCGTAGGGGCAGGGCTTGCTTTATCGGGTGCTTGTTATCAAAGCATATTCAAAAACCCGATGGCATCCCCCGATTTACTTGGGGTTTCATCCGGTGCGTGCATAGGGGCGGCAGTTGCTATTTTATTGAATTTCAACAGCCTCTTTATTCAGCTTTTGGCATTCATTGGAGGAATTGCGGCGGTATTTATTACAACGCTCATTCCGAAATTGATTAAAAGTCAATCCACTACGATACTTATCTTATCCGGTGTCGTGGTAAGCAGCCTTATGTCATCGGTAATGAGTGTAATAAAAGCTTTGGCTGATACCGATACTCAATTGGCGGAAATCACTTATTGGACAATGGGGTCGTTTGCCACAATAACCATGTCGGAACTTTTGTCGATATTGCCGATGGTGTTGATACCGTGCTTTTTGATTATATTAATGCGTTATCGACTCAATGTTTTGTCTTTGGGAGATAACGAAGCACGTTCACTGGGAATCAATCTTCAAAAAACCAGAGGAATGTTTATTTTCTTTTCAACATTGATAACCGCAAGTTGCGTAAGTGTTTCGGGCAGTATCGGCTGGGTAGGTTTGATAATACCTCACACATCCCGAATGCTTATCGGCTCTGACAATAAAAAAATGCTTCCTATGGCAATGCTTTTGGGTTCAATCTTTATGCTTATAATAGATATGCTTTGCAGAACATTATCTACGGCTGAACTCAAATTGGGCGTATTGACGGGTATAATCGGCGCACCTTTCTTTATTTTCATTTTAATTAAACAGAACAGGACTTTGACATGATACTTGATGTACAAGATTTAAGCTACAAATATTATAACAGCCGAACTATATTTCATGATGTTTGTTTTCAGCTTGATGAGGGCGAGGTTCTGTCCATTTTGGGAACAAACGGTGCTGGCAAGTCCACTTTGCTGAACTGCATTGCGAATCTGTTTAAACCCGCAAGCGGACATATATATTTAAACGGTAAAGATTCAAGTTCAATGAGCATGAACGATGTTGCCAGAATAATAGGATATGTGCCGCAGATACATACTCCTGCTTATGCATATACCGTATTGGAATTTACCGTTATGGGCAGAACACCCTATATCGGAACATTCTCAAAACCGTCAAAAGAGGATTATATGATAGCCGAAGAATCCCTGGAGAGAATGAATATACTTCATCTTAAGGACAAAGCTTATACCGAAATATCGGGGGGAGAGCGTCAGCAAGTTACCATAGCAAGAGCTTTAACACAACAGCCCAAGCTTATTTTGCTTGATGAACCAACGGCACATCTTGATTACGGCAATCAATATCGTGTTGTGCAAATGGTAAAAGAACTTGCGAAAGAGGGGTATGCCGTAATTATGACTACACATAATCCGGATCACGCAATTATACTTGACGGCAAAGTTGCAATACTTGACAAAAACGGTGTATTGGGTGTGGGGCATGCGGCTGATACCCTAAATAAGGAAATGCTTTCGTCATTATATAATCTCGATATTAAAACTGTATATGACGAAGATGCCAAACGAAATGTTTGCATAGTCTGTTAGTTATACGGAGGTGAAAATGCTTAGAATATTCAGCGCAGGTGTATGTGGAAAAATTGCCAAAGAAACATTAGAGCGTTATAAAAAAGAAAACCCCGATATGGAGTGCGAGCTTATTATGGGCGGCTCTACAGGCGGTATCAACAAGCTTTTATCAGGCGAAAAATTCGATTTGATGCTCCTTGCCGATGACAGCAACATCAAGCAATTGATGATGCCCGAATATTGTAGCGGATACTACATTTGGGGCGGAAATGAGATGGTTGTTGTGGGAAATGATGTAAATGATGATAATTGGGCTGAAAAGCTTACCTCAGATGAGGCAACATTAAAACATATGAACCCTTACGACGACCCGAGCGGATACAGAGCCGTTATGGCAATCAAGCTTGCGGATAGGGTTGAAGATGGTTTGAGCGAAAGAATATTTTCAAACCCAAATTATAAGGGCTTAGACAGAAAGCAGTACGAAAGAAACAGAAAGCCCGATAATAAAAAGCCTGAGCATAAGGCATTTGCCCCAATGTGCGAAGATAATGTATATCAGATATCCTATCGAAGTTCCGCAGTAGGTAACAATTTTAATTATGCTCTTTTGCCGAAAGTTATGAATTTGGGGGATGAAAATTTCGAAGAAGAGTATAACAAGGTGTCTTTTGTTGTTGACGGCGGAAACGAAATATTCGGCACAACTATATTTCATGCGGCGGTAATACCCGATAATGCACAGAATAAGGAAGCTGCCGAAGAATTTTTAAAGGAATTTTTAAATACCGATTTTGTGAAGTACGGATTTACTGATGTGAGAAAATCGGTTGGTAATTGGAATCTATTATAGAAACGGAAAAATAAAAATGACAGAAACCATAATAGCTACTCCTGTCAAACCCAGTATGTGGGATAAAGCTGCAAGAGGCTACAGCTTTATGACTTTGATGGAAGTAAACGGAACGAATTTGCAATTAGATGCAATGCCTCTTACGGAAGACATGGTAGTTTTGGACTGCGGCTGTGGCCCTGGACGAGTGGCAATACAGGCTGCAAAGAGAGTAAAAAAAGTTATTTGCCTTGATAACTCCGAGGGTATGCTTGAAGAATGCAGAAAAAACTGCGAAGCCGCAGGTATAACCAATGTTGAATTTGTTTATGCCGATTGGCAGGAAACGGAAATCGGAACTACCATACCGGAAGTTGATGTTGTAATTCAGTCAAGAGGTGGCGGAGGCCCAAGCTCGCTTAAAATGCTTCAAAAGGCTGCAAGACAATTTGCCGTAAGCGTTATGTGGTCGGACGGCGCTCCTTGTTTGCCCGAATCGAGAGGTAAACTCTTCACAGATTGTTACTCCGAAGAGGCAATGCAGGCTCACCCCGATTTAAGACCTTTTGATCGAGAAAGAAAAAGACCAGAACCCAAACCCGGTGAAAAAACAGAGCTTTTCGGAGGTCGTGGTCCTATAGATATGAGCGACAAGCTGCCCATGCATGGTCCGAGCCTTAAAAAAGTTTTGGAAGAACAGGGTATTGAGGTGCATATCACAAAAGTAGATGAAGGCTGGGATAAATGGTATCCCACAAAGGAAGCTGCTTACGAAGATCTTATTAATGCCACGGACTATCCCGAATTGGTAAATCAAGAGCAGTTCAGAAAAAATGTTAACTCATTCCTTACAGAGAAGGACGGAGGCTATTATTTCCTTCTTCCTACAAGTTCGGATGTAACATGGTTCAGAACAAGATAATATGTTAAATCAAATCAGGTGTGTCTTATTAAGACACGCCTGATTTTTCAGTGAGGAAGTTTTCGGTTTCCGTAGGATTCAAACAAAAGAGTCAAATTTTATCAAGTTTTTTATTAAATGACTATGAAATAAATTAATACTATGTTATTATAGACCTATGTTAATTATAACATATTTTCCTCTTGGGTAATTTCGCAAAACAAAGAACCGACCGCTTATGACACGGTCGGTCGTTTGTTATTTATACATTTCCATTGCTTCTCTTGCTATCTTTGCATCGCCTTCGTATTCGGTATAGACTCCGTTTATTATTTGGTATGCTTCATGGCCTTTACCTGCAATAAATACGATATCGTCCTTTTGCATTTCATTTATTGCTTTACGGATAGCTTCTTTTCTATCCAAAACAATTTCGCTTTTGCAACCGTATTCGGTTAAAAAGCTTTGTATTTCTTCTGCTATTGTTTGAGCGTTCTCAAATCCGGGGTTATCGCTTGTAATGTATACATAATCGCATTTTCGAGAAGATTCATATGCCATATCTTCTCTTCTTTGTTTTACTTTGTAGGAACAGCCGAAAATGCATTTTATCTTCTTTTGCGGGTATGCACTGCTGAGGGCTTCCATTGCAAGATTCATACTGACTTTGTTGTGTGCGTAGTCGCATATGGCTATGTAGCCGTTTTTGCTTATCTTTTCCATTCTGCCCGGCACATTTACTTCTTCAAAACCCTTTTGAATTGATGCAATATCGATTCCCATTGCGTATGCACAGCTTACGGCGCAAAGTGCGTTAAGAATGTTGTAATCTCCGGGAAGATGCATTAGTATATCGAATGTTTCTTCATTGGTATGGATGGTAATGAGCTTGCCGTTTTCCGTTTGGGTTAAGGCTTTCATGTATATATCGGCAGAAGTGTTTTTCAGCGAATATGTTATTACCTTTGTAGTTGGCTGTATCCTTTTTAATATTTCGGAGGAATGTTCATCGTCAATATTGATTATGGCTGTTTTGCCTTGATTCAGAATACCTATTTTGCATGAGAGGTAATCGTCAAAATCGGGGTGTTCGTTGGCGCTTATGTGATCCGGTGAAATATTGGTAAATGCCGTGAATGCGAATGTCATATTATAGGTACGCTTCATTTTGTATGCCATGGAAGAAACTTCCATAATCATATTTTTGCAATTATTAGCTTTTGCTCTTGATATAAGCTCATGCAAATCAAAGCTTTCCGGAGTTGTTAAATTCGAAGCTTTTGTTTTTTCACCGTCGTTCATTTCAACTGTGGTTGAATATGCATATTTTCTCTGGGATGCATTTAATATGGATTTGAGAAAATATACTGTGGTCGTTTTGCCCTTAGTGCCAACCAGTGCGCATATTTCGGGAGCTTGGCTGTCATAGTTAAAATATTCCTGAGCTGCGATGGCAAGAGCCTTTTTTTCATCTGTAACGATTATATATTCGCTTTTTAGGTTGTATTTCTTTTCCGATATGTAGCAAATAAGTCCATCGTTTTCTTTGCCAAGAATGTATTCTTCTTTAAAGCGAGCCCCTTTGCAAATAAAAAGGGTGTCCTTTGTGATTTCATTGGAATTGTAGCACAAATTGTTGAAAAGTAAATTTTGTGCATTTGGGCTTATTTCCTTAACGATTCCTTCGTTTTGCAAAAGTTCGATATATTTGCTTACTTTATGATAAGCATTAGTATTCATATTTATCCCTCGAATTATATTTTTCATATTTTAAACTACACATAAGCATATATTAAAATCGCTTTGTAAACAAGGCTTTTTAATAATTATAAAGATAAAATTTAAAGCATAATAACACTTCAACCTCTTGCATAATTATCATCATTTATTTATAATTTTATAAAGGTAATTTGAAATTGCCGAGTTTATAACAATAATATGTATCGGGAGAAATGATTATGTTGTTTAAAGGTGTGGCTACGGCTTTGGTAACCCCAATGAGCGAGGATAAGATAAATTACGATAAACTTTGCGAGCTTATCAATTGGCAGATTGAAAAGGGCATAAACGCAATAGTTCTTTTGGGAACAACGGGGGAAGCTCCGACGATAAGCGTGGAAGAAAAATCGGAAATATTAAGGCTCGGTGTGCAGGCGGCAGAGGGCAGGGTTCCTGTTATTGCAGGGTGCGGCTCAAATGATACTGCGTTAAGTATAAGACTTTGCGAAAATGCACAAAAAGCAGGTGTGGACGGATTTTTGATAAATAACCCATACTACAACAAATCAAGCGATAACGGTATATATGCACATTATAAAGCAATAAGTGATGCCGTTGACAAACCGATAATCGTATATAATGTGCCGGGAAGAACCGGAAAAAACTTGTCAGCCGAATTGATGATAAGACTTTGCGAAATCGAAAATGTTAAGGGCTTTAAAGAAGCAAGTGGAGATATATCTCAAATAGTTAAGCTATGTGCCGGCAAGCCCGAAGATATCTTGGTATATTCAGGTTCTGATGACATGATACTTCCCGTTATGGCTATCGGTGGCAGCGGTGTTATATGCACATGTTCAAATATTGCACCGAAAATGTGCCTTGATATTACCGATGCATACTTTGCAAATGACTTTGAAACAGCTAAAAGAAAGCAATTTGAACTTTTGAAATTGTTTGATGCAATGTTTTGTGATTGTAACCCGATTCCTGTTAAAACAGCTATGAATATGGCAGGTTTCGGAGTTGGTAAGATGCGACTTCCTTTGGTGGAGCTTGACGAAGAGAAGAAAAAGAAAGTTGCAAAGGTATTGGAAGAATTTGACATTCATATGTAGGTGAAATTATGAGTGAGATAAAAGTTTTATTATGTGGTGCTTTAGGTGCTATGGGGAAGGTTGTGACTTCGCTTATAAACGAAAGTGATTCTTTTTCGATAAGTTGCGGTTTTGAGCCTTTGGTAAGTGAACAAACAGAGCCTTTTCCTATATATAAAAGCCTTGAAAACATAAAAGAAGATGTGGATATTGTAATAGATTTTTCACATTTTTCACTTACCGATGAAATTACAAAGTGGTGTATGAAAAATAAAAAGCCACTTGTTAGTGCCGTAACTGGAATAAGCGAAGAATGCGAAAATCTTATTAAAGAAGCGTCAAAAGAGATAGCCGTTTTCAGAAGTGCGAACTTTTCTTACGGAGTCAATGTAATGAAAAAAATCATCGCATTGGCAACAAGGCTTTTATATGAAGATTTCGACATTGAAGTAATTGAAGCTCATCACAATAAAAAAGCAGATGCTCCCAGTGGTACGGCGAAGATGCTGCTTGATACCATACAAAAAAACACCCAAACCGATTATGATTTGGTATACGGCCGAAACGGTCAATGCAAAAGATGCTCAAATGAAATAGGAGTTCATGCCATAAGGGGCGGTGCAATAGCAGGCGAACATGAAGTAATGTATATTTCAGACGATGAAATAATTACTGTTCATCATAGTGCCATGTCCAAAAGAGTATTTGCTTCGGGTGCTGTGAGAGCCGCTAAGTTTATCGTAGGAAAGCCGAGCGGACTATATGATATGGAGGATTTGGTAGGAGAGTAGGGATTTTATGTAAATGAAATTAGGGGCTGTTGCTTTACGAATTTTATTCGCTAAAGCGACAGCCCTTTTATCATACAAAACATATTATCACTCCCCAAGCTTTGCACAAACCATAAGCAATGTAACATTAAACACCGCATTATAGGGGAAAGTTTCCATAATAGAGTAAATCAAAAGTATCAAGCTCATAGCGGCAATGTATATGCATTTGTTGTTAATGGCTCGTACTTGAATTTTGCAAAGGCAAATTCCCGATAAAATAAGCGTTAGCACTCCATAAGTAAGAAGAATTCTTACAATCATGCAATCGAGGACGAATTTCGCATCGGTTACGGGAAGAGAACTGCCGAATAAAGTAACATTGTAATATTCGTATGCCAAATGAGATAGGCTGATTCTATATGAAAACAGTTTATCGAGCATCAGCATAAACGAATTGTTTTCATTGTAGTAAAGGGTAAATACTATTACGGCAATGTATATGAGAACAACGATTCCCACTGCGATATATTTGCATTTTTTTTCGGAGAATTTTACTTTAGTTAATATTGGCATTATTATGCTGATTAGTAATATCGAAACGAGTGCAGCTCTGGAATTTACACTTATATTCATGATAAGTGCTATAATTGCAAACAAAGCGTAGTGGCAGAGCTTTAATTTTTCACAAAAAGCTTGTTGGCACGATGCAATTATGCACAGTATCCACAGCCCTGTTGTGTTGGGGTGTGAAAAGCCGAAAGAGTGTCGGAAAGTATCTCCCCTTGGTACTAAAAAATCGTTCAAAACACCGAATATGTGCAGTGTAAATATTGAACATGCCGATAAAAGCATTGTAAAAAATACATACTTGCATATCTTTTTATATTCCACATCTTTTGAGCCGAAAATCATTATTGCACTGAAGAATAATGTAGGGTCATAAGCTTTTATGGAGTTAAAGAATGTAAAAATATATAATAGACTCAAAAGGCTTAACTGCTTTATGTTATAGTCTGAAAGAAAATATATTTTTATAAGCATCATAAATGCGGCAACATATCGCAGTTTGTCGATGATATCAAAAATATTTCCCGAGGAATTAAATGATGAACACATCATGGCATAGATGAGTATCATTGCCATGAGTGAATACAAAAAAATTCGCTCGGGGAAGTTTTCTCCGAAAGATGATTCACACTTTGTTTTGAATTTTTTAAACGGCACTATCTGCCATAAGTTTGTACTCATACTTTCCTCTTTAATTACAATATGCTTTTTATAATACGCTTAAAATATCATTGTTATATGATAGTGGACTGATCTTGTATTTCTTTTCAGCCAATATGAATATTATAACATACAGTGGGTGGGCTTTATTGTTTGAAATATTAAAATTCTCTTAAATAGTAAGACTGTTTATCTTTTTTTTACCAAAAGATAACAAATATGATAAAATATATCAGAGGATATCGAAATGCAAAAGAACATAATGCCTAGCGAAAAAAGTAATTCCGAAAATAATAAATCCGAAGTTGTCGCCGATGTATTATCGGCAAAAGAGGCAATTACCAATGCTTTGAAAAAAGGCGATGATGCACTCAGTGAAATCGCATACAAAGGTTTTGATGAGTCTTCGGAACTAAATGAAAGAGCAGATGAAAATTTGTCTGATAGGCATGAAATAAGTAAAAAGAGAAATTCCTTTTCAGACAAAATCAAACCGTCTTGTTCGTTTGTTTTTTTATGTATCGTAATTTTCCTAATGGAGATATTTTTGCGTATTAAAATGGATATAAACGGCAAAATAGGCGGCCTTTTTAATATGGGGCTTTTGTATACGGCATTATTTTCGGTATTTTTTGCGAGTGTTATGAATGCACTTTGTAATATCGGCAAAAAAGCAAAAACTCGAAAAATTACTGCATTCGTGTTACTTTCTCTTCTTGCGGTTATGTTTTTGACAGAGTATTTTTTAAAGCAGGTGTATGGCAACTACATGAGCATTGCCGTAATCTTGATGAGCGCACAAAATGTTGTGGGCAGTTATTCCGATATAATCGTCAGTACGCTTATTCACGGAATCCCTGTTATTGTATTGTATTTATTGCCGGCGGTTATCGTTTTATTATGGGGCGAAAAAATATTTTCAAGCGGTAAAAATAAAGTAGCATGGCTTGCTTGCGGCTCTTTGTGTATGGTAGTTGCCTTGATGATGATATTTTGTATTTCAAGCGGCATGGTTACAGATAAAGAGTATTTCACCACCCACTTTGATATAAATAAAAGCACCACCAGATTCGGGCTTGTCGGCTCATTTTGCCTTGACAGCACATATGCGCTTATCGGAACGCCGAGTGTCGGTGGCGAAACATTTATTCCCGCATTTGTATCTTTTAACGATATGATGGATCGCTCGAATGTTGCCGATATAGATTTTGAAAGATTGAAAGAAGAATATCCCGACGGAACCGTAAAGGTAATAACCGATTTTGTTTCATCGCAAATGCCGAGTGAGAAAAACGAATATACGGGTTATTTCAAGGGCAAAAATTTGATTTTTATATGCGCCGAAGCATTCACCCCATATATTATCGATGAAACCGATACCCCGACTCTTTATGAGCTTGCTAATAACGGTTTTGTATTTACGAATTATTACCAGCCGTCGTGGATGGTAAGCACATCCGATGGTGAATACACGCTCTTTAACAGCCTTATACCGAAATACGGTTCGCAAAGTATGTATGCCGGAGATGAAAATAATTGGTACTACTCTTTGGCGAATAGCTTAAAAAGGGAGGGATATGCCACATACGCTTATCATAATCATAATTATGAATACTATAACAGACAGCTTACACACCCGAACTTAGGCTACGATGTATACATGGGCATGGGTAACGGAATGGAAGAATATGTTACCAACCAATGGCCTGAATCGGATCTTGAAATGATGGAGTCTACGGTGGATTTGTTTGTTGATTCGCTTGTTCCGTTTCATGTATATTATCTTACTGTCAGCGGACACACAGAATATAATTTCTACGGAAATAATATGGCATATAAAAACGAAGATAATATAAGTGATACTTCATCAAGTGAGCCGGTGAGAGCCATAAAAGCGTGCAATATGGAATTGGAATACGCTCTCTCAAGCCTACTGAGTCAGCTTGAAGAAGCAGGAGTATTGGATGATACCGTAATAGTGCTTTCAGCTGACCACTACCCCTACGGCTTGTCGGACGAAGCGTATAACGAACTAGCAGGCAAAGATTTGGATCCTGATTTTGAAAGGTATCACAACAAGCTTATTATATATAACAGTGCTATGCAGGAAAATGTTATCGTGGATGATTATTGCTGTGGAATAGATGTTTTACCGACACTTCTGAATCTTTTCGGGGTTGAATATGATTCACGCTTTTTAATGGGCAGTGATATTTTGTCGGATTCGCAAAAGCTTGTTATTTTTCAGGATTATTCGTGGATAACCGATAAAGGAAGATACGAAGCGGATAGCGGTGTGTTTTATCCTGCAAATGAAGATGCGAAAATAGATGAAGATTATATTCAAAACATATCGAAGCTTGTCAGGAACAAAGTTTTGATATCTAAATATATATTGGAAAATGATTATTACGACATTGTTTTTTCAGATAAGTAAAGTCAAAGGAGAGGAAAGATGACTGAAAGGATACTTGCAATTGAAAACCCTGTTTCCGGGCTTATATTTCATCACAGAAAAGAGCGTGAAGTAGAAAAGATACTCAGCCAAAAATATGATGTGGATGTGTATCGCACTAAGGCAAAAGGTGATGCCACACGAACCGCAAAACAGCGCGGCGAATATTATGATATTGTCATGGCAAGCGGCGGTGACGGCACTATAAACGAAGTTTTGGCAGGGCTTATGCAAATAAGCGAAGAAAAACGACCTGCATTAATATGTATTCCCGCAGGTACATCGAATTTGCTTGCCGAAGCACTCGATATACCGCAAAATATGGCAGAGGCTGCTAAAACAGCTTTGGAAACCGAAGCACTTAGTATGGATGTGGGCATGATAGATGATATATATTTTGCCACTACCATATCTTTCGGCTGTTTTACTGATGCAACATATAATACACCTCAGCAGCTTAAAAATATATTCGGTTACGGAGCATACGTTTTGGGTGCGGTTAAGAGCCTTAATGCATTGGATCCCTATCATATGAAAATAACTCTGGACGATAAAGTTATAGAGGATGATTTCATTCTCGGTGCTGTATCCAATGTGGTATCCATAGGGGGAATTATAAAGCTTGATAAAAATATAGTGGAAGTCGATGATGGGCTGTTTGAGGTCCTTTTGATAAAAAAACCGAACAATGCCACGGAGTTCGGAAATCTTATGGCAAGTTTTGCATATAGGGATTATAACAGCGAATTTATGAAGCTTTACAAAACAGGAAATATGAGAATTGAAATAGACAGACCAATTCCTTGGACTGTGGACGGTGAATATATCAAAGATTTCGCCACAGTCGATATTAAAATGTTTGAAAAGGCGATTCGTGTTTATCGCCCGAAATCAATAAATCAATAAAACAATAAATCAATCATTTCTTCGATGGTGAAATTATTAATGTAGCCATCGAAGTCTATTTTTTTAAGCTCATTTGTAACGCTTTCTTGCTCAAAAGGAGTATTTAATAAAGAATCTTTGATTTTTGCCAAATCCTTATTAGTGAAAAAATCACCGCTGAGAGTAAAATCCGTTATTAAATTGTTTTTTACATTTATATTTGCCTGAATAATGCCGCAAGGGTATTTCTTTTTTTTGATAATGCCGAATGGGTAGTTTGTTCCCCAATTGTATTCTTTTGGGGCAAATTCGGTTTCGGCATTGTGAGTGATTTTTGCTATGTCATATTCGTTTAAGGCATAAGTATCGACATCTTTTTCTTTAAATATTTCTTTTAGAATGTTTTCCTTGAGAGTATTAATATCGATTTTATATCCTGCACATTCCGATAGGTTGATAACTCTGCTTCTTACGCTTTTTATGGCTTTGGATTCTATTTTCATATTGCTTACATTAAGTGCATTAAGCATATTTTCTATGTTTACATCAACCATTATTGTGCCATGGTGCAGCACTTTGTTTCCTTGGATATATTGGGCATTGCCTCCGAATTTCCTTTCGTTTACGCACAAATCGTTTCTTCCTTGCAAAAGCGCATCTATGCCGTAGTCTTTGAGGGCTGAAATAATGTATTTCGTATATCTTTTAAAGTCGATGGTTTGATTTTTTTCTTTATTGGTAATAAAGCTGAAATTTAAATTGCCTTCATCGTGATAGACACACCCTCCTCCCGAAAGCCGCCTTGCCACATAGATGTTGTTGTTTTTAATAAATTCTGTATTTACTTCTTCGTAAGCATTTTGATGCTTGCCAATTATGACACTGGGTTTGTGAATATAAAAGAAAAAGTAATCATCGGTAAATTTCGGGTTGGTAATCAAATAGTTTTCAAGAGCAAAATTGTAATACGGTATATCGAAATCTGTGTTTATATATTTCATTTGGTTATTCTCCTATAGCGGATTATACACCTTATTTTGGCAAAAAACGAGTTTTGCGCGGTCGTTTTTATGAATTATATGCTATAATTAATATAGATAATCATAATTGACACAAGGTATTTAAGTATTATTTTAAGGAGGATAATATGATTTGTATAAAATGCGGTGCCGAAATAGGCGATGATTGCAAATTCTGCGAAAACTGCGGAAGTGCACAAAAACAAAATGACGAGGTAAAAGACAATGTATTGACCAATGTGGACGAAATACTTGCAGAATCCGAAAAAGCAGAGGCTTCTCCCGTTTTGGAACTGCCCGAAGAAGTGGTTAATGGAATACATGAAGATGTAAAAGAAAAAGATGTTTTTGCAAGTTCACAATCGCTTGGAAGTGATGAAAACGAGCCGAAAGCTGATTTTGAGGTTGTTTATGATAAAAATGATAATCTTTCACACTCTCATGAAACACTTCAAAATAATGCAGCTTCTGAGGAAAGATTCGTTGTTCCCACAAAAAAATTCGGAGTAGGTAAAATTGTAGCAATAGTTCTTGTTGCAGTTATGATTTTGGGTGCTGTAGGAGTCGGAATTTCACTTATTGGCGGTAAATCCTACAAAACATCGGAA
Source organism: uncultured Lachnospiraceae bacterium (assembly GCA_964644555.1). Taxonomy (GTDB): domain Bacteria; phylum Bacillota; class Clostridia; order Eubacteriales; family Anaerofustaceae; genus RUG14186. The sequence goes on along the minus strand of CAZXWI010000001.1, from coordinate 1,628 downwards.
GATGTAATGAATGCATATTTTAAATGCTTAAGCAAAAATGATATCGATGGTGTTGCGGAATTAATGGAACCTTCGTATTTGGGAATACTCTTACCTTTTTTCGATAACGACGTAAGTGCGTATTTGCAAGAGTATGATTACGGATTCTATGCAGGATATGCCGGAATGGATATCAAGGATATCAAATATGAATATATGTTAAGTGCCACACAATCGGAAATTGATGAAATGATGGATATTCTCTCTCCCGAAAAAGAATGGGAAGCTGCCGAAGCTTATGATGCTTATGTAACATTTGAAAATGGCATAAGTGCTTATTTTAGCATCATAACGGTTAAAGCAGGTGGTGAATATATGATTTTAAGCGTAGAGTAAATCAAATAAAATTTATGCGGAAGGCTTTGAAGTTGCTTTCCGCATTTTTATTAATATTTATTTTCTGTTTTGCCACATTGCAAGGTATTTTCTCATGCAGGTGTCGGTGTCGGAACGAAGTTCGTAGTATTTGTCGTTATAGGTAAATAGTAAAATATGAACCCGAACTATCGACATTTCCGTTATATCCGAAAGCATGAATGTAGTATCTTCAAGGCATATTCTGTCTTTATATTGAGTGAGAGTTCCTGTTTTGATAAGATTTTGTTCATGGGAGGAAACTTGGATTTCACTCAGAGTTATGTTTTCGCTATAAAAGCATATTGCATTATCACTAAAATAGTTTTCGTCTTTTAGCTTTTCAAGCTGCCAATTATCCCACTGGGCTATGGTTTCAAAGTAAGGATTTTCTTTGAAAAATCCTGTGGGCATAAGCTCGGTTTCAAAGCCGCATGTGCATTGAATGGTATTTTTGTTTGCCGATAGTGTATCTGTTTTTTTACATTCAGGGCAAATGAAAAGTGCGGTGTTAAGCCCCTCTGCTTTCTTTGAACCTTTGTATGTAATTTGCTTTATCTTTTGCGTTTCCCATGCATTTTCGTAAATATCGGAATTGATTATATCTTCTATTTCTTCGGGAGTCATGCTTTTGAGAACTTCGGGAGGGTATGTATTTACAATTTTCCCGTGTATCTTGCCTCGGTTTTTATGTTTGCCCCAGCGTGGCATGGAAAAGTACGCACCCTCGATTTTATATGTTACCAAAATCGCACCGCTGAGTTTTGCGAGTTTGCCGGTTGCCGGAATGACTTTGTTGGAAATTCCGTTCCAAGTGGCTTCACCTTCACCGAAAATACATATGCTATTTCCCTTTTTGATTCGGCGAACGCAGTTCATAACAGTGTCTATGGCATTTGAGCCTTTTCGCCTCGGAATGGGGGATAGAAGCCATACGATTATTTTTGATAATATTCCCCAGCGGAATATATGCTCACTGGCAACAAAAAACAGTGTGTTTTTAGGAAAGCTGCATGCTACCCACAGTGGGTCCCAATTAGTTACATGATTTGATACCACAATCATAGGTTTGTCCGACTCATATTTTTCATAGGTGTAATTAAATTTTAGTTTGCATATTATGCAAACTATAGGGCGAAGCAGCCTCCATATAATATCGTGCTTGGTTTTGTTTATCATTTTAGGTATTCTTTCGTTATATAGATTTGAAGATATGTAAGTAAAGCGAATAATAT